>DASUEB010000170.1:0-10251 GCA_036275295.1 Luteibaculaceae bacterium | reverse complement strand
CTCTCAATCTTATCTTCAAACTCCGCTCCGTTGAGCTTCGCTTTCTAATCTATTCTGTCGTTCGTCGCTTGTGTTATTCTCAAGCGGGGTGCAAAAGTAGTAAAGTATTTATTCCAACCAAATTTTTTGAAGTTTTTTTTTTCAAACTTCTTTTCTCTCTTCTCAGCCCCTGATTCATCAGGCGCCTCCTACTCTATTTCTAATCTCACTCTCAAAGAACGTGTCCCGTTGTTTTGGGAGTGCAAATGTAGATGTTTTTTGTTTCCATCCAACTTTTGAATGAAAAAAATTAAACTTTTTTACTTGCTGCTTTCCAAAGAACGTGTCCCAGTAATTTTGGGGCAACAAAGATAGTGCATTACCGCATTTTGTCAAGTATTGTTGAAAACTCCGAAGTAGGTTTTTGGTATCGTTTTATAAATCAGGAGTTTGAATATTGAGCCTTTGTACCCGACGTACAACAATCCCCCCGTAGTTGCACTTTTACTCCTTAAACTGAAGGTCAAATAAGGTCTTGTAATGCCCACCCAATCGCAGTAATTCCTGATGAGAACCCTGCTCAATAACCCGACCTTTTTCCAATACATATATACAGTCGGCGTGTTGAACAGTAGATAGTCGGTGTGCGATCAATATAGATGTACGCCCTTGGGTGATGAGCTCGGTAGCCCGCTGAATCATCAATTCACTCTCCGTATCCACCGAAGAAGTAGCCTCGTCTAACATCAAAATCTTAGGATTGTGCACATACGCTCGGATAAAAGCAATAAGCTGTCGCTGACCAACGGATAACATAGATCCGCGCTCTTTCACATCGTAATGATATCCCCCAGGCAGTTTGCTGATGAACTCATGAGCACCTACCGCTTTCGATGCCTCAATAACCATCGCTTCGGTTATTTCGGGATTGCGGAGTGTAACATTATTATATATGGTATCAGAAAACAGGAATACATCCTGCAGTACCACCCCAATGTTCGATCGCAGCGCATCTAATTGATACGATCGAATAGAAAGTCCATCCAACAGAATATCTCCACCCTGAAATTCGTACATCCGATTGATCAGGCTCATGATTGACGACTTCCCTGCCCCAGTTGCCCCTACAAAGGCTACCTTTTGCCCAGCAGATACCTTAAAACTGAGGTCGTGCAACACATGTTCTTGATTGTTGTAGGCAAATACCACGTTTCGAAATTCAATGTCTCCCCTTATTTCCTCGGGTCGATGCTCACCCAAATCATCGATGGCAGCTGAAGTGTCCAACAGGTTGAATACCCTTTCCGATCCAACCATCCCCATTTGCAGCACATTAAATCGGTCCGCGAGCTGACGAATAGGACGGAATAACATGTTGATTAACAGAATAAACTGAAACAAAACACCAAAAGTGTATTGGTGATCAATAATGCCTTTCACTCCCCACCATATCAATCCGGCGATGGAAATGGCCGAAAACAGTTCCACCAAAGGGAAAAAGATGGAGTTGGCCCAAACCGAGCGGTTGTGAGCGTCCATGTGCTCTCTGTTGAGCGCTTTAAAACGCGACATCTCCTCACTCTCACGATTGAAAATCTGCACAATGGCCATACCTGTTACGTGTTCTTGCACAAAAGCATTCAATCGGGCCACATACACCCGCACATCGGTAAAAGCTTTTTTAATGGCATTTTTAAACATGTTGGTGGCGATCAGCAAAAATGGAATCGATGCAACACTGATCAGAGACAACTGCCAATCGAGCCAGAACATATAGATCAATACCACCACCAGTTTGAGTAAATCGCCAATGATGACCAGAAGCCCCTGCGAGAATATTTCACCAATGGTCTCTACATCAGAAATGACCCGGGTCACCAATGTTCCGATAGGGGTTTGATCGAAATATCCCAACTTAAAGCGACTCACATGTCCATACAACTTGGTTCGGATGTCGATGGCTACCGATTGCCCCAGCTCGTTAGTGTACCAAGTTTGATAAAACTGTAAAATGGATTCTACGATCAACAGGGCAACAATAATGATGCTCCACTTGAGCAGTCCTGCTTTATCGCCCGTGGCGATATACAAGTCGACCGTATCGCCTGTCAGTTTAGGACGAATGGGCCCCAGAAAGGCAAGTACTATGGTGAGTATGGCACTGAGCCAAAAAAGCGTGCGATACGGGGTGACAAAAATCATCACTTTTTTAAAGAGACCGTAATCGAATGCTTTGCCACTAACCGATGCTGGTTGACTCATGGTATATAAGGATAGGAAATATGGGTTAAAAATAGACCTTTGGCATCAACAGACATGCCTGCTGCCGAGCGATCTTGCGCTTTAATGACCTCGCTCATGTGCGAAATCGGTTGTTTGCCCTCGCCAATTTCGAGGGAGGTGCCCACAACGGCCCGCACCATATTGCGCAAGAAGCGATCGGCAGAAATGGTGAACACCATTCCTGTTTCTGTAGCTGTCCAAATGGCTTGGGTTACCTTACACCGGTTGGTTTTGTTGTCGGCATGCAGTTTAGCGAAGGAGGTAAAATCGTCTGTATTCAATAACACCTCGCAAGCCTTGTTCATTAGGCTGATATCTGGCACCTTGCGGCGATAAACCGATGTGTGGAGCAAAAACGGATTCTTGTTGAAATGAATATGATACTGATACGTCCTGCTTTGCGCATCAAATCGGGCATGAGCATCAGGGTGCACTGGAATAAGCCTGTGAATGGATATATCGGCTGGCAAAATGGCATTGAGACGGTAAACCCATTTCCCTGGTTCATCGATCGTTTCTTCCAGATCCACATGCAGCATGTAATGCGAAGCGTGCACTCCAGTATCGGTTCTTCCGCACCCTACTACCTCAATCGAATGCCGGGTCATTATTTTGATCGCATCTTCAATGGATTGTTGTACCGATGGAGCATTTGGTTGACGCTGCCAACCGCAATACTGAGTACCTAAATACGAGAGCTCCAAAAAATAACGCATGGGTAGACGACGTTTGTGACAAAGGTAGCAAGAGAAGGTACTATCTTGCTCCCAATTAACAGGTATGGTTCGAATTGGTTTAATTTCAGATACCCACGGTTACCTTGATCCGCTGGTTTTCACATATTTCAAGGATGTTGATGAAATCTGGCATGCCGGAGACGCAGGATCTTTGAAACTTTTGGATGACCTCAAAGCGTTTAAACCATTGCGGGCGGTTTACGGCAATATTGACAATGCAACCCTTCGGCGAGAATGGCCTCGCGATATGCGGTTTGACATCGAAGGTCTTCGAGTGGTGATGACGCACATTGGCGGGCGACCCGGGAACTATGCTAAGCCTGCATTGCCTTTAATTCTGAACAACCCCTGTGATCTGTTTATTTGCGGTCACTCCCACATATGCCTGGTAAAACGCGATACACAACACGGTTTTCTCTACATGAATCCAGGCGCTGCAGGTCAACACGGTTTTCATCATATGAGAACCTTACTCCGATTTACTATCGATCGGGGTAAACTCGATTCGCTAGAGGTTGTTGAGCTGGGCAAGAGAGGAAATTAGCGCAAACGGTCGGCGGCCCTTACCAAATCTTCATCTTTTTTTACCGCTTTATTGGCAAAAAAAGCGGCGGCCAAGGTCAGTAGCGGAATAAACAATCCAAAATGATACGCAAAGGAACCGGAACTGGGCATGGTATCCTTGAATTCGCCGTAGGCCAGAATAGTAGCTACCACCAGCACAAGATTACCCAAAACCAGTGCCTTGCCAACCAGTAGTTGGAGGCGGCGGTTATTGTACAAAAAAATTACAACTAGGTAAGCTAAAGCCAGAGCCACTACTAAATACGGAGCCCAGGCCACAAATGGCAGGGAGGGTGCAGCGGAGAACGGCTTATCGCTTTTGATGTAACACAAGTCGAATGTCGTGGTGACATCGGTTACTTGGTAAGAAACGATGGGCGTAAAAAACCAGGTAATCAATAATACCGATGCAATGAGATAAAGGAGCGATTGTATACGCTGAATCATATGAGGTAGTTTGCGTCAAAGATACAGTTGTTGGTCCATTCGTCTAAAAAAAGTGCATATAAATGGCGATGAACTTGTCATGTGTTAACAAAATTGTATTATTGCATCAGCATTTCTACGGCCATTCTCTTGGCCCTGAATCCACACCTTACCACGTCGTAATTTTTAGACCTACAATTTTCAATCATGAATATTACCAAGGAGCAGCTTGAAGCTTTGAAGCTGCCTGATTTGCGGGATATTGCCAAAAACCTGGGCATTAAGCGGGTAGAAGCTTTCAAAAAACAAGGACTCATCGATCAAATAGTAGGGGCGTCAAACTCGAGCACACCGGCTGAAACCTCAGCCGTTGAATCGAGCAACAGCAACGCAGTGAGCACTCCTACCAAGCGCGGTAAAAAAGCCAGTGCAGCCCCGTCTGTTGATCTTTTTGAAAACCAAACGCCTGTTGAAGACACGCCGCTGGCCGCGGTAGCTGAACCGGCGGCTGAACCCTTACCCAGCGCCGCATCGGCTGTACAACCCATGCGCAACGAACGGCGCGACGACCGAAAGGATCGCGATTTCAAACGCCGAGAGGAACGCAAACCAGAGGGCAACAGCAACCGAGAACCTGCGGAGAGAAACGATCGCCGCGAGCGCAATGAACGTCATGAGCGCAATGAGCGCCGCGAGAGACCCGAACAAACCGACCGCAACGAACGCGCACCGCAAGCAGATCGAGGAGAAAGACCCGAGCGCCATCGCCCCGAGAACACCGAACGCAGCGAGCGCCAGGAAAAAACAGAGCGCATTGATCGCCAAGATCGCCCAGAAAGACAGGAAAGACAAGAACGTCCCGACCGTCAACCCAAAGAAGATCTATTCAACTTTGAAAGCCTTATCGCCATTGAGGGTGTTTTAGAAATCATCCAAGAATCAGGTGGATACGGGTTTTTGCGCTCAGCCGATTACAACTACTTGGCCAGTCCCGACGATGTTTACGTGAGCCAGCACCAAATAAAAATTTACAACCTCAAAACCGGCGATACGGTGAGGGGTACCGTTAGGCCCCCGAAGGAAGGTGAGAAATACTTCCCGCTGGTAAAGGTTGAGATGATCAACGGCCGCGATCCTTCTTTCATTCGCGACCGGGTGCCATTTAAGTTTCTTACTCCCCTTTTCGCTCAGGAGAAATTGAAGATTGCCGATGGCAAAGCCGCCAATACCTCAACGCGCATTATGGATCTTTTTGCGCCCATCGGAAAAGGCCAACGCGGACTGATTGTTGCCCAACCCAAGACGGGAAAGACGGTGTTGCTGAAAGATGTCGCCAACGCCATCGCTGCCAATCACCCCGAAGTGTACCTTATTATATTGCTTATCGACGAACGTCCGGAGGAAGTGACCGATATGCAGCGCAGTGTGAACGCAGAAGTAGTGGCATCAACCTTCGACGAGCCAGCAGATCGCCACGTGAAAATAGCCAATATTGTTCTTGAAAAAGCTAAACGCCTGGTAGAATGCGGTCATGATGTAGTCATCCTACTCGATTCCATCACGCGCTTGGCGAGAGCCTACAATACCGTTCAGCCCGCATCGGGTAAAATCCTATCAGGGGGTGTCGATGCCAATGCTCTTCACAAACCCAAGCGATTCTTCGGTGCCGCTCGGAAGGTTGAAAACGGTGGATCACTTACCATCCTGGCAACCGCATTGACCGAGACCGGATCAAAAATGGATGAGGTAATCTTTGAAGAATTCAAAGGTACAGGTAACATGGAACTCCAACTCGACCGCAAACTGTCGAATCGCCGGATTTTCCCATCGATCGATATCCTGGCTTCGGGCACTCGCCGCGAAGACTTGTTGCAAGACAAGGATACCTTACAGCGCATGTGGTTAATGCGCAAATACCTCGCCGATATGAACCCGGTTGAGGCGATGGAATTCGTTAAAGAACGCATAGAATCTACTCGCAATAACGAAGAGTTTTTGATTTCGATGAACGGCTAAACATGAAGTGGTACACTGCCCCTATTGCCTTGGCCACATTGGCTTTTGGCGTAAGAATAGCGATGTTCAGCACGGGCTTGAACAAACCCGAATACCTGCAATACATCATTTTCATGCACATGTTGCTGGTGCTGTTGTCTGTGTTTTTCGCCGCCCGCATGAGCGCCTATGGATCGTTCGAAAGCAGCGACGCCAAGCTTAAAGCCGAGTTAAAAGCGGGCATCAAAGGCGGACTCATTTACACAGCCATAACTGCCGCCATGGTATTTGTGTATTTTTCCTTTATCGATATTAACTACTTCTACCTGAAGCAGCAGCAACTCATTGAGGGGGCCACTCGAGAGGGCGCTCAAAACCTCGATCAAGTGGTAAAAAGCGTTGAAAGCTTTTTCACGGTGGGCAATTGGACTACCCTAACCTTGTTGAGTTACTCCATGCTTACATTCATCGATGCGCTATTGTTAGCCTTGGTCAATAAATGGATGGGAAGGTTCGCCAAACCATAAAAAAAACACCCCGCCAAAAACGGGGTGTTTTCGTATCACAGACATTATAAGGGCAACCCATTGGTGGGGCTCAGCGAATGAACGCCAATGGTTAATATACACATTTTATTCGAACAAACAAAATGCCTCTATACCATGTTTGATGAGGTATTCAACCAAGGGACACGACATAGCACCCGATTACTCAGAGTGCCGCAAACCTTGTATTGATTTGTCTTACCCCTTTTTTAGTTTGGCAAGAATCGTTTTGATTTCACCTTGCTCATACGATTCAAAATTTCCTTTTTCATCAATCATCAACACAGAGGCCTCCGCAGATGCCTCGAAAGGGGTGAGTTTCTCGACGTAGACCTGAAAAATGAATTGTTTGATGTAGGTCAGCGGCAGGCTTTCCCGATAGATCAGCGAAGGACTGATGCTTTCCTTAGCGAAAAGGGCTTTAAAATCGGAATTGCGCATCTGCGTCTCTACCACCACCCATTGGTTGGTTGCCGAAACGCCCAGTTCATTGATTTCACGAGCGTATTTTTTAACCGACTCGGCGTTTAATCCCCAAATCATGAGCACCGATTTGCCTTTCAATTCCGGAAAAGTAGAGTCCTGAGCGGCTGCAAACTCCTTCTCGATCAGATCGGTAAAATTATTCTTTTTGAGGGCGGCTATCTTTTTAGATCGAGCCGATTGCCCGCCGTAAACAATGCCTACCCATAAAACAGTGGCCAAAGCCACATAAAACACTATTGCTTTATTCATTACATATCGCGTTTATTGAGCACCCAATGCCCGATTCCTATAAATGAGAGACAGTACAACATGTAGGTTACGACCAACTCCAACGGAAGCTCATCGACAGACCGAACCAAACCGGCAAGCGTGAATGGCAGGTATTTGACGAGGTACCCCATTTCAAAATAGCTCAGAGCCAATCCACCCAGGTTCTCTACTATGGTGCTGAGACCGAGCAGAAACAAGGTTGAAAAATTAGCTGATCGAGTAAGAGTAACTATGAAGAAGCTGAAAGATCCGTATAAAATGAGATGCAAATAGAACTTTAATACCTCCTCCCATTGCATGGAACCCAACAGCAAATTGAAGTCGCTTCCCAGTCGATAAGCTCCAACAGCCGTGAAAATGAGAAGTAATACCAAGGTCCAGATCAAATAGGTTCCAAACAGGAATAACATCTTCCCAACAAAAATTTGATTTCGGGAGTGACCATCGATAATGACTTTCCTAATCAACCCCGTTTTGAACTCCTCACCGTACTGTTGAATGAAAAACAGGGAGCTGATCAAAGCCAATGAGCCAGAAAATTGACTTAACAGAAATCCCAGCGGATTCAGGGAATCCATCATTTCCTGATTTAATGTAAAAAAGGAAGGAGAATCGGGCGGTATGTTGAGTATGCCGAAGACCGAGAAGGAAAGCGCAACGTTGATCAGGAGGGCAATTCCAATAAATATGAGCGCTCGGCGATTTTGTATCTTGATCCACTCTACGCGGAGGGCGTTTTTTAGCGTCATGATGGTACTTGGGTTAATTGAATAAATGCATCTTCGAGCGAGGCGTAATGTGAGAGGATTTCACTGAGTTTTCCGCTGGAGATCAACCGGCCTTTCGCCAGTATGATGATGTCTGTGCAGAGTTTTTCCATTTCCGACAGCAAGTGGCTGGCCACGATAACGGTCTTGCCATCGGCGGCCAATTGCTGAATGAGTTTGCGCACTTCGATAATGCCAATGGGGTCAAGGCCGTTGGTAGGTTCATCTAAAATTAAAACCTCCGGATTCCCCAGCAAGGCCGAGGCAATGGCCAGGCGCTGCTTCATACCATAAGAGTAGGCCTTGAATTTCTTCTTCCGATCGTTGTATAGGTCAACCTTTTTGAGGAGGTCATCAACTGAATCTGGATCAAGCCCTTTGTTCAACGCGGCCATTTTTAGGTTGGTTTTGCCCGAAAAACTGGGCAAAAAACCTGCTGTCTCAAGGGTAACACCCATTCGCTTGCGTCCGGCTTGCAGATCGTCGCTTCCAAAAAGTTGAACGCCACCTTCGGTAGGCGACAATAAGGTCAAAACCATGCTAAGGGTAGTTGTTTTGCCGCTGCCATTGGGCCCCAAGATGCCAAAGACCTGACCGGGCATCACTTTGAAGCTGAGTTGATCGACAGCCATCTGTGATCCGAATCGCTTGGATAAGTTTTTTACTTCTAAAACAGGAGTCATTCTGGATAAGTTGGTGTGTGAAATTAGGATTATCCCTAAAAGAGCCAACACCGCTCATCACAAAAATTACGTCATGACGAAGGCTGTTACTTTTTCGATGTTTCCCACATCGCGCAAAACCCGCGTATGGCCTTGGCCCGAACTCACCACGAATAAACTGTTGATCATGGTTTTGTGAAGCAATTCGCCGTGTTTAACGGGAGCGTCATCATCGCTGTCGTCGTACACCAAAAGTGTAGGCAGCGTGTGCACATCTCGGGCTACAGCGGATGCCGTAACCGAATCAAAGCTTCCTTTAAAAACGCGCTCGATTCTATTTTTAAGCGAGATCATGGTTTTCTTGCTCGCTCCCATTTTTAGTCGGCTCACCTCCAGAATATCGTCGCCCACGGCTGGTGTAGCTATGAGTACGGCCCGACTAATCGGCAGGCCTCTTTTGGCAGCAAGGAGCACTGCGGTTCCACCGAGCGAGTGTCCAATAGCGGTGTCAACTGGTCCAAAGTGCTGGATCAGCGCATGGATGGTATCGGCAAATTGGAAGACATTTGACGATTTGCCAACCGACCGACCGTGGCCGGGCGCATCGGCTGCAATGACGCGGCATCCGTGTTTGGTCAACTCGTGGATCAGTCCAGCAAATTGCGTAGCTCTGCCGCTCCAGCCGTGCATGAGCAAAACGGTTTTCTCGCCCTCACCCCACGTGTATGCTTCGATTTGCTGATCATTGACCTCCAGCGAAATGCGACTGGCGGAGGCCAATACGTTTTTTTCGCGCTCGGGAGTGGGATATCGCAGGGGGGTAAAAAAAGCGTAATAGGCCAATCGAGTGGCCAATGGTGGGAATAACAACTCACTGGCGGCTAGGAGGTTTTTAACCACCCGAACCGCGGAGGGTTCTTTTTGTTTTTTCGACATTAGTCTCGACTGATGCGGTGAGGATCGTTGTTATCGAACTCGATCATATCCTTGACATCGCGGATGTTTTTGGCTATGAAACACAGTTCCACTTGTTGGCGGTCTTTGAGCCATTTGTAGGCCTCTAAATCGCCATCGCCGGCTGCGGCAACCTTGGCAAGGGCTTCAAATTTGTGACCTTCCAACCACGATATGGCCTCCTTAATACCTTCTGCCCCATTGATGACAGCCATGAGGTGTGGGAAACCGTTTTTCATCAACCATTCGCGGGCATCGTCGTTGTTTCTGACTGCAAAGCAGAAAAGTCCGAGTTCCGGATAGCCGTTTTTCATAAGCCAATCGGCAATGGCCTTATTGCCTTTGATGGCCTCGCCCCAAGCAATAAGCACCTTTTGAGGGTAAATTAAACTCGCCTTCATCTAAGCTGTTATTGAGCCAGTTAAACCACTAGCACTACAAAGATGCAAAGTTACGTTAGCGAATTGATCCCCCTTTGCAAAAAGTTCACAATTCCTCACATTTTTGCATCGCGCAAATGGTTAACCTTGCAACTGGATATGACAACTCGGATAACCCAATTACTGGGGATAGAAAAACCCAT
>DASUEB010000169.1:0-10603 GCA_036275295.1 Luteibaculaceae bacterium | reverse complement strand
CTTGATAACAGCTGTAAAGGGTTTCATCGTTCACCTCGGGGGGCGCACCTCCTCTGAGCTGTTGCAGGCGATTTTGATCGGTAATAAAGCTGGTTACTTTCAGCTGATCAAGCTTGATTTTTTTGTTCATGACGGTTTGATTTTGTTTGGCAAACGGTCATAACTCAGGCAATGAATTGAAGGTGTAAAGGCAAAAAAAAAGCCGCCTTGAAGATCAAGACGGCTGAGAGGTTTTAGGCTTGGAGGGTTGTTGTAGTGCCACCGGTGTAACACTGGTTTCCATAGTTGGTTACCACACAACCCACCACATCGCATGTGATGTAGGCCAGACAGCTGTAGAATGTTTCAGGTAATTCTGGCGCTCCGCCTTTAATCTGATTTGCATTGAGCTCAGAGGTTACAAAGCTTTTCACTTTGAGGTCATCCAGTTTCAGTTTTTTCTTCATGAGTTTATAATGTTTGGGATTCCGAAACTAGAAAAAAATCTCATTCAAAACAAAACCCAAATTCCTCAATCTGTTAAAATCTGCACCCCGTCGGCTTCAATTTTTAGCTCTTTCTTGGATTGCTGAATCTTCTTCAGATCCGACTTCGACGCCCCGGCGTCTTGTGCATAGTGCCGCAGTTCGCTTACGGAAGTCTCACTTACGTAAGACTTACCGTGTAAAACCACGGTTTTTCCCGCGAGATCCTTGGGCATAAAAAGCGCGTAATCTTTGAACATTACATGAATGGGTTCACCCTTTGGATTCTCAAGTTTCATCCAGCAACCCTTTTTCTGACAAACCTCGGTTACTTTACCAATAACCTTGATATTGTCCAATTCAACCTTACCGCTCATTTTCTGCTGTAACACGGCAATATCCATGGCGTTTTCGCGGCTTACTTCTTGTCCAAATTGCTGGGCCAAGGCCTCGGTACCACTGAGCCATCCAAAAGCGGCCAATACATATAACGCAACGATTCTCATAGGTTTTATCTTTTTTGTTGATACAAGTTATAAATTATTCCATCGCTCAGACCCAATTTGGGAATCAGGATCTCTTCGATCCCTGCCGATTTCATCACATCGATATAGATCTTTCCAGCAGGTACAATTACGTCGGCACGGTCGCGCTTGAGGTCGTACACCCGCATGCGCTCCATCAAACCCACTTTCGAGAGGTCGCCTACCAAACGAGAGAGCTCGGAGAAATTCATCGCAGTGGCGTTGTTGATGGGCCCTAGCTTCACCAATTTATTGATGTTACCCCCCGTTCCTATGGCCTGCATTTGTCCAAAATCGGCCGTCATTTCCTGTGCAAAACGCAGCATGGCTGCTACATCGTCGGCGTGGACCGTTTTTTTCAACGAACGAACAGTGCCTACCTTAAACGACTGCGATACGATGGGCTTGCCTTCTTTAATCACCGACAGTTCGGTGCTTCCGCCACCCACATCAATATACAAATAAACCTTCGAAAAATCAAAGGCCAGCGTTTCAAAGGTGCTGTGAATCAGCTGTGCCTCCTCATCGCCGTCGATCACCTCGATCTGACAACCCGTGAGTTTCTTGACCTGTTCCAAGACCTCCTGCTGATTCTGGGCCTCTCGCATGGCCGAGGTAGCGCAAATGCGGTAATCAACCACGCCGTATACCTCCATCAGCAGCACAAAGGCGTGAATAGATTTGGCCAACTTCTTGATTTTGTATGCAGGAATGCTTCCCTGGGTGAACACCGTTTCACCCAAACGCACCGGAACGCGTATGAGTGAGAGTTTTTTCAAACGCGCCTGACCGTGCTCCTCATACGCATCGGCAATCAGCAAACGCATTGCATTAGATCCTATATCAATCGCTCCTATTCTCATGGTTTTTCCAACCGGGCTTTAAAATAATGGTAACAGGCCAGTTGGGATTGCACCTTCGGCTTTTGGTTTGTAACGTACAAATTATACAAATTTTTGTCGATTATCCGCGCTTTTACGTTGTCTTGTAGGTAAAACTCGAGGAGATCCGACAGGGTTTTCTGAATTTCGGGGTCGTAGATGGGGGTCGTTACCTCTACCCGACGATCGAGGTTTCTGCTCATCCAGTCGGCCGATGAAATGTAATACTTGGGTTTGCCGCCGTGGTGAAATACCGCCACCCGCGTGTGTTCCAAGAACCGATCGACTACGCTGATCACTTCAATATGCTCGCTAATGCCCTTCACGCCGGGAACCAATGAACAAATACCTCTGACAATCGCCTTGATGCGCACGCCGGCATTCGACGCTGTATACAGCTTGGCAATCATCTCTCGGTCTACCAAGTTATTCAACTTCAATACAATGCTGGCTGGCTTACCCGCCTTGGCATTTTTGATCTCGTGATTGATGAGCGCCAAAAATTTGCTCCGATTCGAGAACGGACTCACCATCAAATGACGGCAATACGGTATTTCGTAGTTTTTCTCGAGGAAATTGAAGATCCGCGACACTTCCACCCCAATGTTTTTGTCGGCGGTTAACAAGCTGTGATCGGTGTATATCTTGGCATTTCCCTCGTGGAAATTTCCCGTTCCGATGTGGCTGTAGTAGCGGATGTGATCGCCTTCTTGGCGCTCTATCGAAAGCAACTTGGCGTGGACCTTGAGTCCTGGCACCCCAAAGGTAACCTTCACACCTTCGTCCTGAAAGATCTCCGACCACGTCAGGTTGTTTTTTTCGTCAAATCGCGCCTGTAATTCCAGCACCACCTGAACCATCTTACCGTTGCGGGCAGCATTGATCAGGGCGTTGACAATCTTCGAATTTTTCGCCAATCGATACACATTCATCCGAATGGCGCGCACATGGGGGTCAATAGCCGCCTCGCGGAGCAGGTCGATGATGTAATCGAAACGCTGGAAGGGATAAGTCAGCAATACGTCGCGTTTGCCAATAACATTGAGCAAACTCCGCGCACTTTTAAATTCGGGTGCCGCCAACGGCGGTAACTTCTCGTAGGTGTAGTGTTTTCCCCCCAACGTAGGGAAACCAATGAAGTCTTTGAAATTGTGATACCTTCCACCGGGTATCAAGCTCTGCGCCTTTTTCAGTCCAATAACGTGGATGAGGTAGTCCAAAAAATCGCTGGGAATTTCCTCGTCGTACACAAATCGAACAAAACGGCCTTTCTTGCGGTTCTCCAATCCCTCCTGCAACTTCTCCAGCAAACTCTTCGATACATCCTCCTCGATATCCAATTCGGCGTCGCGCGTCAGTTTGATGGTGTGTGCTTCGATGGTCTCTACCTCAAAAATGGTGTAAACATCCTCTAAACAATAGCGAACCACATCGTCGATGAGCATGACAAACTTTTTGCCGTACTCCTCGGGCAGCACCAGGAAACGCCCTACTTCGTTGGTAGGCAATTCAATCAGCGAATACCTTACCCTTCCTTCATGCCCTTTGAGGGTGATTTTAACGGCCAGGTATATCGATTTATCCTTGAGCTGCGGGAAGTTTTTCTTTTTTGAGAGCATGATCGGCACAATGTGCGAGCGCACCTTCTCCTTGAAATAGGTGCGCACAAACTCGCCTTGCGACGGTGTCAGCTGGCGCTCGTCGACAATGTGTATGTTCTCCTCCTCTAACTCCTTAATGATGCCGCGGTAAATTTTTTCAAACTTAACCTGCAATTTCAGCACCCGCTCTTGGATTTCCTCCAGGCATTCCTTGGGATCCATCTCGAGGTAATCTTCGGCATCCAGTCCTAGGTTTACCATGCGCCGCAGGGTAGCCACCCGAACCTTGAAAAATTCGTCCTGATTGTTAGAGAAAATACCCAAAAACCGCAGGCGCTCAATGATGGGCACCTTGGGATCAGAGGCTTCTTGCAGCACTCGATCGTTAAAGGCGATCCAGCTAATTTCTCGATTGATGATCTCTATTTTGCGTGGTCGAACCGTCATACATTGCTTGAATCTGTCAAAAATAAAGTTATTGTCGATGGTGCGGCGATTCCCATGTTAACAATTCGCGATATTTTAGCCTATTCAACGACTGATATGGACTTTCGCATTTTAGCACCAGAGCAATACCCCACGGCCATCGACTTGGTGGCGCAACTCAATCCGAAAACCAACCCCGATATTCTGGCTCATCGCCTGGAACAGCTGTCGCAGCCGGGTTACGAATTGCTGGGAGCATACGATGAAGGGCAACTCATTGGCATTTGCGGCATGTGGACGATGTTCCGGCTTTACATCGGCAAATTGATGGAGATCGATAATGTGGCGGTAGACGAGCGCTACCGATCAACGGGGGTGGGCAAGCAGATGATGGATTGGGTAGAGAACTATGCGCGGGCCCAAGGATGCCAATCGATTGAGCTCAACACCTACGTCAACAACCACCGCTCGCACAAGTTTTATTACAACCAGGGTTTTGTTACGCTGGGGTATCACATGCAAAAAAGGCTGGGCTGATGTTTGAATCGATCAAAGTACTGGAATTGGCGGGCATCTTAGCGGGACCTTCGGTGGGGTCGTTTTTCGCTGAATTGGGCGCCGAGGTCATTAAAATTGAAAATCCCACTACGGGCGGCGATCTGACCCGCGGATGGCGATCGCCGGGCGATACCGGCAAACTTTCGGCCTATTACTGCTCGGTCAACTACAAAAAAACGGTGATTCAAGCCAACTTGAAGGATCCTTCCGATTGGCAACAGGTACAGGAATGGGTAGCGAAGTGCGACATCGTGATCGCCAACTTCAAACCCGCCGATGAGCTGCGCTTTCAGCTGGGATACGAACACTGTCGCCGACTCAACCCAAACATCATCTACGCATCCCTGCGCGGATTTGCCGACGAGCCCAATCGGCCGTCCTTCGACATAGCACTGCAAGCCGAATGCGGCTTTTTGCACATGAACGGCTACGGCGATCAACCCGCCAAACTTCCTGTGGCCCTGATCGATGTCATCGCCGGACATCAGCTCAAAGAGGCCCTGCTCATCGCCCTGCTCAAAAAACAACGCACGGGCGAAGGATCTTTTATCGAAACCACCCTCGAAGGTGCTGCCTTGAGCGCCCTGATGAACCAAGGCAGCCAGTGGCTCATGAACCACCAAAACCCCCAAGCGCTGGGCATGTTGCACCCCACCATCGCTCCCTACGGCGAAATACTGACCAGCAGCGATGGCACCAAATTTGTATTGGCGATTGGTTCCGACAAGCAGTTTGAGGCCTTGTGTCAGGTGCTCAACACGCCTGAACTCGCCCGGGATGGCTTGTTCTCAACCAATGCCGATCGGGTGATTCACCGCCAAGCGCTTCAACACCGCCTCAGCGAAGCCTCAGCCGGATTACACACGGCCGATTTAGAAAAACAACTCAAGGCAAACGGCATTCCCTACGGGCGCATCAAAACCGTGGCTGAGGCCTGCGAAAGCCCCACGGCACGAGACATGATCCGCGAAGAAACCATCGATGGACAACTCACTCGCCGATTGAGTGGATTGGCATTTAAGCGCTTTTGGTAATTACCGGCGCTGTTCCTTTTTGATTTCATCGCCGAGCAGCAGTTGCAGGCGCTTGATCTCCTCATCGGTCAACTGCCGTCCAAAACAGATGAGCTTACCGAGGTATTCAAACTGCAAACGCCCGGTGCCCATCACCCAAAAACTTTGATCCATGGTTTTCATCCAACCGTTCTCAATGGGCAATACGCCAAATGAGCGGATGTTGCCCAGCAAATACTCCTTGGGTTTTCCCATGCCCTTGATCACCTCGCGCAAAATCATCTTGCCTTCCTGAATGCGCAGCGATTCGTATCCAAACTTGCGCCAAAGCACCATTTTCCCGATTCGGTATTCGTAATACAACCAAAAGCTGAGTAAAACGGCAATAAACAGCTTGTGCTCGCGCGGCAGATCGCCAAAAAGGGCGTAGATAAAATACGCCCCGCAAAAGGTCCACCCCGCCAACCAAGCTACCAAAAGGCTTTCGCGCGTTCGCGAAACGGTAGCGGCGATGACGACCGACAAATGGCCGTTTTTGCGAGTGAAACTGATCCGATTGCTGATATACTTGATGTCTGACATGGAATTAAATAGCAGAAATACTGTGTAACACTTGTTCGTAAAGGCGTTCGTACATGGGCAACACCTTGTCGATTTCAAACTTAGCCGCCTGCTCGCGGGCTTGTTTTTTGAATACGCTGAGTTTATGGTCGTCGGAGAGCAAATCGATGGCGTGTTTGGCCATATCGTCTACATCGCCTACTGGACTTAAAAAACCGGAGTATCCGTGTTCATTGACTTCGGGAATACCTCCCGTGTTCGACGAAATCACCGGTACCCCAGCTGCCATGGCCTCTAGCGCTGCCAGTCCGAAACTCTCGGTTTCGGAGGGCAGTAAAAACAAATCGCTGATAAACAGAGACTCGGTGGGATTTTTTAGCTTGCCCACAATTTCAACATCCTGACACAGGTTGTACTCGCGGCAGAGGGTTTCCACGCGGTATCGCTCGGGACCGTCGCCGATGAGCAGCAGCTTGGCGGGCATTTTTTCGCGAACGCGTTTGAACACTTCCACCACATCGGTCATTCGTTTTACAGGTCGGAAATTCGAGATGTGACAAAGGATCTTCTCGCCGTTGGGGGCAAACTCGCGGCGCAGTCGGGCTGCATCAGGGTGCTCCTCCGAAAGCAGTCGGGCATTGATAAAATTGGGCACCACTTCAATATGCCGCTCTACCGCAAAATGTTTAAACGTGTCTTGGCGCAGACTCTCTGACACAGCTGTAACGGCATCGCTTTGATTGATGGCGAAGGTAATGGCCGGTTCAAAACTGCGATCGCGACCTACCAGCGTAATATCGGTGCCGTGCAGCGTGGTGATATACGGAATGCGAATGCCCTGACTGGCGAGGATTTGCTTGGCCATGTAGGCTGCAGAGGCGTGAGGTATGGCATAGTGCACGTGCAAAACATCGAGGTTTTCGTATTTCACCACATCCACGAGCTTGCTCGACAATACCAACTCATAGGGTTGGTAGTCGAATAGCGGATAATCGCTCACCACTACTTCGTGATAGAAGATATTCTTGTGAAACGAGCCCAGTCGAACCGGCTCTGAGTAGGTGATAAAATGCACTTCGTGCCCTTTGGCAGCCAGCGCCTTTCCCAGCTCGGTTGCCACCACACCGCTCCCGCCAAAGGTGGGATAACAAACAATTCCTATTTTCATGGTACCGAGATTTGACGCAAAGGTGATTTAGTTGTGATTTTGAGGTTGCACCGTCTGACCCGTAATCGAGCCATCGGCCATCCGAATGTTAACATCGGCCATATTGGCCAGGTTTTCGTTGTGTGTCACCACCAAGAAGGTTTGCTCCAGTTCTTTGCTGAGGGTAACAAACAAATGATGCAATTCGTTGGCCAAGTGGGTATCCAGATTACCGCTGGGTTCATCGGCGAGCACCACCTTGGGTGAGTTGAGCAGGGCTCGGGCCACGGCCACGCGCTGTGCTTCACCGCCGCTGAGTTGTGCCGGTTTGTGATCCATTCGGTGGCTCATGCCCAGCAGGTCGAGCAGTTCCTTTGCCCGCTGTTCGGCTTTGCCACCCGTCCACCGTCCGATCCACCCGGGCATGCACACATTCTCAAGCGCCGTAAATTCGGGCAAGAGCTGGTGAAACTGAAACACAAAACCCATGTGCTGATTCCGGAACAAGGCCTTATCGCGAGGAGCCAGGGCGTGCACATCCACCGAATCGATCAAAACCCGACCGCGATCGGGGGTATCGAGCATGCCCACCACACTCAGGAGCGTCGATTTACCCGCTCCACTTGGCCCTACAATGGTGGTTAGCTTGCCCTTTTCCACCTGCAGATCAACGCCGCGCAATACAAAAACACCGTCGTACGATTTCTGCAGGCCTTCGATTACTATCATGCCGTAAAATTAGCGCTTTTAACGCGCTTGCCCAATAGGGAGAACCCAATTTTAACCCGAGGTAATGTAAGCGGCGGAAAAGGCGCAAGGGGTGAGCCGATGGCTTGGTCAAACAAGCGTGTCGCAGCCCACCTGGATTGAGCAATCCCTGCGAAACCCCAGTCAAATAGCGAGTGTAAGGGAGGAGGTAAACGGCCTAAACAAGGCCTTGTAAACGAGCAAAAAAAAGGGTTGGCAGTTTACACAAATCCGCTTACTTTTGGCCGTCGAAATAAAATTAGAGGCATGAACATACACGAATACCAGGGTAAGTCTATTTTAAAAAGTTTTGGAGTAGCCATACAAGAGGGCATAGTAGCGCACACGCCAGCTGAGGCGGTAGAGGCCGCTCGCCAACTGCAAGCCCAAACCGGCACCGGCTGGTGGGTAGTGAAAGCACAAATTCACGCCGGTGGTCGCGGTAAAGGCGGCGGAGTGAAATTGGCCAAAAACCTAGAAGAAGTGGCAGAAAAGGCCGAAGCCATCATCGGCATGCAGCTCATCACCCCACAAACTCCTCCAACAGGCAAAAAAGTACACAAAGTGCTTATTGCACAAGACGTGTACTACCCAGGTGCTTCAGAGACCAAAGAATTCTACATGTCGGTTTTATTAGACCGCGCCAAAGGCCGCAACATCATCATGTACTCTACCGAAGGCGGTATGGACATTGAAGAAGTGGCTGAAAAGACACCACACCTTATTTTCAAAGAAGAGATCGATCCCAAAGTGGGTCTACAAGGGTTTCAGGCGCGCAAAATTGCCTTCAACTTGGGAGTAAGCGGCAACGCCTTCAAAGAGATGGTGAAATTTGTCGATGCCCTATACCGCGCCTACGAAGGTTGCGACGCATCGCTGTTTGAAATCAACCCGGTGCTTAAAACCTCCGACGATAAAATCATCGCTGTGGATGCCAAGGTTGACCTCGACAACAACGCATTGTTCCGCCACCCCGACTACGCCGCCATGCGCGATACCAACGAGGAAGATCCCACCGAGGTAGAAGCCGGAGCCGCAGGCCTTAACTACGTGAAACTCGACGGCAACGTAGGCTGTATGGTGAATGGCGCCGGATTGGCCATGGCGACCATGGACATCATCAAACTATCGGGCGGTTCGCCAGCCAACTTCCTCGACGTAGGCGGTACAGCCAACGCCGAGCGCGTAGAAAAAGCATTCCGCATCATCTTGAAAGACCCCAATGTAAAAGCCATTTTGGTGAACATCTTTGGGGGTATCGTGCGCTGCGACCGCGTAGCACAAGGTATTGTAGATGCCTACAAAAACATCGGCGACATTCAAGTGCCCATCATCGTGCGCTTGCAAGGCACCAATGCCGAAGAAGCCAAGCAACTCATCGAAGCATCGGGCTTAAAAGTACTTTCGGCGGTATTGCTCAAAGAAGCCGCTGAAAAAGTAAAAGCCGTATTGGCCTAAACACCGCAAACATGAAGCCTTCCAATGGCTTTAAAATTGATTGAAATCTGAAAAGGCTGTCCGTTGGGCAGCCTTTTTTTTGTGGGGTAAAAACCCATGAAAGATTCCTCCAAGCCATACCCGCAATACAGAGTACAACGCAAAGCACAAGGCACAGCTGCTTTCAGAGCCAAATCGCTCCTTTTATGCTTTTTCTGGCGTAAAAATCCAAAACCACCCTAACATCTTACCCTTCACCAGCCGAAGCTCCTGTGAACGCCGAAATATTGTATCGCCCTTCTCGGGCCAAAGCCCGTCAAATGCGCCCAAACCCCGTGGGATGCATCTATTAACTATTAACTATTAACTATTAACTATTACCTTGCCCACATTCTCACGCATCACGTTTCACAAATCACCTTTCACCAGCCGAAACTTCGACCTCGACAAACTTTTAATCGCCGCAGCGATGACCTAGACAAGCTCGGTCACCTAGCGAAGGCTGGTGTCACGTTTCACATTTCACGTATCACATATCACGTATCACATATCACGTTTCACGTTTCACGTTTCACAGGCCCTACGCCTATTTGCCTGCCGAACCCTCATCGGGTGGTTTTGGAGGCGCCATAGGCTTTGGCGAGAACTTTGTTCCGGCCCTCAACGGCACCACCATCTACCTCGATGGCGGCAACGACCTCTCCATTCCCCTGAGCCGCGTGGAACCAGCGGGCGGAAAAATCGTGTTAACCAAAACCGCCATCGGACCCAATGGTTTCATAGCCTTGTTTATCGATACCGAGGGCAACAAGGTAGGATTTCATTCGATGGGTTAAGCCCTTCGACAACACACCTCGTACCCCCTAGCCCATGTGCCATCGACTGCGATGGCACATTTTTTTTGAATCGATCTGCACGTGCTCGGCGAACATCCCAACTCCGCAAGACACGTGCACATGTGCATGCCCCTGACCGCAGTGTTTGTGGCTTCAATAGAACTCAAACCAATTATCCCACCCCACCCCTACAAGTCGACCGCTGCTAACTGGATGATGGGCAGACAGGGCAACAAAGAATTTATCTAGAATCACCGCTTTCAGCATTGCATGCTAGGATGTCAAATTGCGATTAATGGCGACTACGCCATGCAGAGGATTAAGAACGGTGCATTTCACCGAAATAATATAGTATGAAGGCGATTGGCAATTGCAATACCTGACGTGAAACGGCAGGTGAGGCAATGC
>DASUEB010000168.1:0-4323 GCA_036275295.1 Luteibaculaceae bacterium | reverse complement strand
GCACCATGGGCACTGGGTCGCAGGGGTTGGCGATGCGCCGAATTTGGCCGGGTGCAATTTGCTTGGTGATGTCTTGCGCATAACTCACAATACCCACGCGCGGCGCGCCAATGGTGTAAAGGCACACATTGAAACCTGCATTACGCAGCATACATGCATTCAAATTGGCCAAAGCACCGCCCAGGCTGTGGCCCATGCAGTGAATGGTACTTGGCCGTTTAGCACCACCTTGCGATACAAAACTGACCAACTGGCTTTGGTAGCTTTTAAAGGTTTTTAGAAACCCACGGTGAACCACATTGCCGCGTGGGCCAATGCCATAGCCGATGTTTGCATTGGTTGCCAAATCGAATTTGTTGTGCTGGAAGTTGGTGCCGCGCGTGACAAGAACCAGCTCGTTTGCGCGGCTGCCGGTGCCGTGTGCGACGAAACCGAAACCGCTGAGCAGGTCGATGTTGAAGAGGCCGGATCGGCCGGCGAGTGTACCAAATCCATCTGATTGAATTGGAAGTTTTCGGGACTTGGCCACTTGAATGAGTTCGTCTGAACTCAAGGTGGATATGTGCGCTACTGACTTGCCTGGATTCGCCCCTTTTAGATTGCGAAAAACGGAATCAGCTTCGTATACAAAACCAGAAAGTGCATGAACATAGTTTGGTTGTAAAAGTAGATTAGTCATATTTAAAGCTTTTCCTTTCTTCGGATTCCTCTACTTCACAATTGATAATTGGCAACCTACCGTTGAATAACTCCTTGTTTTTCAGATCGCACTTCATACGTATGTAGGGAAGCCCCGTCTCAACGTTTTCCTGATACGAGTTTTTCGATGTGGCATAGGCCATGTAGTCTTTACCGTCGATTGGAATATAGATTCGAAGGCTTATATTAGGTACGTGAAATAGCTTGGCCAAAAAGCCAAACTCAGCTGAACCACGCATTTCCGGAAAATCAAAACGTCCCTCTCTATCGGTTGAGGTGATTTCGGTGCGGGGCTCTGCCTCCATGTTCCAGCTAATGATTCGCTGCACTTTTAACCCTGAAACCGGTTTGCCATGGTCGAGTATTTGCCCTTCGACAGCCGAGGATAAATTCAGGTTGTCTTGCCGCACGGCATGAGCTCCTTGAGATAAAGAAAGAAGAAAGGTGGCGCAGGCAGGGAACAGCCATCTACCGAGCTTAGGTCGCATAGGGTTGTGATGCGTTTTGATGGAAAGCAAACACACTATCAGACCTGTAAGGCCACTCAAAAAATCGCTTATTCGGGTAGCTCTAATTGATTAGGCCGCTCAACCTTGCAGTCGATGATCTCGCTGATCTTCCGAATCGAGTCACCTACTTGCCATTTGGTAGCGAATAACCAAGGTTTATTTTTCATCCTGTTCATGCGATGCTTTGTAAATATCTGAAATAGTTAATTTAAAGAAATCATGTGCGATGCACGGATAAATGGATATCGCCGTTGTTGTTCGATAAATAATTTCAAGCAAAAGGTCCTGCGATATGAATGAATACTCGAAGTATCTTTCGCTCAAGTCATCGATTGAAAATTTGCTTGGAACAGAGGCTTGGTATGCGCTGAAGGAATCCGACAGCATATCAATATGGAGGAAATTTCTAGGCAAAGCGCTTAGAGCTTTGAAGGTTTCAATCCACGAAACAGTTCAGATCTGTGACGATGATTGGCTATCAGAGGTAGATGTATTGATAAAGCATGGATTAGAAGGCCTCGAAAGACACAACTCAATCGATGAGTTGATTTCTTGCATGGCGGCGACATTGCTCAATATTTCTTTCCTTCAAACCGGCCTTTTGCCTCGCCGTAAAGCCACGCTCAATTCCGTTAGCCTTCGGAAAGAAAACTGGCGGCACGACAGTTTTCGTCAAGTTGTCTACCTGCAAACTCCAAAGCAAAGAGAAAGTCTTTTTTTGAGTAAACAACAGAAAAGCTTGGGTATTGAGAAACAGATGGAAACCGGTCGGATGTACCAGCTCAGCGGGTCCAAGCTTCCGTATTCGCAATGGTGTCAAACAGATGAATCGCTTAACAAATAGTTGCAATTCGTTCCGGGCCTAACGGCCCTCCACCGGATGCCCTTTTCTCTGCTTCGCTAGAAAAGGTCGCCGCTGAACAAAAGCGTTAACGCTCATGAACGGTATCAGCCACCTGACATTCCTCGTTAGAGACCTAGATCGCATGGCGAGGTTCATGTGTGAAGGTCTGGGTGCAGTCGAGGTTTATGACAGCAACGGCAAGAACTTCTCTCTCTCGCGCGAGAAGTTCTTTGTCCTTGGAGGTGTTTGGATAGCCGCCATGGAGGGGATGCCTCCAGCTGAGCGCAGCTACCAGCACGTGGCCTTCCGCGTTCAACAAGAGGACCTTTCGCAGTACCGCGAGCGACTTGAGCGTATCGGGGCCGAGGTTCTTCCGTCGCGCTCTCGCGTTCCGGGTGAGGGGGAGTCTTTGTATGTCTACGACTTCGACAACCATCTCTTTGAGCTGCATTCCGGCACACTTCAGGAGCGCCTCACTAGGTACGCCGGAGAGCGCTAACATTTCGCTCAAGCGGACGTTATACCTCGTAGGTGTAGAACGCATCTCACCGTCAAGAAATTCCTGATCCGGGAGCTGAACCGTCCTGATGCAGAAGAAATTCTAGAGAGTGACCTTTCACCGTCAAATCAAAGTAATCAGCTCGTATCCTTCCCCCTGCTGCTCCGGCCCCCCACACCTCAAACGTTAGGCTCAGCGAAAACAGGCACCACGGCATGCAAACTGGCTTACTATCACGGCTCAATCAGGCCGTCTGCCCTGAAAGTCAGCCAACCGCCTAGCTTCTTTATCCGGGGCGCCTGGATGTCGCTTGCAAAATAAACTGTATGCATGTACAGTATTTTTGAAATCTTATGCTACACAACATCAGGACCCATACATGCTCGATCACATGACGTTTCGTGTAAAGGATATTTCGCGCGCGAAGGAGTTCTACAGTGCTGCGCTTGCACCACTAGGCTACAGTGTGTGCTTTGAGGGCAACTACGGGGCGAACATACTTGGGTTGGCCTATCCAGACGCCTCGGAGCCCGATGGTAAGAAGGCAGATGTGTGGTTTATTGACGGGCCATCTCCGTATGGAGGGCCAAGTTCGACGACTGGGTGCCATCTTGCGTGGCGCGCGAAAAGTCGTGCGGAAGTAGATGCATTTTACAAAGCGGCTCTTGCCGCAGGTGGAATAGACAACGGATCCCCGGGCTTGCGCCCGGATTATCATGCGAATTATTATGGCGCATTCATTATTGATCCAGAAGGCAATAATATAGAGGCGGTCTGTCACCTTCCGGAGTAATTGCGACATTCCACTCCCCGTCATATCAAATCAATTCCAATAAGTGGCTGCTACGTTTTCCAGCGCGGATTGATACTTGAAGTGCAACACCTAGCAATTCAGACCATACGTACTTGCCAAACCTTCCACTCCGCGCCTCAGCCTAACTCAGCGTTGCACGCAGACGCAAAAACCGGCCATGCCTTCGGCATTTTCATGGCCGGTTTTTCGCCCTCCGCCCTCACGGGCTTCGGCGCCGGTGAACTCGGTGTTATGCACCAGTAAGCCGTTCTGCGGAGTAAACGGAGTGAGTACGCGATTTTTATATGTCATGGATCCTATGTGTGCCTGGTGTTATGGGTTTCAGCCGGAGTTGGATCGGTTCCTGGAACAATATCCTTCAGCCGAGGTGGACTGGATAATGGGAGGGTTAGCGCCTGATACCAAAGAACCCATGAGCGCGAATCTGAAAGAGGCGATCTCTTCCTATTGGCATCAAATAGAAAAGGTTTCCCAAGTAACGTTTAATCACAGTTATTGGGAACGGAACACACCTTATCGTTCAACATACCAAGCTTGTAGAGCAGTGATAGCAGCTGAGAAGTTAGCTGCAAAAAGCTCACCAAATATGGCAAAAGCGATTCAATCTGCTTATTACCGTGAGGCCAGGAACCCGTCTTTAGATGAAACGCTGATTGATTGCGCTGGCACAATAGGGTTGTGCGAGGAGCAGTTTTTAGCTGTCCTTCACGCCAAAGAAACTGAACTTGAGTTTCAAAAACATTTGGCAATTACAAATCATCTTCACGTTAGTGGGTTTCCCGCCCTCTTATACATCAACAAAGAGAATCAGGCTTACCCTCTAACTCACGGTTTTTGCAAAGCTGAAGCACTTTTTGAACGTTTCAGTGCAATCGCAGAAGATTAAGCACATAACAAGGCGTTTGAGAGCTACTCAATAAAGCGGAGTAACATTAAACCGGCTCAACTCCACTTTGGA
>DASUEB010000167.1:0-29821 GCA_036275295.1 Luteibaculaceae bacterium | reverse complement strand
TGCCTAGCGAGAGTTCTTGTTTAAGAGGAGCGCTGTTTAAGGTCACAAATAACTTCCGGTCTTTTATAAAAAGTCGAGTGGTGCGTTTGGCGATTGCCGGTCCTAGCAGGTCGGACCAACTTTTAATAAACGCTACCTCTGTAAATTTATCCTCTAATTGATAAACATTCAGTAGGCGGTCAATGACCTGCTTCAAGCTTTCGGTATTATCTTTTCTTCTCATGCCGTTAGCGCACCATCAGTAACTTGTAACAACGTATAGGTCCAATGCATCTTTCCAAGGACTCGATTTAACCGATCATACTCTGTATCAGTAATAAAAACCTGTCCAGCATCCATTTTTTCTATCAAACCGAGCAAATGGGTTAGTCGATTTTCATCCAGTTTATCAAAGATATCATCTAACAGCAAAATAGGGGGCTTTTTACTTCGATCGGCGATCAACGTGTATTGCGCCATCTTGAGAGCCAGTACATAAGATTTGCGCTGTCCTTGCGAACCGAATTTTTTCAAGGGATGTTGATCCAGCTCAAATGCCAGATCGTCTTTGTGAATGCCAAAGGTGGTAAATTGAACTTGACGATCTTTCTCGGTAGACTTCAGAAATCCATCCGACCAATTGGTGGCATTTAAGGTAGACTGGTAGATCAACTCTGGCTGTTCACTTCCACCCGATATCTCGGCATAGTACGATTTGAACAAGGGAACAAAAAACTCCAAGAAGCTCAGTCGGGTTTTGTGAATGACCTCACCCGTTTCGGAAAGCTGTTCATTGTATACTTCCAACATTGAGGGATCGAAAAAACGAGCGGTGTGGAAGTGTTTCAGGAGTGCATTTCGCTGCTTTAAAGTCCTGTTATAAGACTGCAGCGCAAGAAGATAGGGTCTATCGTATTGCGAGATAATTCCGTCCATGAATTTGCGTCTCAGCTCGCTACCCTCTCCTACCAACTCCGTATCGGTTGGTGAAATCATAACCAGCGGGATCAAACCAATGTGCTCTGCAATTCGCTCGTATTCTTTTGCGTTGCATTTGATGGCTTTAGGGGCGCCCTTTTTCACGCCAATGCTAATCTGATGAGTCTTGGGAACTTCAGCTTGAGCAACAAAATCGCCTTGAACTAAAAAAAACTCACTGCCAAATCGAATGTGCTGCGTGTCGTTCTGCTGCAAAAAACTCTTGCCGAAACACAAGTAATAAATTGCGTCTAGCAAATTGGTTTTGCCCTGCCCGTTGTTCCCATAGAGACCTGTAACTTTTGCATTAAACTCAATTTCAAGGCTTTCGTAATTCTTAAATCCAATAAGACTCAATTTCGACAGGAACATGAAGCAAAATTAACCAAATGCTGTTGAAACCCGTTGATCTAATAAAATTGTCAGTTCCAAAAATCTCTTAATTTTGCCCGACAATAATAAAACCTATGGCGACCCCAAAGAACGAAGAAACCATTGTAGACGTTCAACAAGCATATGCAAAAGCCGATCATTTTTTCAACAACAACCGCAAGGCCTTTTTGGTAGCAGGCGGTGCTGTATTGGCAGTGGTGCTTGGAATTTTTGGTTTTAACTACTACTCTGCTTCGCAAAACGACGAAGCCAAGGAGTTGATCTGGAAAGCAGAATACTACTTTGAAAAAGACAGTCTAGACAAAGCCATTAAGGGCGACGGTCAGTATTTGGGATTCGAGTACATTGCGAACAACTACGGATCAACCAAAACAGGTCAATTAGCTGAATATTACCTTGGATTGTGCTTTATGGCCAAGGGAGAATTCCAAACCGCAATCGAACACCTGGAAAAGTGCGATTTCAACGATGAGGTTATCGGAGCCATTGCCAAAGGAAACATTGGCGATGCTTATGTTGAATTGGGCAATGTAGAAAAAGGTATTTCGTATTTCGAGGAGGCTGCAGAACACAGCGAAAACTCATTTACGTGTCCGCTTTACCTGCAAAAAGCCGCCCTAGCTTATGAAAAGTTGGGCAAGTACGATGAGGCTATTAAAGCCTACACTCGAATAAAGGAGGAGTTTCCAAACTCGGCTGAAGGTCGCGAGGTAGAGAAATACATCGCCCGCGCAGAGTCGTTTAAGAAATAATATTCACTCAATACCAAATCCCTCTTTCGAGGGATTTTTTTTATCATGGCAACAAACGGTGTAAACCTATCTGCTTACCACTCCGAAGACATTCAGGTGCCCGAAGGAATTCGCGTAGGGATTGCTGTAGCAGAGTGGAATAAACACATTACGGGCGCACTGCTTGACGGCAGTCTGAAAACACTCTTGGATTTGGGGCTTACAACCGATCAGATTTTGGTCAAGTGGGTGCCTGGGAGTTTTGAATTGCCGCTAGCCGCCTCTTGGATGCTTACCACCCAAAATTTGGATGGGGTAATTGTGCTGGGATGTGTCATTCAAGGCGAAACGCGTCACTTCGACTTCGTTTGTGAAGGTGTTACACAAGGAGTAATGTCATTGTCTCTGCAACACGATAAACCCGTAATCTTTGGATTGTTGACCGATAACAACGAGCAGCAATCGCTGGATAGAAGCGGTGGAAAACACGGAAACAAAGGCGTAGAATGCGCGGTTAGTTTGATAAAAATGTTAGCTCTTAAGCAGCAGTTATCGGCTAAATGACCGTTGGTGACGGTAATAAACAAGAATGAAAATGATACTTGAGAAAAGGGTCAACGGAGAAAAAAACAGTCCTCCTGCCACTCCAAGTGGCACGCCTATCTCCAGTAGTCTTGCAGCCGTGTAAAGGTGGAATCCCACCTTGCGGCGGTAAATCATCATGCCGATTCCCACTGCGCTGATCAGTGCGCTAAGCATCCCCACAGATGAAATTACCGGGGCGTACTCTAACATTACGGCAATTCGATCTTGAATTTGCTCATCGGCGGGAATACCGAACATTCCCAATGATTTACTCATTTGTTCCCGGATCTCCTCTTCAGGAATACCCGAAGCACCTGAGCTTACCCAATAAAAAACTGCGTTGGAAATTAAGCCAAAGAAGGCCGACATTGTACTTAAAACGAGCATGATAACAACAAGAACACCTCGTTCTTGACCGTTATCTGATGGGTTTACTGAATTTTCGTTTTCCATTCGTTATACGTAACAGATTCCTGCTTAGATCGTTGTAAAAAATACTGTTTAAATCCGCGCTCATTCCTTCCCGAAGTGGGCGGAAGTTTAATACGGATCAATTGATGTTGTCGCAAAATGTGAAGCTCAATGGGTTCGTCGCCAAAAAATTCAATCCACTTAACCAAGTCGTTGCCTTCAACTCCGTTTACCGCCAACAATTTATCGTCAAGCCACAACCCCTCCTCCTCGGCCACCGAACCGGGGTAAATCGCTGTAATCTGTTGTGAAGCAGAAATCCGCATGCCTAATGTTCGCTCGTGATAGAGAGCCGAGGGCCGCTCTGACAATTCCCAATCAAGGTAGGCTAAGCTATCTCGCAGCAATTCAAAATCGTCGTTTGCGTTCCAAATGTATTGTTCGAAAAAAGGCCGAACATCTTCTTGAGCCAACTCAGAGACAATGGCAATATAATCCTCCTCCGTGTATCCCTTGCCTTGTTTGGCAAAACGCTCATAAAGGTTGCGCATCACCGTATTGAGTGTGAATCGGTGATTTGATTTGCGGAAGATGAGCATGTCCAACGCAAAGGCGTACATCATTCCCTCTGTGTAAATACTCACCTTCCTCTTGGGAACTCCTGCTGAATAGCCATCTAACCAGGAATCAAATGCCGATTGGGATACCGAGTAATTAAATCGACCAAAGTTGTCAAAATGTTTTTGAAGTTCTTTTTGGAATTCCATCCAAAAATCGCTGTCTGACCAAACCCCTGACCTGAGCAGAACCAAGTCGCCCATCAGTGTGGTCACTCCCTCAGCCACGTAACCTAAAACCCCATAGTTTTCTTTGGTATAATCGTATGGCAGCCACTCTGCAGGCCTTATGGCTTTTATATTCCAGGTATGGTACAATTCGTGCGAACAAATGCCGAGAAGTTCACTGTAGCCGGTGGTGAACTGCGCGTATGCAGGTCCCATCGCCAATACCGTCGACGACGTGTGCTCGACCCCGTGATGATAGGATTGATTGAGCATTTGAAACAGGAAATGGTATTCGGGAACCGGAAAGTCGCCAAACAACTCCATTTGGTGCGCTATGAAACGGGAAAAATCGTTTTCGACTTGCTTCTTGTCAAATTTGGCATGACCTTGAAAATGAAGGTGGAACAGCGTGTCATTCACACGGAGGCTCATCGACTTTAGACTTGGACTGAAGATGAACGGACTGTCGAATAGCTCGTGCAGGTTGGGGGCATTGACCTTGTTTTTGTCGGCGAGCTCGCATGATCCAGCGTACAAAAAATGATCTGGCACATCGGCGAAAAGGGAAATGGGTTCCTCCAATAATTCCGGCATGTAGATCAAACAATTAACCGGATTAACATACAGCTGAGAACCGCTAAGGAAGGTTGACCCCGCATTTAGGTCGGCTGCGTAATAAAAGTAACTCACCTTCAACGCCGCTACATTCCGACAACTAACCTCCCATTGATGAGTAGATATTTTATTGTATTTTAATGCATTAGAATTATTATCTTCAACTTGAAATTTAACGACGTTTTTGGCAAAATTTCCCAATTCATAACGACCCGGACGCCAAACAGGCAATTGAAGTTGAATGAAATCGGCCTCTAGTCCCTCTATAAAATATTCTACTTTCAGGTAATGTTGGTCAGGTGAATCGAAGCTCAGTCGGTAAGCGTGTTGCAGTTTCATAGAAATAGACAAAGTCGTGTTGATATTGGAGGAAACTTCAAAAAGATGCTCTCCAAGATTTTCTTACTTTCGCAGGCAAACTTAAAGGAAATCAGCGATGAATTATGATGTAATCGTTTTAGGCAGTGGACCAGGTGGATATGTAACGGCTATTAGAGCCTCGCAATTGGGCCTGAAAACCGCCATTGTCGAGAAAGAATCTCTAGGTGGTGTGTGCCTCAACTGGGGATGTATCCCAACCAAAGCCCTGTTGAAATCGGCCAATGTTTTTGAATACATCAACCACGCCAGCGACTACGGAATCAGCGTTTCCGATGCCAAGGTTGATTTTGAGGGAGTTGTTAAGCGCAGTAGAACGGTGGCCACCGGAATGAGCGGTGGGGTTCAGTTTCTGATGAAAAAGAACAAAATTGACGTTCACATGGGTTTTGGCAAGCTGAAACCCGGTAAAAAAGTGAGTGTAACAGCCGCTGATGGCAAGGTTACGGAGCTCAGCGCTCAGCACATCATTATTGCCACTGGTGCTCGTTCAAGAGAATTGCCAAACTTGAAACAAGACGGCAAGCACATTATTGGTTACCGCGAGGCCATGACTTTGCCCAAGATGCCAAAGAGCATTATAGTAGTTGGATCGGGAGCGATCGGCTCAGAATTTGCCTACTTCTACAACGCCATGGGTACGAAAGTAACGCTGGTAGAATTCATGCCTAACATCGTTCCCTTGGAAGATGAGGAAGTATCTAAAACCCTAGAAAAAAGCTTCAAAAAGCAGGGTATTGAGGTAATGACCCAATCATCGGTTGAAGCGGTTGAGGTTAAAAACGGAATCTGTCACGCACGAATCAAAACAGCCAAAGGCGAGACCGTAGTTGAAGCAGAAATTGTCCTGTCGGCCGTGGGGATTGCCGCCAACATAGAGGGCATAGGTCTGGAAGACGTGGGGATTGCCACAGATAAAGGCAAAATTGTGGTCGACGGATATTATGCTACCAACATTCCAGGCTACTACGCCATTGGCGACTGTGTGCCCGGACAGGCATTGGCGCACGTTGCTTCGGCTGAAGGCATCACTTGCGTGGAGAAAATTGCAGGTCATCACCCTGAGACCATCAACTACAACAATATACCTGGTTGCACCTATTGCAGTCCCGAGGTGGCCAGTGTTGGTTACACCGAAAAAGCGGCTAAGGAAGCGGGCTACGAAATCAAAGTGGGTAAATTCCCATTTTCAGCTTCAGGCAAAGCCAGTGCAGGCGGCAATAAAGACGGTTTTGTGAAATTGATCTTCGACGCCAAATATGGCGAGTTACTCGGCGCCCACATGGTTGGAGCGAATGTAACGGAGATGATTGCCGAGCTAGTTGCGCTGCGCAAACTGGAGACAACAGGGCATGAAATCATCAAAACGGTTCACCCCCACCCGACCATGAGCGAAGCCGTAATGGAAGCCGCGGCAGCCGCTTACGGAGAAGTCATTCACTTGTGATACTCCATCATAACTCAATACAAAAAGCCATCTCCATGCAGATGGCTTTTTTGTTTTCAGGTGTGTCCACCCATAACATGGGTTGCCTCAAATAGGCTGACTTGCTTGGCGAGTTCTTGTCAAGAATTCAACCGCTCATCAAGTTAAGCGTTTGTAAAGCTTATGTTTTGTTTATTTTCGACGCTCTAAAATAGACATGCATGAAAACAAAGATCTGGTTCGCAGCGGCACTCTTGGTTCTAAGCCAAGCTTTGATAGCGCAAAACAACCTGACAAACGACAAAATTTGGGCCTCACGTGAGTTCAACGTCAATTATGTAAGCGGATTCACATCCATGAGAGACGGTATTCACTACACTCGATTGGTAAGAGAAAACAACAAAACCAGCATCAATAAATACGATTACAAAAAAAATGGTTTGAAAGGAACCTTGGTTTCTACCGAAAATCTGAAATACAACGGTAAATCCATTGAAATTCAAACCTATGCCTTTAACAAAGACGAGACTAAATTGCTGATTGGCGATGAACTGGAATCGATCTATCGCCGATCGTCGAAGGGGAACTATTACATCTACGACCTCCAAAAAAAGCAACTGCTACCGCTAACTGATTTCGCCAAAGGAAAGCAGAGCGTGCCCCAGTTCTCGCCCGATGCATCTAAGGTCGCTTTCATGCGCGGCAACAACTTGTATGTGCGCGATTTTACCAACAATTCAGAGCTTGCCATTACACAAGACGGAGAATGGAACAAGGTGATAAATGGCATGTGCGACTGGGTTTATGAAGAGGAATTTGGTTTCGACAAGGCCTGGGCTTGGAACAGCAACGGTACAAAAATCGCTTATTACCGATTTGATGAATCGCAAGTTAAGGAGTTTAATATGGCTATGTATGGAGAGCTCTACCCTACTGATTACAAATTTAAATATCCAAAGGCTGGAGAGAAAAACTCCGATGTCGGCATTGTGATTTACGACGTAACTACCAAGAACACCAACGTATTGAACCTAGGCCCAGAAAAGGACCAATACATTCCCCGAATTAAGTGGACGCTCAATCCAGAGATCCTGTGTGTTATGAGAATGAACCGCTTGCAAAACAAGCTGGAGTTGCTATCGTTTGATGCCAATCGATCCGTTCAAACCGGCATCATGTACAGCGAAGCAAACGACACCTACGTGGAAGTAACGGATAACCTGTATTTCCTAGCCGACAATTCATTTATCACCACCAGCGAAAAAGACGGGTTTAATCACATTTATCGATTCAGTTCCAATGGCAAATTCCTAGGGCAAATTACCAAAGGCAATTGGGATGTGAACGAAATTTACGGTGTGGATGAATCGTCAAAAACCATCTATTACCAGAGCTCAGAAAGTGATCCTTCACAGCGAGACATTTACAGCATTGGTTTTGATGGATCGAAAAAAACGAAATTATCAACCAAGGCGGGCACCAACAGTGCTGAGTTCAGTGCCAATTTCAGCTATTTCATCAACACCCACAGCTCGGCCAACACCCCACCCGAGGTTACGTTGCACGAAAAATCAGGTAAACTGGTATCGCTGCTCGAAGGCAATGAGAAATTAAAAGAAACCCTTGCGGGATATGCATTGCCAAAAAAAGAATTCATGCGCATTAAAACCGAGAATGGGGTTTTCAACGCTTGGATGATCAAACCCAACGACTTTGACGCTACCAAAAAATATCCGGTGTTTATGACCGTTTACCAGGGTCCGGGCTCAAACACCGTAAATGATAGCTGGGATTCCAAGAATTTGCTTTGGCACTCACTTTTGGCTCAGAAAGGCATTATTGTCGTTTCTGTTGATGGTAGGGGAACCGGAAATCGCGGTGCAGATTGGAAGAAATCAACCTACAAACAATTGGGTAAACTGGAAACGGAAGATCAGATCGCGGCTGCCAAATACCTTGGAACCTTGCCTTTTGTAGATGCCAAGAGAATCGGTATTCAAGGCTGGTCGTATGGCGGTTACATGACCCTGCTCTGCCTCACCAAGGGAAGTGATGTGTTCAAAATGGGTATTTCGGTAGCACCGGTAACCACGTGGAGGTATTACGATAGCATCTACACAGAGCGTTACTTGCAACGACCACAGGACAATCCAGATGGATACGACCAAAATTCTCCGATCACTTTTGCTAAGCAACTTACGGGCAAACTTTTGTTGGTCCACGGCAGCGCCGACGATAACGTTCACTACCAAAACAGTATGGACATGATCGATGCGTTGGTAAAAAATAACCGCGAATTCGACCTGATGATTTACCCAAACAAGAATCACGGTATCTATGGTGGCCTTACAAGACTGCATTTATACAACAAGATGACAAACTACATTCTTGAAAACTTGTAAGAGCATTATTTGACGAAAAGTACTTTATTGCAAAAAATTTCGCTAAAAAATGACTCAAACCGCAAGTAAACACCCCAAGGGGTTATGGGTGCTGTTCGGCACCGAAATGTGGGAGCGCTTCAATTTCTATGGAATGCGTGCCTTATTAACCCTGTTTCTGGTTAACTCACTGATGATGAAGGAAGCCGACGCCTCGCTTATTTATGGCGGCTTCCTCGGACTTTGTTATTTAACTCCCATGTTGGGTGGGTGGATTGCAGACCGCTTTCTTGGGAACAGAAATTGCATCATGATTGGCGGTTTGCTCATGGCTACCGGACAATTGCTTCTATTCACCAGCGCAAGTATTTTCGACTCGAGTATTTCACTTGCAACCACCTTTATGTGGTGTGCCCTTGGGGTGATCATCTTTGGAAACGGATTCTTCAAACCCAACATCTCTTCTATGGTGGGTAGCTTGTATCCCAAGCAAGAAAAAACTAAACTAGATACCGCGTTTACCATTTTTTACATGGGTATCAACATCGGAGCTTTCCTGGGTCAGTTTATTTGCCCGTTGGTTGGCGACGTGAAAGACGTTGGCGGGGTGAGAGATGTTCACGCTTTTAAGTGGGGCTTCTTGGCCGCTGCCCTGGCCATGATGGCGGGGTCGGTCTTGTTCTACATCCTCAAAAACAAGTATGTAGTTACACCAGAAGGTCGCGCCATTGGCGGACTTCCCTCAAAAAATGACGCTTCTGATTACGAAGAAGGCGAATCGCAAAAACCACACTTCACCCTATTTTCTCTGCTCATCACCGCAGTTGTCTTTATTGGGACTTTCCTGGCTTTATATTACGGAACCGACAGTGAAAACCCAGTCAAGAAAATCATTTATCCCATTATTTACTCAGCTGGAATTGCCTTGGCCGTGTTAATCATGACCGATAAAACCTTGACCAAAATTGAGGTTCAACGGGTTTTGGTGATTTACATCGTAAGTTTTTTCATCATTTTCTTCTGGGCTGCCTTCGAACAGGCGGGATCTTCGCTGACTTTCATAGCCGACAACCAGTGCGACAGGAATTTCTTGGGATGGGATATGCCCCCTTCTATGGTGCAAATCTTCAACGGGTTGTTTGTAGTGATGTTTGCATTCCCGTTCAGTTTACTTTGGGATAAACTGAGAGAGCAAGGTCGCGAACCGATTTCTACCGTTAAACAGGCCTTTGGCTTGGCCCTTATTGCACTATCTTATCTCATCATCGCTTTTAATGTGAAGGATTTAGGCAACTCTGGGCTACTGGCCGTTTACTGGCTGGTTTTGTTGTACCTCATTCAAACCTTCGGTGAATTGTGCCTTTCGCCTATTGGACTCAGTCTGGTGGGTAAATTGGCTCCCAAGCGCTTTGCCTCATTGGCCTACGGTGTATTTTTTATCTCTAATGCAGCAGGTTATGCGCTCAGTGGGACTTTGGGATCTATCCTCCCAGCCACCGGCGATAAATTTGACAAAGCACAAGATTTAGGGATCGATCTTCAAGCTGTTTTAAATAAAGAGGTTACTCCTACCCCTGAGCAGCTTAGCTTACTTGAGGCCAACCAGATCAGCGCCACCAATCCGGTATTTGCTGGATACGAAATTCACAACTTGTTTGAATTCTTTATGGTGTTTGTAATACTTTGCGGAATTGCGTCTGCTATTTTATTCGCTTTAACACCCTTATTGAAACGAATGATGCACGGCGTTCGATAAACTTTGCCCATTGAATCATCCCAAACCGTTTGGCAACGGTAAGCAAGCTCGATAACATCTTGTTTTGATGGCGGCAGGGATATCAATAATCTGAAAATTCGTTTCAATCGATCCAAACTAAAAAAGGAGAGCTCTGGCTCTCCTTTTTGGTACAAGTCAATTTGAATGCTAAGTTTGTGTCATGACCCTTAACGACTACTACCAATGGCCGGATCTGGATACCCTACAACCGGTAATGTTTCTCGGTCATGGAAGTCCCATGAACGCTATTGAGGTAAATGATTTCACGCGAGAAATCAGCATGCGGGGTAAGCTGCTAACAGCGCCAAAGGCCATTCTGTGCATATCAGCCCATTGGGAGACTCGAGGCACTCAGGTAACAGCAAATACTACCCAACCCACCATTCACGATTTCAGAGGATTTCCCAAGGCGCTGTTCGATTTTCAGTATCCAGCACCTGGTGACCCCACCTTGAGTCTGTTAACAGCGACTCAGTTGGCACCAGAGCCGGTTGAGCAATCACTCCATTGGGGTTTGGACCACGGAAGTTGGAGTGTTTTGACCCATCTTTTCCCAAAGGCCGATGTTCCTGTTGTGCAATTGAGTCTTGATTTCTTAAAAACGCCGGCCGAACACCTGGAGTTAGCCAAGAAACTGAAGCCTTTGCGCCGAAAAGGAGTCTTAATACTGGGAAGTGGTAACATGGTTCACAACCTAACCCTAGTCGATTGGTCTCGCTTACATGAGGGTAGCTTCGGGTTTGACTGGGCCATTGAAGTCGACGAAAAACTTAAACTGCTTATGGCTAAGCAAGACGTAAAGTCATTGGTTCAATGCATCAACTCAAGTACCTCATTTCAACTGGCCATTCCCACGCCTGAGCACTATCTTCCTATGATTTACGCCATGGCCTGTGTAGACGCAAGTGAACAAATTGACTTTTTCAACGATCGACCTTGGGGTGGATCCATTACGATGACTTCCTTCATAACTAAATCCAAATGACAAGCACCACCGATATTCAAAATTTCACGGGCAAATACCCATCTCAGCTTTGGTCGCTGTTCTTCTCCGAAATGTGGGAGCGCTTCTGTTTTTACGGAATGCGTGGTGTGCTGATTTTATTCATGGTCGAACAGCTTATGCTCGACGAGGTAACAGCCAATTTACAATACGGTGCCACGCAAGCCTTTGTGTACGCCTTTACTTTTATTGGTGGACTCTTTGCCGATAAAATTCTCGGTTACCGGAAATCACTTTTTTGGGGAGGTATTTTGATGATCTTGGGCAGTGTGCTTTTAATGATAGATCCCAAAAAACTCTTTTTCTTGGGCATTGCCTTCACCATCATTGGCACGGGTTTCTTCAAACCCAACATCTCAACCATGGTAGGCTCGCTGTACCGCGATGGCGACAGTCGACGGGATGCTGGTTTCTCCCTTTTTTATGCGGGCATTAATATTGGCGCCCTGATTGGCGGGTATGTTTGTGTGGCAACGGGCAAAGGAGAACTTTTTAGCTCGATCATACCAGAGGCGCTAAGATGGAATGCCGCCTTCGGATTTGCATCGGTGGTGATGGTCATTAGCTTGATCACATTTTTGCTATCGAAGCGCTCGTTAGGCAGTATTGGGCTTTCTCCGTTGCAGCACCTAAACTCAAAAGGTCGACTTACCAGAGAACTAATTACCTATTTGGGCTCCCTACTTGTGATACCTGTAATTATGGTAATGGTCTCAGAAACCCAGTATACCAATTATTTCATGTATACCATTGGTCCGTGTACCTTGCTTTATTTGTTCTACGAAATGAGAGTATTGAATAGCCAACAGCGCTCAAAACTCTTTGCCGCCTTGGTATTCATCATATTCTCCATCTTTTTCTGGTCGTTTTTTGAGCAAAGCGGGGGCTCGCTCAGTTTATTCGCTGCTAGCCACCTATCAGACTCTATTTTTGGGGTGCCGCTTGACCCCAATGGGGTTAATAACTCTGCCAACTCGCTTTTTGTAATTCTATTCGCGGCGCTGGTTGGTTTGGTGTGGGTTGGCTTGGCTCGTCGAAAACAAGAACCTCACGCCTTGGTTAAATTCTCATTGGCGTTCATATTCCTAGGCCTCGGTTTCTACTTATTTTATTCTACTCGGTTTTTTGCCGATGCCAAAGCAGTCAGTCCCTTGGGTTTATTCACAACCGGTTGGCTGGTAATCACCTTTGGCGAGTTGTGCCTCAGTCCAATAGGAATGTCGCTCATGACCCAATTAGCTCCTCAAAAACTACAAGCCGTCATGATGGGTATGTGGTTCTTAGCGAGTGCATATGGCCAGTATTTTGCGGGTATTTTAGGTGCGGGTATTAGCGAAGCAGCGCTTGACGCATCGCCTATCGAACGATTAAACGTTTACACCCAAGGCTATCAGCAATTGGGACTTTACGCGCTGCTGTGCGGGGCGGTGATGCTGCTCCTTTACAAACCCGTTAAATCATGGATGGGCTGATGTTAAAAAGGCCAAAATTGCTGCGTAACAAGACCAATATAATTACCTTTACCTATATGATTTTTAGCAAAAAACTTCTCACACTACTCACCGCTTCATGCCTATGGCTTGGAGCCAACGCCCAAACCAAAGAAGCAATGCCCGTTGCAGGTCCTGTTAAACCCATTGACATCAATTGGGTATCTGTAAATGACTTACCCGCATTGCTTGCAAAGGAACCCCGCAAAATCTTTATTGATGTATACACTTCGTGGTGTGGCCCATGCAAAATGATGATGAACAATACATTTAAAGACCCTGAAATCATTGATTTTGTCAATCGAAACTACTATGCAGTTAAGTTCAATGCTGAAGGAAATGAATTGGTAACCTTCAAGGGATACGAATTCAAAAACCAAGGTTTTGATCCAGCTCGAGCCAACAGTCGAAACGAAACCCATGACTTCGCCCTAGCGATTGCTCCTGTTCAAACACGAATTGCCTACCCTACGTTGGTGTACCTCGACGAGAACTTGAACATCCTCGCTCCTATTCAAGGCTATTTTCAGGCCCCGCAGTTAAAACCCATTCTCACCTATTTCAAAGAGAATAGACACAAAGAGATTGATTTACAGACCTATCTAAATAACGCCAGTTCATCAACTAAAAATTAAACGTTTTTTACGAAAAAAGTTTCAAGGTCCGCATTATTGTGGACCTTTTTCTTTTCTATCTTAGACAGCGATTTTAAAAATACTAAATCTGCCTGAATTTACTCTCAAATGAGCGAGACAGCAAAACTTATCCTTGACGGCAAGGAGTACGAACTTCCGGTTATCGTTGGCACCGAGAATGAAAAAGCCATTGACATCACTAAACTCAGAGATCTGACGGGTTACATAACCCTCGACAGCGGTTACAAAAATACCGGAGCTACCAAGAGTGCTATCACCTTCTTGGATGGTGAATTGGGTATCTTGCGCTACCGCGGCTACCCCATCGAGCAGTTGGCTGAGAAGTCAACCTTCATTGAAGTAGCTTATTTGCTGATCAATGGCAACCTGCCTACATCAGCTGAACTGGCGGCATTCCAGAACAACATTACCAAGCACACCTTGGTTCACGAAGACATGAAGCGATTCTTTGAGGCATACCCCTCAAACTCGCACCCCATGGCTATTTTGAGTGCCATGGTGAACTCGTTGTCGACGTATTATGTGCAAAGCCAAGATCCAAACCGACCTTGGGAATTAGTTGAGCGCACCATGCACCGCTTATTAGCCAAGATGCCAACGCTGGCGGCTATGGCTTACAAAAACTCGGTAGGTCATCCAACCGTTTACCCCAAAAACAACCTCAGCTACACTGAGAACTTCTTACACATGATGTTTGCGCTTCCCTCAGAAGACTATCATGTGGATCCCGTTGTTGCCGACGCGCTTGACAAACTACTTATTCTCCACGCAGACCACGAGCAAAACTGCTCTACTTCGACCGTGAGAATTGTTGGTTCGTCACAAGCTAACCTGTATTCTTGTGTATCGGCAGGTATTGCGGCTTTATGGGGTCCGCTGCACGGCGGTGCCAATCAGGCCGTTATCGAAATGCTCGAGAAAATTAAAGCCGATGGTGGAAACGTGGACAAATGGGTTGCTAAAGCGAAGGACAAAGACGATCCTTTCCGCCTGATGGGCTTCGGTCACCGGGTCTACAAAAATTTCGACCCTCGCGCTAAGATCATCAAAAAAGCGTGCGACGATGTGCTCAACAAATTGGGCATCAACGACCCAGTTCTCGAAATTGCCAAGAAATTGGAGGAAGTTGCACTGAAAGACAACTATTTTGTAGAGCGCTCGCTTTATCCGAATGTCGATTTCTATTCAGGTATCATTTACCGTGCGTTGAATATCCCAACCGAAATGTTCACGGTTATGTTTGCCCTTGGACGACTCCCAGGATGGATTGCTCAATGGAAAGAGATGGTAAACCAGAAGGAGCCAATCGGCAGACCTCGTCAGATTTACACAGGAGCTACAGAGCGAAACTACATTGATATCAAAAACAGATAATTTTACTATCCTGTCTTAAAATTCAAAGGGACCATGCGCAAGCGGGTCCCTTTTTTTGTAAAAATTCATCTCACGTTTCTCTATAAGCGTTAGCTTAAAGGCACCGATATTCAAGTCTCGCCGTTCCGCATTTAATTTGAGATCGACTCGCAAACTGCGTTGCAATTATCGGGTGCATTTATGTCAACGGAATATCACCCCCCGAACTTAATTTCCCGCAGAATCCTTCTTCTTCGTGAAAACAAGAACTCCCTTTAGAAACAGGAGGGCATACAACGTGGTGTAAATATATGGGCTTGCGAATCCTTTGCGGATAAAAAAACCGCGAATGAACTAACATAGTCATCCGCGGGTAAGAATTGGAGTTGATTTTAGAATCAGATCAATCCATCATGAGCCAGAAATCGATACCCTGTAATGCGGCTTAGTCGAATACCTACTAGAGGAAATTTTTTCGATGTGGATGGAGTTTGATGTCTTGTAGCAGTTGCAATTGGCTTCATGCCCCAGCTCAGTTTCAACTTCCTCTAAATACAAAGCTAGGTCCTTTTGCATCTCTGTAGCTTTGTTTAAATCGTAGTATTCCACCCAAACAAAGTTGGAAAAATCTAAATCAAGTTTATTAATGGTTTCGCCCATCGCCAAAGCATCTGAGGAAGCCGATGGCGACTGAACTACGACGCTCTCCTTAGAACAGGAAATTAAGAAAACCATCAAAAATAGTCCAATAAAAATAGATTTTTTCATATGTAAAGATCTGAGATTAGACGAATTTAATAAATAGTTTAATACAATGCAAGTTTTAATACTGAGCTAGCATTGCTCAAAAAAGGTGAACGTTAAGCCAGCACGTTAAGGTTTTCTTACTGATCAGGTAAACTGAGCTGTTATTCCGTAATTACTACCTTGTAAACTTCAGTGGTGCCCGGCGATCCTGAAAAGCGGAATAAGTAAATACCCGGCCGTAAATCGATCGTAAAACTTGTCTCATCCAAATTAATCTGCCTCACCAACTGACCTTGGATCGTTGATATACTCAAGTTGCCCATCAGGGTGTTTTGCAGGTCGACGCTAACCTTTCCACTGGATGGATTGGGATAAACCTGCAACCTCGTTACCGAGTTTTCATCAATCGAAACCCCGCTAAAGAAAAGCGGTGAGGAAGGATCACTTTCACATCCCGCATCATTAACGGCGCGAACCGAATAATCTCCGCCCTTCGTAGGTTCGAAACGATTGGGCCCATTTAAAACCAACTGATTTGTTTCGTCAAACCACTGGAAAGTCAGTCCCTCTTCTCCCGATTGAGCAAAAAGAGTATCGGCAACCTGGATTATAACGGGTGGCTTAGGTTTCTCTTTGAAATCTAAAGTTACAACTGCTGTATCCGAGGAGCATCCGCTAACGGGATCCAACCGAAATAAAGAGAATACTCCAGATTCTGAGACACCAATGGCACTTGAATCAGAGCCATTTGACCATTGGTTTGAATCGGTCTCACTCGACATGAGCCATACGCTATCACCTTTACACAAGCTTCCCGATAAAGTAATGAATGGATTAGCTGGAGGAACAGCGAACTGCAAGTTCAAGGTATCGGTATTGGCTTTACAGCCAGCTGAAGTAGATAGTTCAGCCCAATACAGTCCATTTTGACCCACAAAAATTGTATCTGTGTTTGAACCATCATGTGGCCAAAACACTGCGTAATCTGAGCGATCTAAAAAGAGAGAAACTTGTTGACCTAAGCATGGTAAACCAGAGGATAAAACAGCAGTTGGCAAAGGTTTTTCGGTGAACATCACTTCTACAGGATCTGAAACCGACATGCAGTTGAATACATTGGTTGCCTGTACCCTTATGGTTCCGCTTCTAAACACAGGTAATCGCTCGCCCAAGGTTTGCAGTTGATCGCTCCACTGATAAAATACACCTGCTTGCTGATTCTCAACTTCGTACGTAACAGTGTCCCCGGTGCAAGCCAGCCCGGATAGATATTTAATTACCGGCGTTTCGGGAATGGGTCGGAAACTGGCAATTATTTCATCGCTAGACACCGAACAGCCTTGAGCGTTGCTATAGGTTACGAAAAAAGGATCGGTTGTGGACGTTAAATACCTATTTCCTTGACTAATTCCACTACCCGTCCAGCTAAGCCCATCTGTGTAATTGGTCACGACCGCTTCGGCCTGTTCACCTTCACAATACTGGCTCTGGGAAAAAATAATTGAGGGTTTATCCAACTGGCCACCAACAGGAATCACCAAAAGATCGGATGTATCGGCGCATGCATTGCTGCCAATCGCTACTAACAATATCTGCAGTGAATCGCTCACGGGTCCTATTTGCCATTGAAAATTGCCAAGGGGTATCGCAGGCAATTCAGTTAACTGAGCACCCTGAATGCTGAGGAGTTTAAAGCTGGATGCTTGATTCGAGGAAAACGTAATGATGGGCATTTCCCCAAAACAGTAGTAGCTCTTATTAGCGGTTACATGGCTTATTTCTGGCAGCCCAAACACTTGAATCACCGTTGAATCAATGGATGTACAGCCTTTACTGTCGGCAACGGCTATTTTTACGGTATACAATCCTTGTGCATTTCCGACCACAAATAGATCAGGAGTAGTATCAACTCCCGCAATGGTCATGCCTGGATAGGTCCACAGGTAGGAGATTGGCGAGGTTCCAAAAACCGTAGTCGCAGAAATAACAAGTGTATCAGCCTCGCACAACGCCAGTGTATCTGCATTAGGTGAGATAAACACACTCGGGTCAGCGTCGGCCGATGTGGTAAACCGAATGGTATCGCACCCAATGGCCTCAACACTGTCTGCATCCCTAGGTACAACAAGGTACTTGTAAGTGGTGTTGGCTTGTAAATTGGATACGAAAATCTGTCTGCTAGATACTATTTGATTACTAACTATGGTACCATTTGCCTGCTGTAGATGAAATCGATATGAGGTGGCCCCACTGACAGAATCCCATGTAACTACCTGGTTAAGACAAAGGTTAGCCTGACCATTTGATGGCTTTACGTTATTAACACAGCTGGGGGTTGGATTTAATAACGATTCGACAAAAATACTGTAGTCCTCCACCTCGCCAAGGACCTGTGTTCCGCAGGGACTTGGTCCCGTAATACTTGTACAACGAACCCGCATTCTCTTTTTACCGGGGGTGACCGATAACGGAGGAGTTACGGACACTGTAAATGCATCCAAAACAATATTGTAGTTTGATTCTACTGACGCTTCATCCAGATCGTCAAAATCACCGTCGTCATTCCAATCGACGTATACGGCAGAGGTACCGAAGGCATTGCCCCCTCTGATAGATACTGAATACGTGTTAGACACAGACATTTTAACCGACAAAAAGGTGAAGTCGGCGTACTGATCGCAACCCGAAGGATTTAGAATTTCCGTTCCATTGTCACCCATTACATTTACTTCAGTGATTGGCGTTGGAGTACCTGTTCCATCCGCTTGAGCACAATTCGGGCTTCCCGAAGCCGAACAGTACTGAACAGGGGTGGTTGTTTGTGGAATATCATCAATGGAGGTGAAACAGAGGAGAGAATAATCCTCCACTTCCCCAAAATCCTGCGTTCCACATGGATTGGCTACATCTAAATAATCTGTCGCCCTTATTCTCATCCGCACCATTCCTGACGTTTGCGTTACTGGCACCGCGATAACCACAGTTGCGGTGCCGTTTGACACGTATGACCTCAGAGCTTCAGTAACTATATCAAACGTGCCATCCCTATTCCAGTCGATAAAAACACCAATGGTACTTACTAAGGAAGCCGTTTTAATGGTCAACTGATAACTACCCCCTGTAAGCACATTTGCACTTATTGCAGTATTGTCGGCATAGGAGTCACACCCAGATAATTGGTTTATAGAACTTCCTTTCTCGGCCGACATCGACACTTGGTTAATGAACCAATTTCCACTGCAGTTAAAAGTTCCTTCGCCAGGGCAATACGTCTGACACAAGGCGGCCATGGTAAGAACTTGGCCGATAAGGGTACACATCAATCTACGCATGCAGCAACTTACTAAATTCGAAGATGTGAATTAATCTAAAATCCCCCCATTGTTGGATAGAGCAATCACCACCGCCCTAACATTAGTATAGAGTCTAAAACAGATGAAATGCATGCGAAATTCAGGTCTCATCTTCATATACAGCTTTTCGGGGGTCAAGCTACACCAGGATTATTCCATGATCCTTTTTGGGGGGATTCAAACGACAAAAGAAAGCCGCCTATCGCAGCGCTTTTTATTTCACCCCCACACTTCCTGAAAAGCTCGTTGTGTGGGATACGTATTTCAAGAGATATCTCGCTTTTCGGGAGTCAAGCTGCACCAGGATTATTCCATGATCCTTTAGAGGGGGATTCAAACGACAAAAGAAAGCCGCTGCTATCGCAGCGCTTTTTATTTCACCCCCACACTTCCTGAAAAGCTCGTTGAGTGAAACTTGTATTTCAAGAGATATCTCGCTTTTCGGGAGTCACGATGCACTAGGATTATTCCATGATCCTTTAGAGGGGGGATTCAAACGACAAAAGAAAGCCGATGCTATCGCAGCGCTTTTTATTTCACCCCCACACTTCCTGAAAAGCTCATTGAGTGAAACTTGTATTTCAAGAGATATCTCGCTTTTCGGAAGTGTGGGGGTGAAATAAAAAGTCCCGCCTGAGGGCGGGACTTTCTTTTGTCGTTTGTCGGGGTACCAGGATTCGAACCTGGGACCCCCTGCTCCCAAAGCAGGTACGCTAGCCAGCTGCGCTACACCCCGTCTGACGTTTTTGTGGGTGCAAATATACTACAGCTATCAACCCATGCAAGTTTTATTGAAAATTTTTCTACCCACCTCTGGTTACAAACCAAAGGGGTAATACTTATTTGATACTTTTGCACACCTAACAACGAACAATCATGAGTCAACGCAACGCCATCTCTCAATTTCTAGAGAAATATTATCTTCACTTTAATGCTGCTGCACTAGTAGACGCGGCCAAAGGATATGAGAAACACCTGGCTGAAGGAGGCAAAATGATGATCACGTTGGCAGGTGCGATGAGTACCGCAGAAATGGGTAAGATCCTAGCCGAAATGATCAGACAAGATAAGGTAGCTATCATTTCTTGTACTGGGGCCAACCTAGAGGAAGATATCATGAACCTCGTTGCCCACAAATCATACAAACGCGTTCCCAATTATCGCGATTTGAGCCCCCAAGAAGAATGGGATTTGCTAGAAAACGGTTTTAATAGGGTAACCGATACGTGTATTCCCGAGGAGGAGGCTTTCAGACGATTGCAAAAACACATCCACCGCCAGTGGAAAGAGGCAAACGACAGCAACCAGCGTTTTTTCCCACATGAATTTATGTACAAAATGCTGCTCAGCGGCGATCTAGAGCAATACTACGAAATTGACCCCAAGGACAGCTGGATGCTAGCTGCTGCTGAGAAAAATCTACCCATAGTTTGTCCAGGTTGGGAAGACAGTACCATGGGCAATATCTTTGCATCCTACTGTATAAAGGGTGAACTTCAATCTACCACCATGAAATCGGGAATCGATTACATGGTTTGGTTATCCGACTGGTATCGTCAAAATTCATCGGGTAAAGGGGTTGGTTTCTTCCAAATAGGCGGTGGTATCGCAGGCGATTTCCCCATCTGCGTAGTGCCCATGATGTACCAAGATTTGGAATGGCACGATGTTCCTTTTTGGAGCTACTTCTGCCAAATTAGCGATTCAACTACCTCTTACGGTTCCTATTCAGGGGCAGTACCCAATGAAAAAATCACCTGGGGCAAGCTGGATATCGACACGCCGAAATACATCATTGAAAGCGATGCAACCATTGTTGCGCCCCTGATATTTGCTTGGATCCTCAATATGTAAGGATGCACTGGTTTTATAATCCAGACCTAGATCCCCATCGGCCTCTATTGGGCGTTGATGAAACGCATCACGCCATCCATGTTTTGCGGCTTCGAGCGGGCAATCAGCTGCTTATCACCAATGGTAAGGGCCTCATATGCACTGCCGAGGTGGTAGATCTGGGTAAAAAATCAGTTGAACTACGGGGTTTGACCTATGAAAATAGACCTGAACCCAGCCCAAGATTTCAGCTTATTATTGGGCCTACCAAAAACATAGATCGGATGGAATGGCTTTTAGAGAAAGCCACAGAAGTGGGCGTTAACTCATTTTTGTTCTGCCAAACCGAGCGAACAGAACGCGCCAAAATCAATCTCGATCGATTGGAGAAGGTGATCATTGCAGCAACCAAACAATCTCATCGGGTTTGGAAGCCTATATTGACCTACCATGCCAGTTTCAGCGAGGCGATTGAGTCGATAACGGGGCCCATCTACATTGCGCACTGCGAGGAACAGCCGAAGCGTCCGCTGCCCAGTGCCTACCTACATGGAACGGATGCAACCCTTTGCATCGGGCCAGAGGGCGATTTCACGTCTGCAGAAATTCTGCTCGCCACCAGTCGAGGTGCAATACCCGTTAGTTTGGGCGAAGCCAGACTACGAACCGAAACAGCAGCCCTCTTTGCGTTAAGCACCCTGCACGTTGTCAACAGTCTCTAAAGACGAACTTCTCTTCACTAGCCACCACGCCATCAAGGGGCCGGGCAACAAAAACCAACCGAAATAAGGCCAAAGTCCTTGGGTACTGTTCAAGTGCGTCAAACTTTGCACTGAAATCATGGCCAGCGCAAATCCAAGAGATGTCGATAGTGTCATAATACCTCCTCTTTGGTTATGCGGCACTACACGACCCAGGTTGGCCGAGAAAAGAGGGGAATCGGCAATCACCACCCAACCCCAAATCAATAAAAACAACAAAATCAGATTTTTATCTACAGTAACCGGAATCATAGGTTGAATAAAACAACACAACGCCGACAACATCAAACAGAAGAGTAAGTAATTTTTGTTCGTCAATTTCCCTCTAAAAACAGCCGGTAAAATGCATCCCAGTGCCCCTGCCAACATTACCGCGAAGCAGATCATAGAGGCATCCGTTTCCTTGATGTATTTTCTTACCAAAAACGGTAAAAAGGTCCAAAATGCATACAACTCCCACATATGCCCAAGGTAGCCCAGCACGGTTATCCTGACATTAGCAAAGCCCGAAACGCTATCGCGGGCTAGCTCCTCAATTTTCGATTTTGAGCGTTGAATGGGCCTGAGAAACCACATGATTACTCCCGCTGCCAGGGCTGCTGCCGAGGTGACACCAATGACCCAATCGCTGTAATTATCGCGAGGAGTGAAGGAAATAATCAAATGAGGAAGACCAGAACCCAGCGTCAAAGCAAAAACGATCCAACCCATAAATCGGTAAGCTCGGTCGCCAAATTGATCAATGATGATCTTCATTCCGATGGGATACACTCCTGCTATACCAAATCCAACGGCTATACGCGATATACAGATAAATACCGGATCAGCGGTCAACCATACCAGCGCATTGGCCATTGCTACCCAAAGGCAGGAAAGGGCAAATAACTTGTTGCTTGAATATCGATTCGCTATTCCTAAGTAAAACGAAAGAGCAGTTCCAAGTACAAAACCCAACTGCACGCCGTTGAGAAGAATTCCCGCAAGCCAAGGGGACAGAAACTTAAAAGCGGGTAACCCTATCCACAATAATGACCCCGCAAACCAAGTAGAGAGGCACAGAAATTGAGCTACGACAATCGCTGCCAGTTGAATTAGTCCATTACTCAGGAAGCGGATATTGAACATTAAACTCCATTATTTTCTGGAATGTCGACGAAGATCCATCCAGCTTCCATTCCACATCACACGCTTGCAAGACCCATGACTGAGGCCCTGTCTGATTGACATGCAATTGTCCCTTGTCAACCGCCTCTGCAAGGTCAAACCCTCTTTCCTTTACGTAAATAGACACGTCGCCATTTCTACCCACATTGTAAGATCCTGTGCGTGGTGTTGAGCCAAAATATATTTCAAGGGAATAATTGGATGATTGAAAACGGAAACTCACATTTCCGTTGATACTCTCATTGAATTGCTCGTAATTGAGGGCCTCGGGTGCCAGGCCATTGTGCATATCCAGTGTATTTGGTGTGTAAGAACAAGGGAAAACGATGGGTGCAATCGCGACGGTGTCGAACATGATCACTTTGCTAAATGAATGTCCGAATGCATCTTGTACCCAAGCTTTAAAAAGTGGTTTGCGATTGAATTCCAGTCGGGAATACGGCATCAAAAGGGTGAATTCATTCCCCACTCGATCGCTTTCAAATAAATCTTGCCTAAACCACTCAAAATACTCCCCTGCGGCAGAATCTGCGATATCAAAGCCGAAGTTTTCTACGGGAGAAATACCATCTGCTATAATTTTGCCTTTCAATAGGATGCTTCCGTCACTTTGAAGTTGTGCTTCAATTCCAACTTGCGTAACAAGCTCGTTGGTTTCATCTAATGGCTTCTCACAAGCCGTGAAGAAGAGACTAACCAAAGTGGATAACAATAGGATGAGGGAATGTTTCATATTACAAAGAAAGAAAAAATGTGTTGCAAACTCTTTATTTGCACAATTCAGATGATGAGTCAGAAATAATACCTTTACCAATTAAACAAGCTTTGAAAACGCTACAGTTATACGACAATTTCACCAGTGATTCCAACAAGAAATTGATGGATTTGTGTTCGCTTAAATCTGACATTTTGCAATGGAAGCCCAATGCCGATAGCTGGTCACTACTAGAGGTTCTGCACCATTTACTGCTTGTGGAGCAGGCCGTTTTGAATTACATCGAATACAAGCAATCTCATATTCAACCTCCCGCTAAAACAAGTCTGAAAACATGGCTTTATGGAAAGTTGTTAAATCGTGCCTTACTGAGTAATCGGAAATTTAAGGCACCCGTCGCGGCTGGTTCCCCTTCACCCGTCATTTCTGCAGATGAAATAGCAGAAGGTTTTCGAATTGTGAGAGAACAAACCCGCGAAAAATTTGAAACTACCCAGCAAAAACGCCTCACCGGTGCCCTGTTTAAGCATCCTCTGGCGGGTTACTTATCTCCAAAACACACCGCAGTTTTCATCAAATCGCACTGGATTCACCACCAAAAACAAATCAACGCGTTGATACAAGGTTATGAGCAAGAGCAAGAAAAGAATTGATATTGTATACAGCACCAATCCAAATTTCAGCTATCAAGAGGAGGAGGAACAGGAGGTAAAAACTCTCGATCCCGCTCAGCAGATACTTCATGTGATGATCGATAAAAAATCACGTGCGGGAAAGGAAGTCACCCTAATCGCCAATTTCGTGGGTACCGACGGTGATTTGCAGGAATTGGGTAAGAAAATCAAAACCAAATGCGGCGTGGGTGGCACTGTCAAAGATGGCACCATATTAATTCAAGGAAATTTTCGAGACAAAATAATGCTCTGGTTGCAAGACTGGGGGTATAAAACTAAACGAATAGGAGGATGAGGCAGTCTTTTACGGTAAAAACCCTATTTGGTTTGGAGCAAGTGCTAGCAGATGAGCTTCAAGCCATGGGATTGGATAACATTGAGATTAAGAACCGAGCCTGTCTTTTTGAGGGTACTTTGGATGATGCAATCCGCGTAAATCTCAAATCGAGATTAGCGCTTAAGGTACTCACTCCCATGTTTGAATTCGAGGCCTTTAATGAAGTGGAACTCTACAAAGGAATTGAGCAATTCGATTGGGAGCATTTGATTTCGCCACAGCAAACGATGGCTGTTGACGCGATTGTTAAATCCAGCTTCTTTAATCACAGCAAGTATGTTGCTTTAAAAACCAAGGACGCCATTGTCGATAAGATTCGGAAAGTAAAAGGCCGCCGGCCCGATGTAAATCCAGAAACCCCCGATATTCAAATTACCGTTACGGTTAACGAGAACAAAATATACGTCGCCAACGACCTTACGGGAATTCCGCTCTACAAACGCGGTTATCGCCAACACACTGGGGTTGCTCCGATGAATGAAGTACTGGCTGCAGGACTCATCGATTTGAGCGGATGGGATGGTCAGAAAGCCTTTTACGACGGCATGTGTGGAAGCGGAACCTTATTGACCGAAGCGGCCATTAAAAAGGGAAATATTGCACCTAACCTGGAACGGACTTACTTTTGTTTTAAACATCACAAAGCTTTCGACCCTACGCGATTTGAGGAGATAAAAAGCGAACTTTCCCAGCAGCGAAAGCCCATCGATGGTGGTATTTACGGCTCGGATCTCAGCAGCACCATGATTCGACTTGCTCAAAAAAACATTGAATCCTTGGGTGTTGACAGCGATATTGATCTAATCAGGCGCTCTATCCAAAAAGCCGGCCCGCCTCCAGTGGAACCTGGCGTATTGATCATTAACCCTCCTTATGGGGAACGATTAGCCCCAAGCGATATAAACGAATTGTATAAAACCATTGGCGATACCTTCAAACAACAGTTTGCTGGATGGGAAGCTTGGTTGATCTCCTCTGATGAAGAAGCGGTAAAACACGTTGGATTGCGTCCCGAACGCCGAATATCGCTTTTCAATGGATCGCTGCCCTGCAAATTCCTCAAATACACGCTATACACGGGAACCAAAAAACTGCACAAACAAGCTGATTTGGTGTGAAAATAGCCCTTTTTGCCAATTTCAATCCGGTTTCATTATCTGGAATTGTATACAAAACATTGGTATCCATGGGGAACGAGGTCTTTTTTGCGACTCCGAATACCTTCCATGGCGAAGAATGGCCTTTGATAAGCTGCCCGCCATTGGTCGATGTGGCAGAAACCCTTCACAAACACCAATTCGAACCTGATTTGGTTTTATTTGTAGAGAGCAGTATTGCGCCACTAATTTTTCCAGTAGGAATCGAGAAGCTCAGGGTACCCAGCGCGTGGTGGGCAATCGATAACCATATGAATTACAGGTGGCATAAAAATGCAGCTCACCTGTATTCCCATGCTTTTTTTGCGATGAAAGACTTCGCGATTAAGGGAACTCAATTCACCGGTAAACCCATCCATTGGTTACCATTAGCCTGCAATCCCTTGATACACCGAGATTACCAATTCAATCGCGATTTGAAATGCACTTTTGTAGGGAACCTTAATCCCCGCAGAAAAAGATTCTTTGAAGACCTTGTGAAGTCAACAGAATTGCGAGTTTACAGCGGTAAAAATCAACTGGAAATGGCGCATTTATATGCCCAATCTGTCTGTGGTTTCAACGTGGCGATTCGAGAAGATCTCAACATGCGTGTTTTTGAGGTAATGGCCTCTGGTGCTGCGCTGATAACCCAAGCCATTCCTCATGGATTGACCGATTTATTTGAACCCAACGTCCATTACATTCCCCACAAGATAAGCGACGCGGCACATCAAATCAATGAACTCAGCCACAATCCAGAGCAAGCCCGCGAAATGGGTCAAAGGGCCTCCGTTTTGGTAAGTGAAAAACACACCTACCAGAAAAGAATGGAACAACTCATAGAAACGGTCTTCAGCGATCCGACACTGGTGAGCAGTTCCCTACTACACTCCTATAATAGGTCCAATGTTAGCAAACACCGTCATTTTAGGCGGCACATAGAATTACAAGCAACCCATATGTCTCTTCCAGAAATCACTAAGCTCCGTTGGAATGTGAAAAATCTATGGGAGAATGTAAAATTTAAAGCAAGCCTCTTGTTTAAGAAACAGCTGTAATCCGTATGCAAGGTACCATAGCTTTAAATCCTTGCCCAAACCGCAATTAGAAAGGTCTCTCATCACTCAATTACCTATTTGGTATACAGCCAGCAGCCAATTTAAGTACATTTGAAGTATGACGTTTTAGGGCTAGTCGAATGAAATTCGGCCCAAAAAACCAAAAATAAATGACCACCGTTCATTTTTCTGGATACATGTGATGATGGGAAGGAATAATTACTATTTTGGACGTTCACAAGTGAATAGTTAATGAAACATCTATTGAGACAGTACATTTCGGTGTGCCTTCTAATCTTTGGCCCTGTAATTGTGACATTTGCGCAGAACCGACTAACTGGGGTGGTGAGAGATAAAGTCACCAACGAATCGCTCATAGGTGCCACCGTAACCCTAAAAGGCACCAAAGTAGGAGCTATAACCGATCTGGATGGGAAGTGGGACCTTCGATTTGCGGAAGAATTTCCCGTAACTGTGGTGATCACCTACCTTGGCTATAAGGAAGTGTCTTTTCAAGCCAAAACCAACAACGAATCGTTTAGCATACGCCTCGAACCAGAAGAAAAAGCCATTGCCGAGGTAAAAGTTATCGGTGAGCGGGTTGCCCAAAAAATTAAGGAGTCGCCCGTTACCATTGAGCGATTAGGCATTCAAGAGATCAAGCAAACGGCAGCGGTTGGATTTTACGAGGGGCTGTCCAGTTTGAAAGGGGTTGATATGACCTCGGCCTCCCTTGGTTTCAAAATTATAAACACCCGTGGATTCAACTCCACATCGCCTGTGAGAACCTTACAAATCATCGATGGGGTTGATAACCAGGCTCCTGGACTCAACTTTTCACTCGGCAACTTCGTTGGAGCCAGTGAATTAGATGTTGAGCGAGTAGACATTGTGGTCGGTGCCAATTCAGCCACCTACGGTCCCAATGCCTTCAACGGGGTTATCGACATTCAAACCAAAGATCCATACAAATACCAGGGAGTAGATTTAATGATAAAGGGTGCAGAGCGAAATCTTATCGATGTAAGTGGTCGGGTAGCTTTTGTAGCCGACAAAATTGAAACCGACAGCATTCGCTTTGGTTTATTCAGAGGTTTGGCCCGATTCAACAACCGCTATTTAAAAGACAGATTAGCATTCAAAGTGAATGCCTCCTATTTTCAGGCTTACGATTGGACAGCTGAAGATTATGGAACTACTGCCAGTTCTTTTAACCCGCGCGACGTTTCGCCTGGCTGGGATGGGGTGAATATTTATGGGGAATCTCAATTTCCTACCCTTACCCGCAAATTCACACCTTTTGAACTGGGCATTACTCAAAACGATGTGCTACCCTCCTACTTCAGAACGGAGACCATCGAAGGCGAGCAGGTTCCCGTTTTATATGTGTACAGAACCGGTTATCGCGAAATAGACTTAGCCGATTACAACACGTATTCTCTCAAACTTCAAGGTTTACTGAGTTACAAGTTACCCAGAAACATCGGTACATTGAGCTATCAGTACAACTATGGCAATGGAACAACCATTTACCAGGGTGACAACCGATACAGTGTAAAAGATATCAAATTCTTGCAGCAACGCGTTGAGCTAAAAGGCGAGCGTTTTTTCCTCCGCGCTTATGAAACCCGAGAGGATGCGGGTAAATCATATGACCTGGTGTTTACGGCCTATCAACTTTTGGAAGGCCAGAAAGCATTTGGCGACTGGATGGCCGACTTCCAAGACGGTTTCAGAATGGCCCGCCGCGACATGGGCATTTCTGATATTGATGCCGCCATTCGATACGCGCGCACCTATGCGGACAGTCCCGGTAATCCAGCCCGAAACAACGGAGCCTATTTGGTCCCTGGTTCACCCGAATTTAAAGAGGCTTTCAACAGAATAACTTCCAACCCCTCATTCCAAGGGGGTGGAACGAGATTTGCAGATCAATCATTCATGCGCCATATCCAAGGGGAATACGATTTTGACATGCGGGGCACCTCTGCCTGCTTACCTGAGAAATTCAAGATTGGAGGCAACTATCGCTTGTTTAACCCCAATTCATCGGGCACCATTTTTAGCGATACCTTGATCGACCGAAACAACCTTAACTCGGGATTTGTAGACATCAAAACTTGGGAGTTTGGGGTTTTCGCCACCTTGGAGAAAGCACTAAGTCAGCGAACCAAAGTCATCGCTTCCCTTCGTTTTGATGATCATGTGAATTTCAGGCCGTTTTACACACCCGCCTTGTCGCTTATTGTCAACACTCGCCCAACTGGAACATTGAGAACGACTTTCACCACAGCTTACCGTAATCCTACCCTTCAAGATCAATTTCTATTCTACAATATTGGTGTTGCGCGGTTACGCGGAAATCTCAACGGCTTTAATTTAATACTCCCCGAAGATTACTTTGGAAACGACGGCTACTTGGCAAATTCGCAGGATAATTACCGCCCCATTTTTGTTGAAGCAGTAAGGCCAGAACGAGTTAGAACCATTGAGATAGGATACAAAGACATCGCATTCAAAAATATCTATGTCGACGCCAGCGCATATTATAGTGTTTATAATGACTTTTTGGGCTTTATAGTTGGGTTTATTGACAACTCAAAACAAGGCCAGCGCGATGTGGAAGCATTTCCTACTCGTATAGCCGCCAATGCCAAAACTCTGGTTACAACCTTTGGTTCGTCGATAGGTTTAAACTATTATTTCCCCAAATACTTCAATATTGGTGCTAATTACACCTACTCCGAACTGTTAAAAAGAGATAATAATGATCCTTTGATTCCCTTCTTCAACACCCCCCGACACAAAGCCAACTTCAACTTTGGAGGCCGCGACATTCGCAATACAGGGTTTAACATTGCGTATAAAATCGTTTCGGGTTTTGATTATTTCGGAAGCCCTCAGTTCACTGGTCCAGTTCCAACCTACGGTCTGGTTGATGTACAAGTTAATAGAACATTTCCTAAATTTGGTGTAACCGCTAAAGTTGGGGCTTCAAACGTTCTGAATAACCTGCATATTGAGGCTTATGGAGCACCGTTAATCGGCCGCCTGATTTATGCATCCGTTAATTATCAATTTTCAAAAGCAAAGCAGTAA
>DASUEB010000166.1:0-19511 GCA_036275295.1 Luteibaculaceae bacterium | reverse complement strand
TCAAGGGCCTTTTGCTCCAGTTTTGCTTCGATGCGTTTATGCAGGTTCACTGCGCGAAAGTAAGCAAGGATGGCTTAGCTGGCCACTTATTTCTTGGGTTGATCGGCTTCAATACCCCATTGTTCGTAAAGCTCAATTTCCGCTTTGAGTCGATCGAGTTTGTCTTTTGAGTTTTTAACCGCGGCAGCACCTAACATGAGATGACCGGGAGGTTGCTCCAGATTGGCAACAGCGATCATGGCTCGGGCCGCAGCGACCGGATCTCCGGGCTGATTTCCGCTCATTTCTCGAATGGCTCTTCTGTTCTTTTCGGCTGTCTCGCGGTAGTCTTCGAGCTTCGATGGCGTTTCAATGGCCGATCGACCCGCCCAATCGGTTCGAAATCCGGAGGGACAGATGGAAATGGCGTGTATGCCCAGAGGGGAAACCTCTTTGTTGAGCGATTCGGTCAATCCCACTACGGCAAATTTGGTTGCGTTATAGTGGCTGATGGCAGGATAACCAATCATGCCGGCTATCGACGCGATATTGAGGATTCTACCGCTGCGTTTGGCCCGCATGTGAGGGAGAACCAATCGGGTCATGCGATCAAGTCCAAAAACATTGATTTCAAACATGTTTCGCACGGCGTCTTCATCTGCTTCTTCGAGGGCGGAAAAATATCCGATTCCGGCGTTGTTTACCAGTACGTCGATCTTTCCAAAACGGTCGATCGCCGCATTCACAGCCGCCTTTGCTTGGTCGTCTTTACATACGTCGAGGCTCAGGCAGAGTACCCTGTCGGCATGGCGTTTCTCGAAATCCTCGATATCTGCTTTTTTTCGAGCGGTAACTACCACTTGGTGGTTAGTCTCTGATAACAATGTCTCGCAAAGAGCCCGTCCCAAACCGGTCGAACAGCCGGTAATAAACCATGTTTTTGTCATGGGGTGAAGGTAGGGAAGCTCCTGTTTAGGAGCAATAGTCCACGTGTTAAGTAATGTAAACAAACAAGAATTTCCGTCCTCTATCCTAATAGGCTGTATGGATCTAGAATTCCCTAATTTACTACTATTCCCTCTCCCTTTGCATGCCAAAATCTTGAGCTGATTCCCCTCGATTTACACTTGACACAACGGAAGTCTATTGCTTTACAATCACAAAGGCCTTTGTTTCAGAACCTTGAGTGCGTCTTCCAATATAAAGTCCAGGTGTTAAATCGTTTATATCCAACACAGCAGTGTCGTTGCCACTCAGGGTGGTTTTCTTGATTAAACGGCCTCCTGTGGTATATAATTCTATCTCGGCGCCACCGCTGTTTATGGGAATATTAATCACCGATTGTGCTGGGTTTGGATATACTTGGAGGAGTTTGTTTGAAGAGAATTCACCTAGGCTGGCTGGAATTTCAAGTCTAAAGATCCCATTCCCATCAGTTCCAAGGTACGCCGTGCCGCTGTTGTCGTAAAAGACCGAGCTAACGATAGCTCCTTCAGGGATACCATTGAATGAGGCCTTAGCCCAAGTAAAAGGCGCTGTCTCCTCGTATAAGCCTTCGAATACACTTTCAATCAAGCCGAACTTATTGCCGTTGATGTAATAGACGTCTTTTATGACTCGATTGCCAGTGCCGAGGTAGACGAGTTGATCTTGTTGAGGATCTAGGTAAAATATTTTTAGGTTAGCTTCAAAGGCCATACCTGTCCAGATCATTTGTGATACAGTAACAATCAAACTGTCGTTTGCCTCGTAAATGGCGGTGACTTCTTTCCGGGTGTCTTTTTCATACCCATAGTCGATCATTTTATAGTTGATACCGTCGTCTGATTTGAGCAAAAAGATGGTATCCGACTGGGCACCATTTCCTTGAAACTTCAAGCTGAATGCCAGTCCTAGGTATTTGTTTTTGTGCCAAATAAGCCTCCTGAAAATGATGGGTCTACCCTCAAAATTCACTGTCGAGATCTCTTTGGTATCCAAATCAAGAAGAATGTTTTTCGCCTCTTTCGCGTCAAAATCCAAACCACCGAATAAAATGGCTTTTGAAGGTGCCGTAAGAGGAAAAATCGAACTAACATAAGTGCCATTTACCTCAACCCGATTTGGCGGTGCAGATAAACCGTTGACATATTCGTATAACACACCTCCTGAAATGGTGTATAACTTGTTTTTATGGTTAAAAAAGTCGTCGGCGTTTTTCGCGGTAATGGGAATTGATTGCCCCTGGCGGTTCCAAGCATTTAATTGATAATTAACCAGACTAATCAGAGTGTCGCCGTTGAATAAGCTTTTTTGGTGCTGAGTGCCATAAAAACCATTGTTCAAGTCGGTTGTAGGTTGGGTAAAAGGGGTATTTGTGGTGTATACACCCGATCCGGAGTAGCCGATGTAACTCGTGGCACTTACCTTGACCATGCCGTCGGGAAGTTCAACCGTAGGCGATGTGGTGACATTTCTCACCCACTGGGTACCGGCTATTGGTAAGTCAACCTTGGAATACAACGCGGGTGTCACGCTGGCCTCAGTTTGTTCGTAGACAGAGAGATTCAATCGCCCTTCTAACACGAAAGCAGATTTGAGGTATGTGGTAGACACGGTGTCAATGTTGAACTTCTGCCATCCCTTACCTGGCTCAAGCCTGTAAATGTTGTTAATTCTAAGAATTGTAGATGGACCAAACCAGGTGAAGGTCTGAGCAAAAATTTCTTCTGTTGATACTCCAAACACATCTAAGGTCAGTGTTGGCGGGTAGGGCAAAGTGGTGAACTGGTTTCCATCAAAAACACGGAGAGAGTTTGGAGTTAGACAGGTTAATTTGTTTCCAATTACACGGAGGTTTTTCTTTGGGCCAAAGAAATAAAACGACATGGTTTGTTGCATGTCGGTTACCTGCCCCGTTAGGTCAATTTGAAAGAGATTATAATCCTGAAACCATAAATTAGGGTCTTTTAGGTAACCGTAGGCGTATAGTTCACCTTGGAAAACTTCTATGTCGACAAATATGTACTCTGGCATAAAAGGGCTCCAGTCTTCACCGCTTCTTTTTACTGCAGCAACTCCCGATCGACTGAGGGCGATAAGCTGGTCGCCAAATACGACCAAGTTCTTTATCTGAACCGAAAATGAGGGTATAGATCCCATGCCCGTGTTATCGTTAACCCATGCAGAGCTATTTGCCGCCATTTTAAAAACTCCGCCGTTGGTGGCAATGTAATTCGTGTTAGCGAAAAATTCTTGATCATGAACCTGACCTCCTTGCAGAAAGGTCACCTGATTAGCTTGTATCTGCGCACTACTTTGCAGAACAACCAAGCAAAAAAGCCCTAGTAAAGCTGTGATTTTCAATTTCGTACACGGCATTTCCTCAGATTTTGGTAAACTTAATTAAATTGTGCGAGATACAAAAAAACCGCCTCATCGGAGGCGGTTTTTGATTTTTAGTGCATGATACAGTTGTTTTCTTTCAACTGCATCACCTGCGATTTAATTTAGTCAGCTAAAACAATCACCTTATTGTTGAGTACTTCCACCACTCCGCCGTTTATGGGGAAGAGGCTGTCGGTGCCGTTGGTGTCTGTAATTTTGATTTTACCTGCTTTCAAGGTTGAAATCAACGGTGCGTGATTGTCTAAAATACCAATCAAACCGTCCACGCCGGGTACTTGAAGGGCCTTTGCAGTTCCTTCAAAAAGGGTGGTTTCGGGGGTGATGATTTCTAACTTCATGGTTAGGGTAGATTAGGCGTTAGCCATCATTTTCTTGCCTTTCTCGATGGCTTCGTCGATGGTTCCCACCAAGTTGAAGGCCGCTTCTGGATACTCGTCAACCTCACCATCCATGATCATGTTAAATCCGCGGATGGTTTCTTCGATAGGAACAAGTACACCTTTCAAACCAGTGAACTGCTCTGCAACGTGGAAGGGCTGCGACAAGAAACGCTGAACGCGACGGGCGCGGTGAACCACTTTTTTATCGTCTTCAGAAAGCTCGTCCATACCCAAGATGGCGATGATATCCTGAAGTTCTTTGTAGCGCTGAAGAAGCTCTTTAACGCGCTGTGCGCAGCCGTAGTGCTCTTCGCCAACAATTTCTGGAGCCAGAATTCGAGACGTTGAATCCAATGGATCTACCGCTGGATAGATACCTAACTCCGCGATTTTACGCGAAAGTACGGTAGTAGCATCCAAGTGAGCAAAGGTGGTAGCAGGAGCAGGGTCAGTTAAGTCATCCGCAGGTACGTATACCGCTTGAACTGAGGTGATAGATCCGCGCTTAGTAGAGGTGATACGCTCTTGCATCACACCCATCTCAGTGGCCAACGTGGGCTGGTAACCTACCGCCGAAGGCATACGACCCAAAAGTGCCGATACCTCAGAACCTGCTTGGGTGAAACGGAAGATGTTGTCTACGAAGAATAGAATGTCTTTTCCGGTTGCGTCTTCTGGATTTCCGTCGCGGAAGTACTCAGCGATGGAAAGACCTGAAAGAGCTACGCGAGCACGTGCTCCGGGGGGCTCGTTCATCTGTCCGAACACGAAGGTAGCGCGTGAATCTTTCAACGCGTTTAAGTCCACTTTAGAAAGATCCCATCCGCCTTCTTCCAGCGAATGCACAAACGCATCGCCGTATTTGATAATGCCTGATTCAATCATCTCGCGCAATAGGTCATTTCCTTCGCGAGTGCGCTCACCTACACCAGCAAAAACCGACATACCGTCGTACGCTTTTGCGATGTTGTTGATCAATTCCTGGATCAATACGGTTTTACCAACACCGGCACCTCCAAACAAACCGATCTTACCCCCTTTGGCATAAGGCTCAATCAAATCGATAACCTTGATACCGGTGTAAAGAACCTCGGTAGAAGTTGATAACTCTTCAAATTTTGGAGCCTCGCTGTGGATAGAGCGCCCCTTTCCGTATGTGATATTGCCGATACCGTCGATGGCTTCTCCAACCACGTTGAAGAGGCGACCGTTTACCTGCTCACCTACTGGCATGGTTATTGGGCTTCCCAAAGCGCGAACAGCCACACCGCGGCTTAGGCCCTCGGTAGAGTCCATCGAAATGGCTCGTACTGTATCTTCGCCAATGTGTTGCTGTACCTCAAGTACTACAACCTGACCACCTTCTTTGGTTACCTCTAAGGCTTCGTAAATCTTTGGAAGTGTGCTCACTCCCTCGAAACTTACGTCAACCACAGGTCCAATAATCTGGGTAATTTTACCGGTAATATTCGACATTTGATGTAGAATTAGTTGTGTCTTTTCAATTTGGGCGCAAAAGTAATCGAAACTCACCCAACAACCAAAACTTAAGCTGCTAGTTTTTGAATAAATTTACCCACCCCTCGAAAAGGCCAAAAACAACGGCATTTTTTGAGTCGCACATTCATGAAAGTCTATCATAAATTAGAAGAACTGCAATCGATTCGGCGCCCAGTTGTCACCACCGGCACATTCGACGGTGTGCATTTGGGACACCGAAAAATTATTGACAATCTCATCCAATCGGCCCGTGAATTGGACGGGGAATCGGTGCTTTTCACGTTCTACCCCCACCCGCGGATGATTCTCAATCCGGAGGACCAAAACCTCCAGTTGCTGAATACCCAGAGCGAGAAAATTGATCTTCTTGCCAAGGCGGGTATCGATCATCTGGTGATATACCCGTTCTCAACCGAATTTGCCTCAATAACCGCAGAAGCATTTGTTAAAGAAATCCTCGTGGAAGCCATAGGGGCAACCAAATTGGTAATTGGGTACGACCACCGCTTTGGCCACAAACGGGAGGGCAATTTCGAGCAATTGCGATTGTTATCGAAGTCATATCCATTTGAAGTAGAAGAAATTCCGCCAAAAGACCTGGATCAAATCAACATCAGCTCTACCAAAATCAGAAATGCCCTTTTTGCAGGCGATGTCGAAACCGCTAACCATTTTTTAGGGTACTCGTATCAGCTCACCGGAGTGGTGCTGGCGGGAAACCGACTGGGGCGTACCATCGGGTTCCCAACGGCAAATGTGCAACCTACATACAAACACAAGCTCATCCCGGGCAATGGGGTTTACGCGGTTCAAGTACTTGCATCAGGCATTTCGTATCCCGCCATGCTCAATATTGGCTACCGTCCAACCATCAATGCCATAGCCGACAAACCCACCATCGAAGCGCATTTGTTTAATTTCGACGGCAATTTATACGATACCGAGGTAACCATTTCGTTTATTCACCGTTTGAGAGATGAACGCAAGTTCCAAAATCTTGACGAACTCAAAGAACAGCTCGAACGCGACAAACAACATGCAATTCAAAAATTGTCATAGACTTATTTGGTTGATTATCACAGGTCTGGCTTGTCAGGTGGTATGTGGCCAGCGCCCTGCAAGCGCCTGGCCTGCTGCTGGGCAAGTCGACAGTTTGCGCGTGTTGGTGTGGAAGAAAAAAGTAAGTGCCAATCAGTTGAGCGAGCTGTCCAATTTTGTGGAATTGCGACAACTTACCCTTCAAAACGCCCGATTAACGGCCTTTCCAGAGGAAATTTGCAATTTGAAAAACCTTGAATATCTCAGTCTAGGCAACAACGAGATTGACTCGGTACCGGCTTGCATCTGCGAGCTGAATCAACTAAAAACGCTTGAGCTCTGGGAAAACAATATTTATAATCTGCCTCCGTGCATGGAGCGGATGAAAAACCTCAAAGTGCTTGATTTGCGTACCATGAAGTACAGTGTTCAGGAGCACAGTGATTTAATGCTTCGGTTTAAGCATTTGGATATCAAGCTTTCAGAGCCCTGCGATTGTAATTTCGACTGATTTCGGCCCAAGTTTGACGCCATTCGGGCCAGCGTTGAGGACTTTTTTCGAACCCGTTCCCAATGACCAAGGTATCTGCACCGGCATTGAGCAGTTCGGCGATTTGTTTACTGCTGGTGATACCCCCGCCGACAATCAGCGGAAGATCGATGGTTTGCTTCACCTGCTCAACGAGCGAAGAGGGGACGCTATGCATCGCGCCGCTTCCAGCCTCCAAATAAATCTGAGCGAAACCCATCATTTGAGCTGCTTTGCAGTGATTGAGGATGGCGATGTTGTGGGCTGGATCAAGCGGTGCTGTTTGGCTAACACGACTCACCGAACTTCGGTTTCCTCCATCAATCAGGAGATAAGCGGTAGGGATCATTTTATGGCGGTAAGGCCACAAATCCGACGCCCAACGCACATGCTGCTCAACCAGGTATTCCGGGTTTCTTCCCGACAAAAGACTCAGCAGGAAAATCCGGTCGAAGTGATCAGTTACCTGACCTAAATCGCCAGGAAAAGCAATGATGGGCAAGTCAAAATGGAGCCGAAGGCGATTTATAATTTCTGCACTGTGGTCCTGCTCCATGGTACTTCCACCGATTAAAAAGCCACTTGGTGGGTGCGCTTTGAGGATGTCAATTCGATTCAACCAATCGTTATCTCGATAATTTTTGTCGGGATCGATGAGTAAATAGAGGTGTGGGGTGTAGGTGTTACTCATGGTTGAAGGTATGGCTGGGCCTCGACAACAGCGACCAGGCAATAATCGTCAAAATATTCGTAAACGGCTCGGTAGGTTACATCCTTGAAGGTGCAGATAAAAGATCCTTTGGGCAGTATTTGATCAACCGAGCAATAAATTTCTTTGAAGGTAACTTGTGTTCCGTAAATCTTAAACAACGCCTCTTTGGTGCACCACAACAACCAGCGATAATCGCTTGCCAGCGAGGGTTGAGTTTCTGCAAAAGACCATTCATCTGGATGCATGAATTTGCCCGCCACTCTGTCAATTTTGGCTGATTTACGCTGAATGTCAATTCCGTGATTACATGAACCCTTGGAAAGGACCAACCACGAACCGCTGTGACTTAGGCTAAGATGCCAATGGTCGACAGGAAGTGGCTTGCCGTTAGGATCTTTGTACAACTCAGCCTGATTTCCGAGGACCCGCCGAACGAGCTCGACTTTGGCCGTCTCCAGACGATCTCGAATGCCTTCACGTTCGTCTATAGCCGTATAATGTATACTCAATTCGGGAATATACCTTTCCCAATGGTCTTGAGAAATCATGGGGTAAAACTAATCCATTTCATCGGTTAAACAGGTTAAGTAATCTTCTAAAGTCAATCAAAAGGGTAGGCATTCAAGTATGACGTCTTTCGTTTTACTTGTATTTTCCAATGATTAAGCGAAGTTATGCCGAACTTCTGGCGTTAGGAAATCAAGTTCTATCGAAGAAAAATGGTCTTTTACGCGGCGATTCTCGGATTTCGGCCAACCAAATTTGTTCTTTTACGTCACTGTCGTGCTTGTTAAAAGTTGTAAAGGTGAAAAAAATCGTGCTTGGGCTCGTGGTGAGCCTCATTGGCCTTATCGGTCGTTCCCAGTCTTTCGAAGGTAAAGACTTCTGGGTGGGTTATATGCCCAATTCCGACAATGTTGGACTTGCACCAACGCTACATTTTATCAGTCGCGTTGCTACGAACGCAACAGTAACTGTTCCGGGAACTGGTTTTACACTAGCTGTTCCCATACCGGCCAATACCATGGTAACTCGTGTACTCCCAGCTAATGTGGTGGTAACGGCCTCAGAAACCGTTACCAACCGAGGAGTTCATGTGTCCTGTCCCGATGATATAACGCTCTATACCGGTAGTTACAAGGATTATACCTCTGATGCAGCTATAGCCATACCTACACCCAATTTGGGGACTACTTTCGATATTGTATCTTACGGCTTTACGGAAGTGGGGCAAAGCGAGTTTATTCTGGTGGGTACGGAAAACGGAACAAACATCAGGATTACCTACAGAGGTTGGACTACCGGAGGCAAGAGAACCGGCAATACCGAAACCATAACCCTGAATAGAGGCGAAACCTTTTTGGTTCAAGCTTACTCCCCAACACCCATACCTCCTCCTGCCGATCCGAATTACAAAGATCTAACGGGGACTAAAGTGGAGGTGCTCAATAACAAAAAAATAGCTGTTTACACAGGTAACGAATGCGTTTATGCAGGAGGATGCCCATTCTGTGATCACATGTATGAGCAGATGCGAGATCCCTCGACATGGGGCGACGTACATTATTTAGTAAATACCTCCAAAGGGAGTGCAACGGCCGATATAATGCGCGTATTCTCGAATACGGCCGGAACTACTTACACCATCAACGGGGTGCCTCAGCCTGCGTTGAATGCAGGGCAGTGGCGTGATCACGATCTAGCGGTGGGTACAGTGATCATTTCCAATAACAAGGTGCATGTTTCTCAAATTTTGAGAGGCTCATCCTGCTCAGCACCTCCACTTGCCATTGATCCTTTGCTCCTTGATATCTTGCCGGTTGCACAGTATGGTTCTGATTACCTTTTTGGTACCAGTAACTATGTGCGTTACACGGTACACTACGCCACGGTAATCATGGAAACGGCACAAATTGCCACGCTCCAGCTCAATGGGACTCCAGTAGCCACTACGGGGTGGACAGCGATTACAGGTACTACCTATTCAACCAAGTACCTCAATTTGGCGGGCAATAGAACCTACAATCTACTTTCTACCAATGGCTCAAAATTTGGTCTATTTGTATACGGGTATGGCACCGAAGAAAGCTATGGGTATACGGCTGGTGGTAATTTATTTAAGTTAGACGGATGTCCCATAGCCCAATTTTCGGCTGATAGCGTTTGCGACGGTTCACCCGTGGTGTTTAATAACACTTCGTTTGACCCCAAGTTCGCTATTGTCAACCACTCGTGGGACTTCGCGGGCCAGGGTACATCGTCATCAGCAACCCCATCGTTTACCTTTTCTGGTCCCGGAACCTATGCCGTCAAACTCAAGGTTACCAATAATAATCCAACAGCTGCCTGCGCCGATTCGGTAGTGCGAAATGTGGTAGTTCTCCCCAATCCAGTTGCGGATGCCGGTGCAGATCAGATTATATGCTCCAACGACAGTGCTTCTATCGGGGGTAATCCGACGGCAAGTGGCGGCAATGCCCCATACCTTTATCAATGGACACCTGCTGTAGGGCTAAGTTCTTCAAGTGCTGCCAACCCAAAAGCGAAACCGAGCACATTGACAACCTTTGAGGTGAGGGTTGAAGACAAATTTGGTTGCGTGGATCTCGATCAGGTTGATGTTTCTATAAAAAGTCCAGACTCGCTCTTCATAGCTGGTAATACCACCATTTGCAAAGGAGGATCAGCGGTATTGACTTTCAATCTATCCGCCAATGCCACTGGTACCTATCAGGCCACTGTCAGCAACGGCACCGGAAGTTTTGTGGTAAACAATATCACCCAAGGTACTACCTACACCGTAAACCCAACAGTCACAACTACCTACACCATTACCTCTTTTACCGATCCGGTTAATCCCAATTCGTGCTTATACTACAGCACCACTCCCGCCACGGTAGTGGTTAGGGATCTGCCAACGGCGCGGTTTTCGATAAACAATGCTACCATTTGCGAGGGGCAAACTCAGGCCGTTAATGTGGTCTTAACCGGCGCCGGTCCCAAGAACTTCAGCATCATCGACAGTGGTGCGGGGCTAGGAGAAATGAATTTCTCTCCACTGGTGAAGGCTTATAGCCTGAATCCGCTAGACACTAAAACATATACCCTTGCACTCGTAGAGTACAGCAATATGCCCAAGTGTACTCAATTCCCGAATGAGCGGCTGGTGATCAATGTCAATCGAAAAAGAGATCCAGGAGCCGATTCAACCGCCGCCATTTGTTTCAACGACCCAACCTTTGCCCTGTTTCCTTTCATCAAAGGCAACCCTGAGTCGGGTGGAACCTGGACCGATGTCAACAATGCGGGAATTTCCATCGGCAGCGACCAAGGCACATCAGTGAATCCATCGTTAATCACGCCAGGTAATTACACCTTCCGCTATACATTAACAGGAAACGCGCCTTGTGCCGACACCTCCTCGAGCGTGATAGTGCAGTTGAAAGATGCACCAAAGCTCACCAATATCACCAGTACATGTGCATCCGACCTCAAGAGTTATGTGGTGAGTGGCCAAATCCTAGGTGGTCTGCCTTCTAGTTATCAAACCCAAGCGGAAAATTCAATTACCAGCTCTGGCGGACAGTATACCTTGACGAGTGATTCTTTTCCATCCAAAACTAACTTTACCATAGAGGTGTGGGATGGATTTAATTGCGACACTGCGCAGGCCACTGGTTTTGTGAATTGTGGATGTTTGACACGGGCAGGCACCATGCAGCAGAATGCAATTGAAATCTGTCGAGATGCCACAGCCACTGCTATTCACAACGGGGATCAGGTCCTAGTGAGTTCACGAAATGATGTTTTGAGATATTATCTTCACGAGGGGAGTGCACGCGTTTTGGTAAACCCAATAGATTCGGCTACCAGTCCGTCATTTGCGTTCAAGCCAGGCATGGTTATTGGTCGTACCTATTACATTTCGGCTGTTGCCGGCCCTCAATTGAACGGGTTTATTAATTTTTTAGATCCCGATAGCTGCGTGAGCATTGCCCAAGGGACTCCGGTGAGATTTTTCGATTTTCCCGCGGGATCGGTTACTGGCCCCTCACAGATCTGTCTCAATTCAGGTCTTCAAGTGGTATCCAATCTTTCAGGTGCCGCTCCGTTTACTATCGATATCCGAGCAAATGGCACTACACAGACGTTTAGCGGTCAAAATGTTCAGAACACCCATACATTCACGGGTATAAATGCTACCGATACCGTTTCACTCCTTCGTATTTCCGACAGATATTGCACACTTACACAACCGGGTTCATCTTTTGTGGTATCCGTTCGCGATTTTCCAAGAATGCAGGCTGGAACGGAATTCACCACTTGCGATGCCATCGCCGAGAATTATACCTGGTCGTTTAATGTGGTGGGAGGCGACCCCGCCAGCTATTCATACAACCCATCAGTTGGCACGCTGCAATCTGGCCTGTTTACATCCAATCCTATCCCCACGGGTGACACGGTCTTCATTCAAATCACTGATGCTTTTAATTGTGGAAGCCTGAACAAAGGGGTCAGCGTAAATTGCCCTTGTATTACAAGTGCCGGGACCATTGCGAATCAGACGTTCGACGTGTGTATTACCAATGCCGCAGTGATGCCCTTGGTGAACGGTGCCGTTCTTGATCCTAACGACCGGGGCATGTATGTGCTTTCAACATCTGCTACCAACCCGCTTTCTGCCGTAATTTGGAGTGATACCACACCTGTTGTTATGTATGATGTTTCGACCATGAGTGTGAACGTGCCCTACTACTTCTTTTACCTGGCGGGCAATGGGTTGAACAATGCGATTGATCTAAGTGATCGATGTTTGAGTATCACCGCCTCAGCAGTGCTTCGCTGGCGAAATTTACCAGTCGTAAACACCTTTAGTGCATCGCCCAATCTCATTTGCGCGGGTTCTCCCTCAGTGCTCACTCTGCAATTGAGTGGAAACGGTCCGTTCACCTACTTCGGATCGACTAATGGGGTTTTAACCACAAATTCAAATGTTCCTGCAGGAACCAGCACACAGACTATGAATCCAACGGTTAACACACTGTACACCCTTGATAGTGTGGTGGATGTGTTTGGATGCAAATGGCAATCGAGTCGTTCGACTTTGGTAAACATCAATCCAACCCCCGCCTTCCAACTCAGCGGAGATGCTGTGGTTTGCGACGGTTCGCCGGTTGCCATAAAGCTCAAAATCACTCAGGGAATCAAACCTTACCGCTTTACTCTAACCGATGGGGCTGGTTTTTCGGCTTCCTATAATTCCTATCAAATTGATAGTTTGATTGAGGTAGTGGTTCCCCCAACGGCCGGAAACTACACCTATCGCTTAAGCCAATTCAGCGATTCGCTCTGCCCCGCTTCAAACTTCAATTCAACGGTAAATGTGGTGGTTAATGCAAATCCAACCGGTTATTTTCTCTCCGGTCCGACAGCCATTTGCGATGGCAGTCCTCTTTCTATCCAGTTTAATAGCCCAAACTCCAATACTCACCTGGTTGATTTAGGTGCCAATGGTTCGAGTCTGGGCACAAGAACCTTGGTAAATGGAGCACAGATTACCGACTTTCCTTATAGCGTAGGCACCAATGTTTTCGATATTACCAAAATTGTTGATGTTCAAACGGGTTGCTCCAGTAACCTTGGAACCAATATCCAAGTACAGGTGCGTGCTTTGCCCGTAGCAACGCTTTGCTGCGGCGGGAATGGCTGTGTGGGAGACTCGTTGCCTTTTGAAATCAATACCATCGGCACACCTAATTTCCTAGTAACCTTGGCTAGCGGGATGGGTAGCTTCACGGTGAATCAAACTGGATCTTCCATCTTAAAGGTGCTGCCATCAGGAGGTACGGGGACTTATCCTCTCAGTTTGGCATCCATAACTGATCCCTTTGGCTGTACAACCCTGTATAACAATACCCAGATAACTCAAGTTGAAGTGCATCCGGCTCCTTCGACACAGTTTGATGTGGTGAATTTAAATTCGGATCAATGTATCCCATTGAAAGTGGAAGTGATAGACAGAACCGTTTCTAGCTTGCCTCATCGATCGGAATTGTCAATCGATAATGGCCCGTCTCAGCAGATAGCCTCCAACTACACACATATTTTCACCAATAAAGGTAAGCATACACTGAAGCTGATTACATCAAATGTCTACGGCTGTTCTAGTTCGTTGGAGAAATTCATCGATGCATACCCGGTTCCAGAGGCTGATTTTCAGTTCGGAGATGCAAATCCCACTGTACTTGATCCACAAGTAAGGGCCGTAAATCGCTCGTTTACGGAGGAGGGTAGTACTTTTAATTGGCGAATTGAACCATTGGGTTGGGGATATCAAACCGAGGATGTGCTTGCCATGCTGCCCGGTGAGGATGAGGGGCTTTACACCTTTTACTTGAGTGTAATTTCGCCTTTTGGATGTAAAGACTCAACACAGCAGCGCATAAAAGTAGATGGAGTCACCACGGTTTACTTGCCCAATTCATTTACGCCCAACGGGGATGGAACGAATGATGTATTTAAAGTGATTCATTTTGCCGCCGATATTGCAGATCAGAAGTTTGAACTGGCCATTTACGACCGTTGGGGGGCTTGTATGTTTAGAACCCAGAACATAAACGATGCGTGGGATGGAACATTTAACGGAAACAAGGTGCCTAACGGAGTTTACAACTATCGCTTGTCGATTAAAAGCAAGTACAACGCAGATCGAAAGGAGCGATTTGGAACCATAAATGTGCTGTATTAGAATCACATGACCGGCGTTTTGATGCACGCATGAACGAAGTGTATTGGTTCATGCCACAGAGGATGTTTCCGAAAGTCAGTGCTGTTTACTGATGCCGAATGAATTCGGTGCGTGTGAACGAGAAATCTTCAAAAATCCTACCCAACGATCTGATGGGGGGGTAGTCGGTGAGCCGCTGATGGCCGTGGGATGGTCGACCACTTTCGTTTGGTTGGCGCCAGCCAGAAAGAAACAGATTGGAGTGTGCATTGGGTCGTACTTGAGCGGTGGCGCGTTAGAATGTATACTGTGTTAGGAGGATCCTGCGGTCTTTACCACATCTCGCTTTTGGCGTCAAATTGACAACGAATTAACTTAAGCGAACTTGGCTTCTTTTAACACTTCATTGACAATCGAAAAAGGTATTGTTGTACCTTTGCCACAATTTAATGAACACGAGAATGATCGCAACGAAAGAAACTCAAGTGCTTCCTTACAAGGTTAAAGACATGTCGTTGGCTGAGTGGGGTAGAAAAGAAATTAAACTTGCTGAAGCTGAAATGCCAGGACTAATGGCACTTCGCGAGGAGTACAAGGGTAAGCAACCATTGGCAGGGGCTCGCATTGCAGGCTGTTTGCACATGACCATCCAAACCGCTGTATTGATCGAAACCTTGGTTGAGCTTGGTGCTCAAGTACAATGGTCTTCGTGCAACATCTTCTCAACGCAAGATCACGCTGCTGCTGCCATTGCTGCCGCAGGTATTCCCGTATTTGCTTGGAAAGGCATGAACGAAGAGGAATTTGATTGGTGCATTGAACAGACCTTGTTCTTCGGAGAAGACCGTCAACCACTTAACATGATCTTGGACGATGGTGGTGACTTGACCAACATGGTATTTGATCGCTACCCGGAATTGTCGAAAGGCATCCGTGGACTAAGCGAAGAAACCACTACGGGTGTGCTTCGTTTGAACGAGCGCGTGAAAAACGGAACCCTTTCGATTCCCGCCATCAACATCAATGACTCCGTTACTAAGTCGAAATTTGACAACAAGTACGGGTGTAAAGAATCGTTGGTTGACGCCATCCGCCGTGCTACCGACGTGATGATGGCTGGTAAAGTAGCCGTTGTAGCAGGTTATGGTGACGTAGGTAAAGGCTCTGCTGCTTCACTGGCAGGTGCTGGCGCCCGTGTGATAGTTACTGAGATTGACCCAATCTGCGCGCTTCAAGCTGCCATGGACGGTTTTGCCGTTAAGAAAATGGATGAAGCTGTGAAGGAAGCTGATATCGTGGTTACCGCAACAGGAAACAAAGACATCATCGTGGGTCGTCATTTTGAGACCATGAAGGATAAGGCCATTGTGTGTAATATCGGACACTTCGACAACGAGATCGATGTGGCCTGGTTGAACAAACACCACGGCAACACAAAAGACACCATCAAGCCACAGGTAGATAAATACACCGTTAACGGGAAAGATATCATCCTATTGGCTGAAGGCCGTTTGGTAAACTTGGGTTGTGCCACAGGTCACCCTTCGTTTGTAATGTCAAACTCTTTCACCAACCAAGTATTGGCTCAGCTTGAACTTTGGCAAAACAGCGAAAGCTATGAGAACAAAGTTTATGTTCTTCCCAAACACCTCGATGAGAAAGTAGCTCGCTTGCACCTTTCTAAGATTGGTGTTGAATTAGACGAGTTAACCCCAGACCAAGCTCAATACATCGGTGTAACGGTAGAAGGTCCATTCAAAAACGACGAATACCGCTATTAATAGCGATCACAATAATTCAAAATCCCGCTTCATCAGGCGGGATTTTTTTTTTGCGGGTACCCATCCGAGGTAGGGTGTCGTAATGCGATGGTTGGGGAATAAAGTTGGTTTTACGTGTTCAGCGACGCTCCGTGGCCCTGCGCTGCAAAACATCACAAGCCGAGCTTACATTGGTTACGACCGAACCATTGGAATGAAGAAATCCCGTCTTTCCCGTAAGCGTTGGCTAATTAAAAACACGAACGATGGTTCCGTCGAAACTGGTCTGATAGGCTATAAGAGGTCGCGTGGCGGGACCCTCAGTTGGGGTGCCATCGAACAGAAGGAATTTGGATTGGGAGCAGGTATCCAAGGCGTAAATTTCGCTTGAGTCAATCGTTAACGTACAACCTTGATCAATTTGATACGGGCTCTGGCGGTCGTAAGCAACCACTTGTTCTTGGCTTGATCGAAACAGAATGAGTCCTCTGATACCCCCTTGAGCCAGCGCAGAACCACCCACTCGGTTCAAGTTAATGTATTGCGGATTGTTGATATTTATCTCCACATTTACACCCACAAAGGGGATCTGATTGTCGGTATCTCTGGAACAGGAGCTGCCTCCCAAAGCGATTACCCAAAGGAAGATGCTGAAGAATCGATTCATAATTTTGCTTCAAACGCTGATTGGGACACTTTTAGTGTGTCTTTGCCAACCGGCTATTTCTCAAACAGCCAAATTAGATCAAAAAAGAGCCGCCAAAACGAAGACTCCACGACTGGAACGCAAAGCTATTCGTTATGAGGCACTTATAAAAAAAAAGAAGGCGGAAGGTGCGCGCCTGCTGGATGACAAAGTTATCAATTATACAAAAGTCAAAAAAGTTAAGACGGAAATCGAAAATCTATCGATTAAAGCCGAAAAATGTCGGTATCGACTAAAATCTAAGCGCCACATAAAAATTCAAGATAAGGCTACAAAAAAGCGGATGAAAAAGAGCCTTAGGACCCATCGTCGATATAAGGCAAACAGGCGGTGGAGGTAATTAATACTCGCTTTTTCAATCATTTACCGCTTATCCATTTCCAAAGCCATTCATAAAATCAATGCCCAGCATTTAACAATTTTTTAGGCTAGGATTATAATAATCGGGAATTATAGATGCCATCGCGTAAATACGAGCTGCGCGATACTTAAAAGGCTTTGGCTAAATTTGAGCCCCATCTATAATGTGTTTAAACCTAATTAAACTGTATGTTACGTAAGCTTTACTTATTGTTCCTATCAGTTGTTCTTTCTTTATCGGCCAGTGCCCAAGTGGGTTCTGGGACGATTAAAGGGAAGCTGCTGGATCAGAATACCGGAGAGCCGGTGCCTTTGGCCAACGTAGTTGCCAAAAGAAACGGTGTAGTTGTCTCTGGTGCGCAGACCGACTTTGATGGTGTATACGTGATCAAACCGCTCGAACCGGGGAGATACGATGTAGAAGCCTCATTCGCCGGATTTGCTACCAAGAGGGTTTCTGGTGTGTTGGTTAACTCTGATCAAATTACCTATCTCGACATCAAACTATCATCTTCGGTTGATATAAAGACAGTAGAGGTTACAGGTTACAAGGTACCTTTGATCCAGAAAGACGGTCAGTCGAAGACCACTGTAGACCGCGAGGCCATTCAGAAAATGCCACAGCGTGGAGTGGAGGCGATCGCAGCTACCGTTGGAGGGGTAAGCACGGCCGGGACGGGTGGCGAAATTTCAATACGAGGTTCTCGTCCCGATGGAGGTAACTTCATCTATATAGACGGTATTAAAGTGAGGGGCTCAAGTAACCTTCCCAAAGCGGCCCTTCAGGAAATTACCGTTATACCGGGTGGTCTGCCGGCTAACTATGGCGATGTAACGGGGGGGATCATCAGTATTACAACCCGGGGCCCTTCATCTGAGTTCAACGGAAGTTTAGAAGGTGTTTCGTCTGGATTTAGAAGTAAAAATGGTGCAACTGGACTAGATGCTTTTGGTCATAATCTCCTTGAGGGATACATATCTGGTCCTATCTGGTCCAGAAAAGATGCTGATGGTTTGAAGAAGCCAATTCTCGGCTTCTCTGCTTCGTTAAATTACACAAGTAATGTCGATACTCGGCCGTCAATTGTCGGGGTTAATACCATTCGACCTGATGTACGTGCTCGCTTGGAGAATGACCTTTTATTCAATAGGAATGGAAGCGTTGGTTTCAATGTGCTCAACCTGCGTAAGTCGGACTTCGTCAATCAGAGGACCAATTCTAATGTGAACAATAACGTTATTACTGGTAACTTTAAACTTGATGTTGCAACTACTCCGACTGTAAACTTAACATTTGGAGGGTCCTTCAATTACGAAAACCGCAAGGTTTACAGCTTTCAAAATCAGTTCATGAATGCCGACAACAATGGCATTAACAATACTCTAGATTGGAGAGCTTTCGCTCGATTTACCCAGCGATTTAAGTCAGGTGAAGAAAGCAAGAGCAATATCAAAAACGTGTACTACAGTTTTATGTTGGATTACACGCAAGAGAAGAGCGAAACTATGAACGCTAAACACAGGAAGAATTTCTTTGACTACGGTTATGTCGGAAATTTTAAAATCTACCGAGATACATTCCAATATGATCCAAGTGATGGATACTTTCGGCAAAGTTCGACTCCTGGCGATACTCTAGTAGAATTTACCCCGGGTGACAAGAATCCTTTGTTGGCGAGATATACCAGTGAGTATTTTGAGTTGTTCAACAACCCAGATGGGAATTACCGCCAGTTACTAGACATTACCAAGGGTGGTCTTCGTAACGGTGATGCGCCTATTACGGTTGGTAATGGGTTGTTTGCGAACATTGGAACACCATTTGGTGCTTACAGAAGCTCAGACAACCGCCAGTTTCGTATCTCAGCTAATGGATCAGCCGACGTTGGTAATCATGCCGTACAAGTAGGTTTCGAATACGAGCAGCGTGACGACCGGTTCTTCAATTACAACAACCTTGTCACAAATGAAAACAACCGAGCGAATAATGTTTGGGCCATCGCAAGAAACTTGGTTAACGCGCACTTAACTGAATTAAATCTCATGGACTCGGTGATCATAACAGTAGATCCCAACGGTAATCCTTATCCAATTCCTTTTGTCAACTTTGCTCGTGCGCGTGGTGTTCAAACCACATTTGACCGAAACCTTCGTACAAGGCTTGGACTGGATCCTAATGGCGTGGATATAATTAACATCGATGAATTGGATCCAAGCATTCTCTCCATGCAAGACTTTAGTTCTGAAGAGCTTCTTAATGGGGGAAATAACCGACTTGTTGATTACGCTGGCTATGACCATTTAGGGAATCGTTTGCGTTCACGACCTACCATTGATGATTATTTCAATTCACGAGACGAAAGTGGTAATCTTTTAAACACCATTGGGGCTTATCAACCGATCTATTTTGCAGGTTACATAATGGATAAGTTT
>DASUEB010000165.1:0-17008 GCA_036275295.1 Luteibaculaceae bacterium | reverse complement strand
CAATGTGTTGATTGAGCGAGCCACCATTACACCGGAAAGTGAAGTAATTGACAAGCCGCGCTCGCAAGGAGCCATAAAACCGAATAGGACCAATATCAGAAACAATTATCTGATCGGCGGCATTGTTTTGGTAGCGGGTATTATAGCCCTGAGATTTTATTTCTTAGACAAATACGAATCGCCAGCAGATATCAAGTTGGTATCTGAATTGCCTGTATTGGGAGGTATCCCTTTTGTTAAGAATTTCCATCCTTTCAATTCTAAAGAATACGCCGATTCTGACTTAGCCGATGCGGTGAGGCGGATTCGAACCAACCTCCAAGCCATGGGGGCTGCTGCCGACAAAAAGCGAATCTTGGTTACCTCCATGTTTCCATCCGAGGGCAAAACGTTTACTTCGGTGAACTTGGCCTACATGCATGCGCTGGGAAACAAAAGGGTAATCATGCTCGATCTCGACATGCACAAGCCCAATGTGCATAAAACCCTTAAAATAGGTAACAACGAGGGCATGTCTACACTGCTTACCCGGAGCGATGTCGATTATAAGGATCTCATCGTGAAGGTTCATCCTAACTTGGATGTAATTACCGCTGGCCCAATTCCGCCCAACGCCTCTGAATTAATCATGGAAGAGCGATTGCTCACCTACATTGAATTATTTACAGAGCTTTATGACCTCGTCATCCTTGATACCCCTCCCTTGCACCTCATCACCGATGCTCGGGTTTTAATGGCTTACACCGACATCAACCTGATGATCATGAATACCAAAAGGGCAACCAAGGGCAACTTATCGGATATTGAAGAGTTTCATCAGGAAGGTGTAGCCAAGAATTTCGGATTAATCATGAACGGGGTGAAAATTTCTAAGTTGAGCTACCTGTATGCCAAATACGATTATAAGTATGCATATAAATACGGTTATGCTTACGGTTACGGCTATGGATACAAATACGGGGGCAAAGGAAAATGAGAGTGGTAAAAGAAATTCCGCATCACACGTTTAAGATTACTCTGTTTACTACAAATGCGAAGTACCTCATTAAAATAGAGTGGGGCAGCTATGAGCAAACCTTCAAAGTGGCAGAGATGGATCTCATGGCAGGCTCCGACGATGTAGAGAAAATGCTAACCAATGAGTTTTTGTTGCGATGCTTGCATCGATTCAAAGAAATGCACCACGACTTCCAAGAAGCATTTCAAAAATTATAAATTAACCATTAAACATAAATAATTCCTATCCATGAATAAAGCTCTTGTAGCCGTCAACGCAGTGCTAATAGCCGCAGTTGCCTATTTGTTTTTCCAGGTCCATTTTAACTCTGCGAAAGAAACTCCGGTGGTTACGGCCTCGCAAAAAGCTAATCAAATGCCCGTAACTTCGAAAATAGCCTATTTCAACACGGATTCGCTGACTGAAAAATACGCCTATATAAAAGAGAAGAATGAGTTGCTGAAAGAAGAAGAACGCCGACTTACCAGTGGGGTGGAGGCTAAGGCCAGAGCCCTTCAAACGCGATATGCCGAACTCCAACAAAAGTCGGCCACGATGACCGAGCGAGAGGCAGAGGCAGCCACCATTGAGCTAAGAGAAATGGAGCAAAATTTGGAAACCATGCGAGCAAAGGCCGCGGAAGAGCTCGAGCGAAAGAACATTGAAATCCTGAAGGAGTTGTATAAAAAGCTGGAGGATTTCCTCAATCGATACAACAAGGAGCAAAAGTTTGATTACATCCTGAAATTCCAAGAAGGAGGCTTTATTGCCTGGGGAAAACCCGCCCTCGACATCACCGACGATGTTATCAAAGGGATGAATGAAGAATATCAAGCGTCTAAGAAGTAATTATGCTGTTTGCCGAACAAGAGATCAAAAGGAACCCCGCCGAGTATATTCTATTTTTATGGCAGGTCGAGGATTTGCTGCGCGCTATTCAGTTTGATCTCAGTAAATTAACTCAAATCCTAGAGGCAACACCTAATATGGATGAGGTGATGTTGCGCCGAGAGCTCACTCGCTATCAGATGTTCATAGCCGACATGCGCGCGGACGGCATCATGGAGTCAGGACATTGCAGCAAAAGTATGGAGCTGCTGGCTGAGCTTCATTTCCTGCATCAAAATTTGCTGACCGTAAAGCGCGACAAACGGTACAAAGAATTGGTCGACGCCGTGTTGCCAGATATTCTTGCGTTCATCTCCAAGTCGGGCCAAAAGCGAATGACCGAAATTGAAGCGTGTTTTCAAGCGCTATACGGTTTGATGATTCTAAGACTGCGCAAAGAACCCATTTCTCCAGCCACTCAGGAGGCTATGGACGGATTTTCGAAGGTGCTGGCCTATTTGGCGAAAACCTACGCCCAAAAGAACGCGTAAGCTGCTCTTTTCGCTCTTGCGCTGCCTTTAGATTTGGGTATTGCACTACCGGCTCATTTTTCGCTAAGAATAGGATGTCAACGGTGACTAATCCGATATTACCCAGAGCCATCTGCGATTTAATAGGCTTGGCGCAGGAAGGTCCCTTTGACCTCCCTGCCTGCAAGCGAATGGGTGAGTTACCCTTCCACTAACCTACTTTCGACATTGTTGGCATAGTGGAATTTTGAAATCATTTAAAATAGCGGAAATCTTGGTTGTTCTCTACCGCCAGAAGCGTTTCATAAATCAGTTTGATGACGTTCTCAACATCTGATTTGGCTACCATTTCAACCGTAGTGTGCATGTAGCGCAGGGGCAGTGAAATCAGAGCGGATGGAGTTCCACCATTGGCATAAGCAAATGCGTCAGTGTCGGTTCCAGTGGCTCTAGAAACCGCGGCATATTGAAAGGGAATTTTGGCTTTCTCCGCTGCTTTTGTAATCACTTTCAGCACTTGGTTGTGCACGGCTGGACCAATGGTGAGCACCGGACCAGACTCCATGCTGATATCACCTTCCACCACTTTGCTAATCATTGGGGTTTGGGTGTCGTGACAAACGTCGGTAACGATGGCCAGATGCGGTTTGATGGTTTGAACGGCCATTTCTGCGCCTCTCAGCCCCACTTCTTCCTGAACTGAATTGGTGATGTACAAGCCAAAAGGCAATTTTTTCTTGTTTTCCTTTAACAGGCGGGCTACCTCGGCAATCATAAACCCACCCATGCGATTGTCAATGGCCCTACCCACTATGTAGCGACCATTGAGAATCATCATTTCGTCTTCATAGGTGATTACACAACCCACATGTACCCCAAGGGCCTCTACCTCCTCTTTGGTCTTGCAACCGCAATCCAAAAAAATGTTCTTCAAACTGGGAGCCTCTTCCTTATCTCGATTTCGGGTGTGAATGGCAGGCCAGCCAAATACCGCTTTAACGATGCCTTTGGGGGTGTGTATGTTAACGCGTTTGGATGGGGCGATTTGGTGATCAGATCCCCCGTTCCGGATAACGTAGATAAAACCGTCTTTGGTAATGTAATTTACAAACCAAGAAATTTCATCGGCATGAGCCTCAATCACCACCTTGTAGGGTGCCTTCGGATTGATAATCCCTATGGCTGTACCGTAATTATCTACTTGATAATCATCAACATAGGGCTTGATGTAATCCAGCCATATTTTTTGTCCCTCTTTCTCGAACCCCGTTGGAGATGCGTTGTTTAAGTAACGCTCCATAAATGTCATCGACTTAGGGGTTAAAACACTCGATTTTTCGCTTTTCTTTGCCATTGTTGTCTATACTTACCCGCAATTTACTGGTTTTTATGTCACTGCAAATAGTCACAACCTCCGACGGTTCGCAATCGCTCTTTGTTCCCGAGCTCAATGAGCATTATCACTCATCGCATGGTGCTATTCAAGAGGCCTTACACGTATTTATAGGTGCTGGTTTAGGAGCCACGACCTTGACAGAATTCAGCGTGATGGAGGTGGGTTTTGGCACCGGACTAAATGCCTTGCTCAGCGCACACTGGGCAGAATCGGAGGGACGAAAAATCAAATACCGGGGATTGGAAAAATATCCGGTTGATCAGAACACTGTTGAGCAACTCAACTATCCCGACCGGGTGGGCATGCATTCCTCAAAGGCCGTGTTTAGCCAGATGCACCGCTGTCCTTGGGAGCAGGAGAATAGGCTAACACCTCATTTCTCCTTGATCAAGAATCAGGTCGATGTACTTTCTTTCCCGCAATTTGATCGCGTCGATTTGGTGTTTTTCGATGCGTTTGGATTCCGAGCACAGGAAGAGATGTGGGATCAGCGAGTTTTTGAATGGCTGTTTTCTCACCTCCACTCAGGTGGTATATTAGTGACATATGCCAGCAAAGGCGAAGTGAGACGCCGGCTGACTCGGGTAGGTTTTGTAGTTGAGAAACTTCCTGGGCCAGTGGGTAAACGCGAAATGGTTCGCGCCATTAAACCTTGAAGACCAAGCGGTAGGTCATATTACGTCACCCGAAAGGACTCAAAACAAATGAATGTAAAGGCGTTTGAAAAGGCTTTGATAGAGCTTTTAAATATACCTTATGGATGGTAGGTAGGGTGCGGTTGTTTAGAGATACGGGGGCGCCAATTAGCGATTGTCAATCACGTCAACCCCGGGGTACTTGGTTTTATCGAAGTTGAATTCAGCTTCCGTGAGGGCTACATTCGGAGCGAATTTAGTTACCACATAAGAGTAAATTTCTCCGCTTTTACCCAAAACATCTACCTGTTGCACTTGCATTTTCCCTTTGTTGATTGTCAACACAATGGTGTGGTAGTTTTTGCCTTTTGTATCCTTGGGGAATAGTTTGATGATATCACACTTTACCCCGTTGAGGGTGGTTTCTTTTTCGTACTTGTATTTGAAGCCCTTCTCCCAAATGGTGAATATTTCGTTGGGGTTTAAACCGTTTTTGCTCACTTCAGCCGCACTCTCGATCTGCACCTCGTTGGTTTCCTTCGAGTAAGTCCATGCCGTGGCACCGTTGTTGAGAATCATGTACTCATCTAGGGCTAATTTGTATTTCTGACCTTTTATGGACACCGATCCTTTCTGAGTTGCTTTGAGATTGGCTTTTTTATTGTCTAAGATGTAGTTGAAGGATGCTGTTATACTGCTATATCCCTTTGTTTTTGCGCTCAGTTTATCCAAAATAGCCTTTGCCTTAGGATCGGTATCGACTCCTTGGCTAAAAGCGTTAACAACACACACTAATCCCAACACGCAGGCAATTGCTTTTTTCATTTTGTACCGTTTATTTTGAGCTGTTACTCAAAAATTGTTCCAAAGATAATAAGTCTTGGAATAACACCTCTCTGGCCTTACTTCCCTTGAATGGACCCACTACACCTGCGGCCTCCAATTGGTCAATAAGTCGACCGGCTCGGTTGTAACCCAATTGCAGTTTTCGCTGCAGCAGTGATGCTGAACCTTGCTGGTTTTGGACTACAATCCTAGCGGCTTCTTCGAAAAGCTCGTCTCGGTCGCCTACGTCCAAGTTTCCACCTGATCCTCCTGTATCTTCGCTCACTTCGGGTAAGTCAAATGCACTTGGATATCCTCTCTGGTTGCCAATGAACTCGGTGATTCGCTCTACTTCGGGAGTATCTACGAAGCCACATTGAATTCGGATCAAATCATTTCCGCTTGAGTACAACATATCCCCTCTACCAATGAGCTGCTCGGCGCCTCCCGTATCGAGAATGGTGCGGCTGTCAACTTTTGAACTCACGCGAAAAGCGATGCGCGATGGGAAGTTGGCCTTGATTACCCCGGTAATAATGTTTACCGAAGGACGCTGGGTAGCAATGATCAAATGAATTCCAACCGCTCTTGCCAGCTGGGCTATACGGGCAATGGGGGTTTCAACCTCTTTTCCAGCCGTCATGATCAAGTCAGCGAACTCATCAACGACTACAATGATGTAAGGCAGAAACATATGGCCCTTTTCAGGGTTCAATCTCCTGCTGACAAATTTGGCGTTGTACTCTTTGATGTTACGCACCTGAGCATTTTTCAGCATTTCGTAGCGGTTATCCATTTCAACACAGAGCGAATTCAGGGTGCGAACCACCTTGCTGGTGTCAGTAATAATGGCCTCTTCTTCGTCTGGCAACTTGGCTAAGAAGTGACGCTCTATTTTGTTAAATAGCGTAAGCTCCACTTTCTTCGGATCAACCAGTACAAATTTGATTTGTGAGGGGTGTTTTTTGTACAGAAGCGAAACCAATATGGCGTTGAGGCCTACCGACTTACCTTGTCCGGTTGCCCCGGCCATAAGTAAATGCGGCATTTTGGCTAAATCGGCCACAAAAGTTTCGTTCGATATGGTCTTGCCCAATGCAACCGGTAAATCCATTTCAGCCTTGGCAAATCGGTCGCTCCTGAGCAAGGTTTTCATCGGAACCATTTCAGCCTTGGTATTAGGGACCTCGATGCCAATGGTTCCTTTTCCGGGTATGGGAGCAATGATCCGAATGCCGAGCGCCGCCAAACTCAATGCAATATCATTCTCCAAACTTTGAATTTTGCTGATGCGTATGCCAGGGGCCGGCACGATTTCGTATAGGGTCACAGTTGGACCTACCGCTGCCTTGATTTTATCGATATCAATTTTGTAGTTTGCCAGTGTTTCAACAATGCGCTTCTGATTGGCCAAGAGCTCTTCTTTGTTGATGCGGTCGTCGATTCCCACCGTAGCATGGCCGTCCAAGAGATCAAGGGTGGGAAATTGGTAGCTGCTCAAATCAAGTGTAGGATCAAATTCGCCCTTGTCTTGAATCAGAAGCTCCAGCTCGGTCTCAGAAAGCTCTTTTTCATCGCTAACGGGGGCCAGTTCCAATTGTTGGTCACCCTCAGAAATAAACTCGGTTACGGGTTCAGTTTTAGGGGCTTCTATGGTGCTGTTATCAACAAAAAGAATCTCCTCCTCGAGCGGTTCTTCCCATGGTGCTGCAGGTTCTTCATCCTCGTCATCGGTGAGCTCTACTTGGGAAATTTTGTTCAGAAAGTCATTCGAGTGATGCTGATCTGCAACAGGTTCTGGTGTGGATGGTTGATTTCGGCCCTGTTCAAATCGCTCTTTGACCCAGTCGAAATTGGGTTTGAATGTGCCTATAAACCAAACGAAACCCGTTGCACACAGCAAAAAGCCATTTCCCAGTTGACCAAACCATCCGCTGAGCACTGCGTTGAGTTCAAAGCCTGTAGCTCCACCCAAGTAGAGGAAGTTTGAGCCCATCACAAAGTTGATGGCTGTTGATACCCAGAGCATCCCCAAAATAGAATGCTTGATCATCGGGCCGTAATCGAGCAACTTGATGTCGAACAACAACTTTATACCAAATACAAAGAGGTTGAGCACAATCACCAGCCCAGCGATACCAAAAAATTGAAAGAAAAAAATATGACTGAGCAAGGCTCCCAGTTTACCCAGCCAGTTGGCCGCTACGACGGTTTGGTCGAAAAAAAGATCACCGAACGATTTTCCGAACAAACTCTGGTCTTCGCGCCACGTGAACAAATAAGAGGCAAAGGAGAAGAACAATAGCAGGGAGAAAAATACCAGAACAGCCCCGCAAATGCGCTGGTTGTTCGGGTCTTTAAACCAACCCAGGATTCGAAGCGATCTGCGACCCGATGCTTGTGGTTCTGCTTTGTCCTTTTTGGCTTCTTTGCGCGAGTCCTTGTCCTTCGACTTCTCGGCCTCTATCTGTGGCTCCTCTTTCGGGCGAGCGTGCCCCTTGACCGTTTCAGACATTTACCAGGTGAGTTTTTCTTTATTGAGAAATGCATTTATTCCTTTTTGGCAATCGCTCGTAGCTCTGGCTTTTGCATTGAGCTCGGCAGTCCATGCCAGGGCTTCTGGAAGTGCCAAATCAGGTACTCCCGCTAACAACTCTTTGGTGAGTTGTTGTGAGCTGGGCGAAGTTCGTTTGGCGAGATTTTTGGCATATTGATTGACCGCATCTCGCAATTCTTCGGGTGGGCATAAATAGTGCACCAGGCCCATTCGGTAGGCCTCAGTCGCGTCAATGATACGACCGCTCAGGAGCAATTCGCGCGCATGCGATTCGCCTATTTTGCGCGTCAAAAAAATCGAAACGATGGCGGGGATAAAACCAATGTTGACCTCCGTAAAGCCAAATTTACTCTCGGTAGTAGCAAAAGCTACATCGCAAACATTGGCAAGGCCGCATCCACCTGCAATAGCTGCACCGTGCACCTGCGCGATCACGGGCTTGGGGTAGCGGTAGATGAGGTCAAACAATTCGGCCAGGTGAGTACTGTCGGCTAAATTTTCGTTGTAGGTGTTGGTCTGAAGTGATTTAAGAACTTCTAAATCGGCACCCGCGCAAAAGACTTCCCCCGCGCCCTTGATCACGATAACCCGAACGTCGGGGTTGTTGCGATTTTCGTTAAGCAATGCCTTACATTCGGCTACCAACTGGTAATTCAGGGCATTTCGTTTGTCAGGTCGGTTCAAAATCAAAAAACCGACTTTATCTTCTGCGTAAAATTGAACAGTATGCTGGGTCATGTTAGATGCTAATTTGCAAAGTAAAAGTACGGCTATCAGCATTGTATAGCCCCAAGCGAGACGGCTAATATCCAACGTATAGATGTTAGTAACCTTTTTTGTAGGGCTAAAATTTGGGGTATCCTTGCATTTGAGCGCGATTTCATTATCTTCACGTTAGTTTTTGAAAGTGTATCCCGTATGTATAGAACCGTTGCCTCAACTGTATTGATGATAAAACCAAAGGCTTTTGGTTATAACCCTGAAACGGCTGAAGATAACTTGTTCATGGCCAAGGCTGATCAGTTTGCAACGATCATACACCAAACCGCCAGCAAAGAGCAAGATACTTTGATCAAACTTCTGCGTTCAAAGGACATTGAGGTAATTGTGGAGGATGATACCGACGCACCCAAAAAACCCGATGCCATTTTTGTCAATTGGCTTAGCTTCCACAACAGTGGTAAAGTGGTTTTGTATCCTTTTAAGGCCCCATCCAGGCATGCCGAGCGCAGGATGGATATCATCGATAAAATGCAGAAAGAACATGGTTTTCAACTTAAAGAGTTGGTTGACTACAGTCCTTTCGAAAAGCAGGGGAAATACCTGGAGGGTATGGGTTCTCTGGTAATTGACCGAATCAACAAGGTGGCCTATTCTTGTTTGTCAACCCGAACCCACCGCGATTTGGTGGAGCGCTTTTGCGCCGACTTTGGTTTTACACCGGTTATTTTTTCTGCTGAATACGTCTTTGGTGAACAGCGAAAATCACTTTTTTACACCAATATTCTGATTAGCATTGGCGAGCATTTTGCGCTAGCCGCCTTAGAGCTAATTCCCGATATCGCCCAGCGAAATCAGGTTCGCGAATCCCTCGAGCGAGGTGGGAAAGAGGTCATAGAGCTCAGTGCCGATCAAGCGCGCAATTTTGCTGGCAACTCAATTTGCCTCCGCAACAACAGCGACCAGCAATTTGTAGTGATGTCAAAACGGGCGCACCGCAGTTTAAGCGAGGAGACCCAAGCGCGTATCAGTCGCTTTGGAGAGATCCTGAGCAGCGATATCAACACCATCGAAACCTATGGCGGAGGGAGTGTTGGTCACATGATGGCCCCTGTCTTTTTGCCCAGAGCCTAGGGCATTACGGTAGGAAACGCTATTTTTGCGACCTTCACGCCGAAACGCCTCAATCCAATGAGTATTATCGCTACTTTAACGCCGCTGATTCAGCAAGCTTTTTCCGTTATTCACCCATCTCAGGTGCTCACGGATGCCCAGATTCAATTTCAACAAACCCGAAAGGAGTTTAAAGGCGATATCACGCTGGTCGTATTTCCAATAGCAAAGACGGCAGGTAAAAGCCCCGATGAGGTGGCTATGTCTATAGGTGAATTTCTGAAAGAGCACTCACCTCTGATTGTCGGATTTAATGTGGTGAAAGGTTTTCTCAATCTCGAGGTACACGAGGCCTATTTCGTGAGTCAATTCAATGCCATTATTCACCAACCTGACTACGGTCAATGGAAACCGGCTCAGCCGAAAACCATTATGGTGGAATATAGCTCCCCCAATACCAATAAACCACTTCACTTGGGCCACCTGCGAAATAACTTCTTGGGGTATTCGGTAGCTGAAATTTTAAAGGCCAACGGTCACAGGGTGCACAAAGTGCAGATCATCAACGATCGCGGAATTCACATTTGCAAAAGCATGGTGGCTTGGAGGCGATATGGAAACGGCGAAACGCCGGCATCCAGCGGTTTGAAGGGCGATAAGCTAGTGGGAAAGTACTATGTAATTTTTGATCAGCAGTACAAAGCCGAAATCAACGAGGCCATTGCAAGCGGTCAGAGCAAGGAGTGGGCCGAAAAAAACGCACCCATTTTGTTGGAAGCACAGGAAATGCTTCGCCAATGGGAGGAGCAGCACTTAGCTGGTAATGGGGCGGTTCTTGATTTGTGGAAAACCATGAACGGTTGGGTTTACCAAGGTTTTGAGCAAACCTACCGCGAAATGGGCGTGGATTTTGATCAACTCTATTACGAAAGCGATACTTACCTGCTGGGCAAGGAAGAAGTATTGAAAGGATTGGAGAAAGGTGTGTTTTTTCAAAAAGAAGACGGATCGGTGTGGGTTGACCTCACCCCCGATGGATTGGATGAAAAACTCCTCTTGCGCGGTGATGGTACTGCGGTATATATGACTCAAGACATTGGAACTGCCATATTGCGATACAAAGACCAACCAGAGCTTTCGCAACTCATTTACACGGTGGGGAATGAGCAGGATTACCATTTCAAAGTTTTGTTTCTGATCTTACAGAAATTGGGGTTTGAATGGGCAAAAGAATGTCACCACTTGAGTTATGGCATGGTTGATCTTCCCACTGGAAAGATGAAATCTCGCGAGGGCACAGTGGTCGATGCAGACGATTTGATGGCCGAGATGCGCGATACTGCCCGTCAGATTTCCGGAGAGAATGGCAAATTCGAAGACGCCACTGAACAGGAGCGCAACATCCTTTTCGATCAATTGGGCAAGGGTGCTCTTAAGTACTTTCTTCTCAAGGTAGACCCCAAAAAACGAATGCTCTTCAACCCCGCTGAAAGTATTGATTTTGCAGGTCATACGGGCCCATTTATCCAATATACCCATGCTCGTATTCGATCGATCATCCGAAAATCGAATCAGGAACTCCATGCCTTACCTGAACATATTCATCTCAACGCCAGCGAGCGAGATGTTATAAAAACACTGCTTAAATTCCCCGATATCATAGCCGAGGCAGGATCAACCTACAGTCCAGCTGTTCTTGCCAACTATTTGTTCGAACTGGCGAAAGATTTTAATCAACTGTATCAAACCACTCCCATTCTGAAGGAAGCAGACCCCGCGTTGTTGAGTCTTCGGTTGCAGATTTGCCGTCTTACTGCGCAGGTTATTCAGCGCGGTACTGCCTTGTTGGGTATCGAAGCTCCAGAGCGAATGTAAACACAGCCTGCTGCTCGCAGTCACCCGGGCGCGCACCGGAAGATGAGATCCTTTTTTCAGTGAAAAGCGTTCTCGGTCCTCCAACGCAGCGCGAGAGGCTTGGCTATTGAGGAGTTATGCAGACGTAACTTCCTTGCAGATCACAGCCTAAAAAATTCTTCCGCATGATTTGGGATTACTATCTTTGCCCCCTGATCCTGAAACAGCATGTTTGAGAATATATCCGATAAGTTTGACCGCGCGTTCAAAGTACTAAAAGGTCACGGCCAAATCACTGAAATTAACGTAGCCGAAACCTTAAAAGAGGTTCGAAGAGCACTTTTAGATGCCGACGTTAACTTTAAAATAGCCAAGCAATTCACCGATACGGTAAAGGATAAGGCCATCGGTCAGAATGTATTGACCAGTATTTCACCGGGTCAATTGCTGGTAAAGATCACCCGTGACGAGCTGGCCCAACTGATGGGTGGCAGCATGGTAGAACTCAATGTGCAAGGCAATCCTGCGGTAATCTTGATGTCGGGTCTTCAGGGTAGTGGAAAAACAACTTTCTCTGGCAAGCTCGCCAACTTTGTGGCTAAAAAAAGAGGGAAGAATCCGCTATTGGTAGCTTGTGATGTATATCGCCCTGCGGCTATCGATCAGCTGCACATATTAGGAGAGCAGCTTGGAATTGAGGTGTACAGCAATCGGGAAGAAAAAAACCCGGTGAAGATTGCTCAAGATGCCATTCTCCACGCCCGAAGCAAAGGTTTCAACGTGGTGATTATCGATACGGCAGGTCGTTTGGCGGTCGATGAAGAGATGATGGCTGAGATTGAGGCGATTCACCAAGCCATTAAACCACAGGAAACCCTCTTTGTGGTCGATTCGATGACGGGTCAAGATGCGGTTAACACGGCCAAAGCATTCAACGATCGATTAGATTTCACCGGGGTAGTCCTCACCAAACTCGATGGTGATACCCGAGGGGGTGCCGCTCTTACCATTAAATCCACCGTCAATAAACCCATCAAATTTGTGGGTACAGGCGAAAAAATGGAGGCGCTCGACGTGTTCTATCCCGAGCGTATGGCCGATCGAATCCTGGGTATGGGTGACGTGGTCTCTCTGGTAGAACGCGCGCAGGAGCAATTCGACGAGGAAAAAGCCAAGAAACTTCAGAAAAAAATTGCCAAGAATCAGTTTAACTTTAACGACTTCATGGATCAGTTGCAGCAGATCAAAAAAATGGGTTCGGTGAAAGATTTGATGGGCATGATTCCAGGCATGAACAAAGCGTTGAAAGACGTAGAAATTGACGATAATGCATTCAAAGGTGTAGAGGCGATCATCCAGTCGATGACCCCGACAGAGCGCGAAAATCCAGATATTCTCGATGTGCAGCGCCGCCGCCGTATCGCCCTGGGCAGCGGAACCTCTATTAACGATGTCAACAAACTCATCAAACAATTTGACGACACACGCAAAATGATGAAAATGATGCAGAACAAGTCGCAAATGATGAACATGATGAAACAAATGAAGGGCATGAAACGCCCGTTCTAAAAGCGTAATCAGATATGGTAATACTCGACGGTAAACAGGCTGCAGAGCAGATAAAACAAGAGATTAAAGCTGAGGTGGCTCACTTGGTGGCCAATGGAGGCAAGAAGCCGCATTTAGCCGCTGTTATTGTAGGCGACAATGGCGCCAGTATTACCTATGTCAATGCAAAAGTGAAAGATTGTGAGGAGGTGGGTTTTAGTTCCTCGCTCATCAAACTCAGTGACACCACCACCGAAAAAGAATTGTTGGTGTTGATTGATAAATTGAACCGGGACAAGGATATCGATGGTTTCATTGTTCAATTGCCATTGCCCAAACACATTGACGAGAAGAAGATCACCATGGCCATCAAACCGGCCAAGGATGTAGATGGTTTTCACCCCGAGAATATTGGAAAGATGGCGCTCAATTTGCCGTCATTTTTGCCGGCTACACCGTATGGGATCATCGAGTTGATTGAGCGATACGGGATCGAAACGGCCGGCAAATCGTGTGTAGTGGTGGGGCGGAGTCATATTGTAGGCTCCCCGATTAGCATCCTGCTGAGTCGAAATAGCTATCCGGGCAACTGTACCGTAACACTGGCTCACTCGCGAACTCCCAACTTAAAGGCGCTATGCCTTTCGGCTGATATCATCGTAGCAGCAACTGGTATGCCCGAGTTCTTAACTGGGGATATGGTGAAAGACGGAGTTGTTGTAATTGATGTGGGAATAACTCGGATAACGGATAAAACTAAGAAAAATGGATTTCGCCTCATTGGCGATGTGAATTACGCCGAAGTGGCTCCCAAGGCATCGTTTATTACTCCCGTTCCCGGTGGAGTGGGCCCAATGACCCGGGTAGCGCTCTTGAAGAACACGCTGCTGGCCTCCAAATTAAGGCGTTAAAAGGTACATATCAACGGATGTTAAGGCTGTCTTTTCAAAAAAAAGGCAGCCTTTTTTTATGGAGCTCTCCATCAGTTCATTGGTTGATTTTTTCATTTTTTACTTGCATTGATTATTCTTGTTGTTTAAATTGTAAACACAATATTGTTTATAAAACAAACAATGGAAAGAGCGATTCTTCATTTGGATTTGGACACTTTTTTTGTGTCATGTGAGCGGTTGCAGGATAGTCGCTTGGTGGGAAAGCCTGTATTGGTCGGTGGAACAAGCGATAGGGGAGTGGTAGCGGGATGCAGTTATGAAGCTCGGAAATTTGGGATCCACTCGGCTATGCCCATGCGGGTGGCTCGGCAGCTTTGTCCCGATGCGATTGTGATTAGGGGCAATAGCTCTACGTACAGCAAATATTCGGATATGGTTACGGCTATAATCCGGGAGTCATCACCGGTTTATGAAAAAGCATCAATTGACGAGTTTTATATCGATGCCACGGGCATGGATCGGTTTTACGGATGTTACAAATGGTCGCAAGAGCTTCGCGATCGCATCATGCGCGAGACCGGATTGCCTATATCTTTTGGTTTGGCAACCAGTAAGGTAGTTGCCAAGATCGGTACAGGAGAGGCCAAACCCAATAATTACAGGAAAATTGACCAAGGCGATGAACGGCAATTTCTGGCGCCTTTATCGGTCAAGAAAATACCCATGGTTGGTGATAAGACCTATCAACTGCTCCGCAGTATGGGGATTCAGTGGATAAAGACGGTTCAATCGATGCCCCCTGATTTGCTGGTGAGTTTACTGGGTAAAAACGGAATGAGCTTATGGGAAAAGGCCAATGGTATTGACGATAGTCCAGTCATTCCTTTTCACGATAGGAAGTCGATTTCTCTGGAGCGGACGTTTGAGCGCGACACCACTGATATGATTAAGCTCCGCAGCATTGTTATTGCCATGGCCGAGAATTTGGCTTACCAGTTGCGCAACGGCAATCGGCTTACCGCCTGTGTAGCCGTGAGAATTAGGTATGCCGATTTTCAGACGGTAACCAAGCAACAGCAGCTTCCTTATACCTCTACCGATGCTGAGTTGATCAAGGTGGTTTTGTCGCTCTTTGAATCGCTCTACTCCCGAAGGGTCTTGGTGCGTTTGGTAGGTGTTCGGTATAGCAATTTGGTGAGTGGAGGTTACCAGATTGATTTATTTAAGGATACACAAGAAGAGATTCGCCTGTTTCACGCCATGGATACGATACGCAATCGCTTCGGGCAAGATGCGATTAAGCGCGCTGTTGCCATGGGGTCTACGGGCATAGGCAGGAGCAATCCGTTCAACGGTCAACCGCCGGTCATTCCGGCACATCGCAGGGCGTAATGTGGTTAAATGCACATACCTATTACAGTTATTCATACGGCACCTTATCTATTGAGCGGCTGTTGGAACTGGCGCGTCAATCGGGCAACGATCGAGTGGTGCTCACCGACATCAACTCCACCTCAGCGTGGGTCAATTTTATGCGTTTGGCTCCCCAATACGGGGTTGAACCCTATTTGGGAGTCGATTTTAGAAACGGCGCCCAAAAGTGTTTTGTGGCTATTGCCGCAAACAATGAAGGACTGTATGAAATCAATCAATACCTGACTCAATTCTTGCACCGTCGAGAGAGCTTTCCCGAGCGAGCGCCCCAATGGCAACACACATGGGTGGTCTATCCGTGGGAGTCGTATCATCATTTTCCGCTTCGCGATTTCGAATGGATTGGGGTATCGGTGGCCCAGGTGAATAAACTTTTTAGTCAAAGCGCCTCATTTCGCAAGCGCTGTGTGATTTTGCAGTCTACCACCTTTGAGCATGCAACGGGATTTAATGCTCACCGCCTCTTGCGCGCCATCGACAACAATCAGCTGTTGAGCAAACTGCCCGCATCTGAATTGGGTTTGCCCGATGATCGGGTCTTTGACCTAACCGAGCTTCATAAGCGGTTTGAAGCCTATCCGGAATTGGTGGAGCAAACCCATCGATTGCTCAATCAATGCAAGGTTTCGATCGATTTTGATTCGACGAAGAACAAAAAGTCATACACCGGAAGTTTAAGCGCCGATGTAGAACTGCTGCGCAACCAATGTCGAGAAGGCCTCTTGTATCGCTACGGATCAGATGTTCCTGCACAGGTTACCGAGCGGATGGAGAGTGAACTACAGGTGATCACGTCGATGAATTTCACGCCGTATTTTCTCATCAACTGGGATATGGTTAACTACGCCCGGCGAAAGGGATACTACTACATAGGAAGAGGTAGCGGAGCCAATTCGTTGGTTGCTTACCTGATGAGAATTACCGATGTCGATCCCATTGAACTCAATCTGTATTTCGAGCGTTTTATCAATCCGTATCGGAGTACTCCGCCTGATTTTGATATCGATTTTTCATGGACCGACCGACAAGATGTTACGCGTTATCTGTTTGATACCCATTCGTGGAGCAAGGTAGCCTTATTGGGAGCCTATATTACGTTTCAGTTCAAGTCGGTTGTGCGTGAAATCGGCAAGGTACTCGGCCTTCCAGCACATGAAATCGATGCCCTTCAACAGGCTCGTCATCAACCCAACGACAAGTTGGCTCGAGCCGTTTTAAAATACGCCCAACTCATTCACGGATTTCCCAGTCACCTCAGTATACACAGCAGCGGAATTGTCATAGCCAACGAAGATATTGCCCGTTACAGCGCCACTTTCTTACCTCCAAAAGGCTTTCCTACAACCCAGTTCAGTATGTTGGAAGCCGAAGATATAGGTTTGCACAAGTACGATGTGTTGGGGCAGCGCGGACTGGCTAAAATCAAAGATGCGGTTCACTTGATCAAGCAAAATAGGGGAGTGGAGATTGATATTCACGACATCAAGCGATTTACCAAGGACAAACGCATTGAAAAGATGCTCAGTCGAGGCGATGCCATTGGTTGTTTTTACGTGGAATCGCCCGCCATGCGAATGTTGCTTACTAAGCTAAAGGCACACGATTACTTGCGTTTGGTAGCCGCCAGCTCCATCATTCGTCCGGGAGTGGCCAAAAGCGGTATGATGCGCGAATATAT
>DASUEB010000164.1:0-10784 GCA_036275295.1 Luteibaculaceae bacterium | reverse complement strand
TGATTCACCCACGCCTCTATCCTTTGAATGATTTTCATGCAACTAAGAACGAAAAAACTTAGATTATGGTGCTCCAGAGTTAAAAAATCATTACATTTTTGCTTGAATTGACCAGTCCATATCGGTGAACCTTTGAAAACGATTAGTTTCCGCTCGGACAATCCGTTGGGACTGATCTTGAAGAAGATGGCCATTACAGGGTGGATTCAGTCGGTTGGAAATGTAAAGCAGTATGTAATAAATTGATATTCAGAATTTGCACGCGGCGGTTGAAGGGCCATATAACAAGGTCAACGGAAATAAAAAACGGTTCAATTTCATGAGAAAAATAATCAAAGTTCTAGGAGTGTTTGCGGCCGTAGTGCTGGTTATCGTTGGCTTGCTGCAACTAACCGGCAATGGCCATGTGATTACAGCAGTGAGAATGACTTACTTAAGCGGTCAGAAGGGCCCTGGGATATATGATCTCTCCAAGTTTAACGCCAATCGAATTGCCAACGCAGGTAGAAAAGAGTGGTTGATCGATACGGGATCTTTTCGTTTAAACAGTGAGGAGCTGAGTTATCTGGAGAAAATGGGCACAACCGGTATGTTGATCGCCGAAGGAGATACCATTGTAATGAAGCAATTTTGGGAGGGTCACACGGATAGTACCCTGTCGAATTCTTTCAGTATGGCCAAGAGTGTAGTCGCAATGTTGGTTTACATTGCTCAATCGGAGGGTCTCATTCCATCGATTGACGACAAAGTGTCGCGGTATCTACCTGAGTTTGCTACCGATGGAAGAGACTCTATTACCCTGAGGCATTTGATAAGCATGAGCAGTGGGTTGGCTTGGAGCGAAAGCGGTGGCAATCCGTTGTCGGATAATGCTAAAGCGTATTACGGAACCGACCTAAGCGAGTTGGTTTTACACATGCCATATGAGAGCACCCCGGGCGTTGCGTTTGATTACAAAAGTGGAAATACGGCTTTGTTAGCGCTTTGCTTGCGGCGAGCAACGGGTGTAACGCTCGCCGAATACGCTGCCGAGAAATTGTGGCGGCCCATGGCTGCCTCCTACCCAGCCTACTGGAGTACCGACGAAAAAGGGGTGGAAAAAAGCTATTGTTGTATCTATGGCACGCTTAGCGATTTTGCCAAAATTGGGCGCTTATTGCTTGATAGTGGCAAGGTGGGCAATCAGGTCATTCTACCGGCCAACTACTTTGCCGATGCCTTCCAACCTGCCCCGTTGCAAACCGTTGATGGTAAATTAAATACCCGTTACAGCTCAGCCAGCCTGTGGTTAGTGACATACAAAGGCAAGGTTTACCCTTATTTACGGGGAATATTGGGGCAATATGTGCTATTATTGCCTGAAAAAAATGCTGTTGTGGTTCGCGTAGGTCACAAACGCGATGAGGTGGACGAGGAAGGGCATCCCAAAGACATCTACCGGTATATAGCCATTGCATTGAGAGCTACTGAAAAATGAAGAAAGATATTGCGTTTCCAGAGGTTATTGGAGTATCCGTGGGAATTACCCAAGAAATTGACGACTCCGGGGAATCCATTTGGCGGGTTTACCTCATCAATCAAAAAAAAATCAAGTTAACTCGGGTGTTGGTTTCTTCGACGGGTTACGGTGAGCAGGAGGGTGAAAAGATACGAACCTCAACGCTGCGGCATTTTTTTGAGGAGGTAGAGCCTCAAACGGCTGTTCTGGTTGAACCGATCATGCCGAATCTATTTGGACTTACCAATGAGTATTGGGTGAGTTTTTATATTGATGACCACATATACGACAAACGATTTATATTTTTACCAGAGAGTATTTTACCCAGTAACAAGGTTAAAATACCGATTGTAGACAAACCTGGGGTCTTAATTGGCTGACATGCAATTTGATTTTAAGAACATACTTTTTATCGATATTGAGACCGTTCCAGCTCAGGCTTCTTACGAGCAGCTTGATGAGGTTACGCAGGCATTATGGGCCGAAAAAGTGGCCTATCTAACCGCCGATGGAGAGCACGGGCCTGCCGATCTGTATGAACGAGCGGGTGTGATGGCTGAGTTTGGCAAAATCATTTGCATCAGCGCCGGTTATTTCAGGTGGCAAGACGGCGATCGGACCTTTCGGGTAAAGTCGTTCTACTCTCACAGTGAACGCGAGATTTTGACCGCCTTTGGCACATTACTGGGAGAGAAATTTCCCCATTTTACCCTGTGTGCGCACAATGGTAAGGAGTTTGACTTTCCCTTTACGGCTCGTCGCATGTTGATCAATGGCATTCCCTTACCAGGGCCTTTGCAGATTGCCGGCAAGAAACCCTGGGAGGTGGCCCATTTAGACACCATGGAGATGTGGAAGTTTGGCGATCGCAAGAACTTCACTTCCCTCAAACTTCTGGCTCACCTATTTGGTATACCGACACCTAAGGACGATATAAGCGGTAAAGATGTCGCCCGCGTTTACTGGGTTGACGATGATTTAGAGCGCATTGCCGTGTATTGCCAAAAAGATGTAGTGGCATTGGCAAACCTTTGTCTGCGCTGGGATCAGAAAGAGATTTTGTCGGATGATGAAATTGTGTATTTGCCATGAGTGTGCTGCTCGAAATAGATCGACTAAACGTCGACATCATCGGTCAGCAAGGTCATAAAAATGTGGTCTCTGGGATTTCGGCGGTCATACATCGCGGAGAAACCCTGGCTATTGTGGGCGAGAGCGGTTCCGGAAAATCGGTAAGCAGCCTTTCATTAATGCAACTGCTTCCCAATCAAAAGGTTATTGTTGAAGGCAAGGCTGTATTGCACACCGATGAGGGGGAGGTAAATCTCATTGAAGATCCCGCTGAAAAATTTCGAGGTCGATTGGTTGCGATGGTTTTTCAGGAACCCATGGCCGCCTTGAATCCGGTGATGTCGTGCGGAGAGCAGGTGGAAGAAATGATTCTTCAGCATCAAACCTTGGATCGGGAGAAAGTCAAACAAAAAGTATTACAATGGTTTGAGTGGGTAGAGTTGCCAGACCCAGAAAAAGCCTATCAAAGCTATCCTTTTCAACTCAGCGGGGGTCAGCAGCAACGCGTGGTCATTGCCATGGCTCTGGTAAACCAACCCTTGCTGCTCATTGCCGATGAACCCACCACGGCCTTAGACCCCGAGGTTCAGCATGAAATTATTGAGTTGCTTAAAAAAAAGCAACAAGAACAAGGATTCGGCATGTTGTTTATCAGTCACGACCTCGATGCCGTAAGGGAAATTGCAGATCACATCATGGTGATGCAACAGGGTCAGGTCGTGGAGCAAGGTCCGGCCGCCGAGATCTTAAAACGGCCGAAACACCCCTACACTCAGGCCTTGCTTTTGTGCAAACCCAGCGCCGATAAAAAAGGGAGCTATTTACCAACGGTTGCAGATGTTCTCAAACAAACCTTCAAAAATCAGGCCTTAAAAAAGAACATTGGCACCGAACCCTTGTTGAGCGCGGAGCATATCTCGCTTAGCTACACCAAAAAACGTTGGCTTAAGGGCTTAAAAACCTATCCCATTCTGAAAGATGTCTCTTTTGAGCTATTCCCGGGAGAAACCGTTGGCTTAATTGGCCCATCTGGCTGCGGAAAGACCTCCCTGGGCCGCATTGTATCGGGGTGGATAGCGCCCACAGAAGGAAGGGTATTGTTTAGAGGCGAGGAAGAGATAAAGGCCGGCGAAAAAAAAGCGAGCAGCGATTGGGCTCGGAAAGTGCAGCTCATATTCCAAGATCCGTTTGGTTCGCTGCACCCGTCTATGCGCATCGGTGAATGCATCATGGAACCTATACTGGTTCATCGACTAGCATCGTCGAGAAAAGAGGCGAAAGAGAAAGTCTTGGCCCTGCTCAGCCGCGTAGGTTTAGGTGCCGAGGCCTTTGATCGCTATCCTCACGAATTCTCGGGTGGCCAACGCCAGCGAATCGTCATAGCCCGAGCATTGGCCGTAGAGCCGGCAGTGCTGGTTTGCGACGAAAGTGTGGCTGCCCTTGACGTCTCGGTTCAAGCCCAAGTACTAAACTTACTGTCTGAGCTTCAGCAGGATTTGGGCTTGAGTTACTTGTTTATTTCACACGACCATCAGGTCATACACTATTTCTGCGATCGCATTCTGCAAATGAATGCCGGTGTTTTGGTGCGTGACGACGTGCCTAAGCCGATGGATGACAGCAGGGAAGAACGGACAGATCAAAGCTCTGATGCAGCGATGATGGAGCCATCGCCAGAGAATGCTTTGGAAAGTGAAGTAGCTGAGGAAGCGATCGCCTCGGAGAATTTGCAGCCAGAGGGTCTTTATGCGGAGACAGCAAAGACTGAAGATGAGGTTTTGGAAGGGACCGATGCCGTTTTGATAGGGGCCGAAGACGAACAAGAACCCTTACTTGCTGATCGCTCCAACATGCTGGACGCCGGAGAGGATGCAGCCATTTACGAGGCTCACGGCGTGGCCGAATGGATGATTCAGGAGATATCAGAAAACCCTGTGGTTGAGAAAACTCCTGGCATTGAGGTGGATGAGGCGATGGCTGGCCAAAATCATCTCGATGTAACACCGCATAGTTCAATACCCGATTCCTCAACTGAACAAGATGAGGCTCTTGCCGGAGCCGATATCGATCCAATGCTGGTGGAAGCGCATGCCTTGGAAAATGAGCCCGCAGTTGATTACATCGATGTTGAACCCCTTGAAAACGACATTGCCCTCCCGCCGAGCAGCTTGATAGAATACCCTGATTCCCGAGTCGACAATGAAGAGCCCTCAGAACGCACTTCCGAGGTATCGATTGATTACAAACAGGTATACCATGGCGAGAGCGAGTGGCGACCCATGGAAGCTGGCGACATAGAGGTAATTATTACCCTCGCCCAAAGACTCCGAAATAAGACCTCTCATTTATCGGATGTCAGCGAAAACGCGCTGTCGGAAGCGAGTGCAGAGCCGGTAGAAGAACCGATTTCAAATCTGCCTCGCGAAAAAACATCGTACCGCTCGCTCACTGATTTTATTCGATCCAACTCCAAGTGATGGATCAACGAGTTGTGTCTGGAGGGTTGATCAACGGTCGGATACCCGCAAATTCCGCACGGTGATCTGCTGCTTGTTTGGGTTCCACAGATAGATCTTTAATCGTTTGGGCGACTTCAGATCGTCGTACTCCCAATTGAACTCAAATTTGCGAAAGTGATATACAAACCATTCATCTTGTGGGTTGTAGAGATTCCACCGCTGGTATTTAAGGGTTTCACCATTGGCATCTTCTATGGTGGCAACCAAAAATACATCCGATAGGGTATTTCCCGTCACCTTGTATTGGATTGTGTTAAACAACCGAGTGTAACCTGCTAGGTATAGGGGTTCCAGGTCTAAGTTATGGGTCAACGCAAACTCGGTGTTCGCCCCCAAAGTAAAGGTGCCCTCCAGTAATAAGGTGTCGGTAGGAATTGGATACTCGCGGCCTTTAGACGCACCCGCGTAGTCGGGATGTTCTATCAATACGGGGTAGTTCTGGGGATGAATTGATTTCAAAAAAGTAGCTTGGTAAGCCGGTCAAGTCATTCCGTCGTAGTGAAAAATTCCCCTTGTAGATTGCTTGAACTGAAATCCGATGAGGGCAATCAAGCCAACGGAGATCAAACCGGCGGCCATTCTGAGGTATGGCCGTTGCAGACCTTGCCAGAATGCCACCAAAGGCAAGGCGCTAATGGCCAGCGCATCCATATGCGGTCGGCTGCCAAATGAACCGCCGTACCACCAGCACCACCAAGAGGCGATTACCAGCGAATTGATCAGGAAAAAAGGAACTGTCGACCAGAACAATGGTCGGTTGAGTTTGAATAAAAAATAAAAACCAGGGAAAATGAGCAAAAGGACTGGGGCATAGGTAAACCAGCCGTTTCTGAAACTAAACCACACCTTAAGAAGTTGGGGCTGGAGAAAGAAAAAACGCTCGGTTGAGTAGGAATACACCACCCATGAATCGGTTATTTGTTTCCACACCACCAGTTGGGGACTGATTGCTAACAAGGCAAAAATGGCTGCAATAAGCAATGGTTTCCAACGGGAAAACCAGAACTGCCAAATGCCTTGTGAGTTGGGTATGTTGGGGAGGACAAGTAAAACAAACAGGCCAATTACCGCATTGCTGGGCCTAATTAACACGATAAGTCCGAAAAGAAAGCCCATCTTAGCGGCTCGTAAGGAACCGTTGGTTTTTCCCCATTGAAGTGCCTCATTTGCGAACAAGGCAACTAAAGCAAAGGAAAAAACATGGCCATAACCCGGCGACAACACGGAATAATGCAGGAGGTTGGTTCCCAAAAACACCGTTAGTAGAGCAATTGCACAGGCGGTATCGGAAAACCAGTGGAGCCATAATCGCCGGGCTGCCAATAGACCTATTCCCAGAAACAACAGGGTGCTTACTGCGATGCCAAATCCGTCGGCGGTGGAAAAGTCGGCTATGGGATGGCCTAGGACGCGAGCGATTCCGTGGTGGATGAGATAAACCGGAGCATAGACCAAAGCCAGACCGAGCGTATATTTTGGAACATCCTTCCCGGTTTCGGGTTGCGTGACTAACCAGTATTGATGTCTGTCGGCAACCGAGTCGTTTTGCAGGAATGAAAACGAGAGGTCACCATGCGTAAATAGGGCTGGCAGATACTCGTAATAAATACGAACGTCTTGTTGAATGATGCCGTCGTCGCGCCAGCGTTTTGCATTCACAAAAAACACGCAGTATACCGCCATGGTGAGCAAGGCAGCCCAAGCCGATAGATAGCCTTTGGCCGATGGGTGAAAGATTGATTTAAACCACGTAATCATACCTTAGAAATTAGATAAGCGATAGGCATCCATGAAAAACTGGCATTTGTCGGGATTCCAGACATACACTCGCAGTTTGGAACCTACGGGGTGGATGGTTTTGTCCCAATTTACCTGCTTTTTGATGACGTACCTCCTATTTACTTCGAAATTGGGGTTGTGCATCGACCACGATTGGTAAGAAATGGAGTTGCCGGCCGAGTCGAGGGTGTTAAACACCATAAAAACATCCCGTGTTGGGATTTCTTTCCATTGAAAAACGCCGGAGAGATAGAATGTAGAAACCTGCTGAGCTTGGATGCTGTCGAGGTCTAATTCGATACCCGGCGAGAAGGTATTTGTGGTATCCAGCAGCCCGGCTTTTGGAGTTATTTCCTGATCGACTAAAACCGGATACTCCCTACCCCTCACCGCATTTTCGTAATCGGGCTGCTTTAGGTGATACTCGTACCATTCATTGGGTTTCAGGGTTAGGAATATATCGCGGTAACTCTTGGCCGTCATACTGTCCCAATGAAGTATACCGATTGAGGCTTGGTAACTCTGAAATAGGTTGATCGATGCAAAACAAACTACCAGTAGCGCGCAAATTGAGCGGATCTGTCGGTGATTCCAAACGTGATTTAATGCTACTCCGAGCAGGAATCCGGTTATCAAAGCGCTATCGACTTGGGGGCGTGAGCCATAGGCTCCTCCATACCACCAGCACCACCACGAATAGATGACGTAATTATTCACCAACAAGAAGAGCAACAAGGCCCAGAAGAGCATTTTATCGGCTTTTCTCAACAAAATCAGGCCGGGAAAGAGGCCAATCATTACAGGCGCATAACTCAGCCAACCGTTGCGAAAACTAAACAAACCCTCAATTAGATGCGGTTTTGACCAAAAAAACGACTCTTTTCCGTAGCTGTAAACCAACCACGATCCCGTAGAAAATTTCCAGAGCAAAAGTTGGGGAAAAACGATGCAAAAGACCCCGGCCAAGGCCAAGCTAATGCCCGACAAGTGCTGGCGCCAAAACGACACTAAACTGCCTCTCTCGCGCTTTCCGGCTATTACTGCCAGTGGAATGAGAGCCATAACGGCATTTGTGGGACGGATAAGAATAATTAACCCAAAGATCAAACCGAGGGCAAAAAACAAGCGCGGACGCTGTGTTTCCTGGAGTCGGATGGACACGTACCAAAGCCACGAAAGCGCGAGTAAACTGTAAATGTGCCCATATCCCGGAGAGAAACAAGTGTAATGAAAGACGTTGGTGGCCAGAAAAACAGCCAGAAGGACTAAGGAGGTTACGCCGTCGCTAAAATAATGCCTCAAGACCCTGAAGGAGCCTATCAAAGCGCCCAAATATGCCAGCCATGTAGCCAAAAAAACAGCGAAATGATCGGCTTTTCCGAATGGCGGATGATCAATGCCTACTAATTCACAGACGCCATTGACGAGGAGGTACACCGGGGCTTGGACTAGTCCAACGCCAATGGTATATTTCATAAACCGGCCATTATGACTGCTATCGGATTCCAGCCAATACTCGTGTCGCTGCGTGAAGTTGGGTTGCTCTAAAAATTGAAATGTGGGGTCTCCATGAACAAAGGTTGCTGGGAGGATTTCGTAATAAATACGGGCATCTTGTTGGATGATCTGCAAGCGTGTCCAGCGATGCTGGGAAAAACTCATCAGCAGCGATATGAGACCCGCCAAACAAATGATTCCTATCGACTTGTAGCTGTTTGTCTTCATTTGGTTTCCATCATGTACAGGTCGGCTGCCAGTAATTCAACCTCTACTTGCTGTGGATGTAGTGTATACAGGTACATTCGTATCACATCGGTGGGGAATCGGTTGATGGGATAGGCCGATCTCGCTTCTAAAATGTAGGTATTACTGTCTAGTCGTTGGGTGATACGCAAGGGATTGACAGCGTAGTGATAGGTCTTTTGAGCGGTTTTATCTTTGCAATCTACCACCAAATTGACCTCGCGGAAATGGAGGGTATCGGCCGTTTTGATTCGGAAAAAACCGCGAATCCATCCCCCGCGTGGCGGTATCCCCATATTACTGGCTGTTTCCTCCATCAGAGGGCCAAATGATTGGTCTTTGCCTATGAGATGACCTTGGAACGCAGAATCTCGATAGGAAATAAAGGATAGAATTCCCAGCGATCGCGGATTGAAGCCATCGGGATTTAAGGTGTCCACTTCATTCGAAAAATACTCTTGATAACGCGAAGTGCGGTCTATCTTTTTTTCGTCGAAAACGAAGAAGTTGTTGCGAAACGATCTCAAGGTCTCGTTATTTACTCCGATGATTCCTTTGTCATACTGCCAATTCTGAACGAGATTTAGGATCAAACACATCGACATAAAACTGATAACCAGCACGCGCTGGCGACCCGCGGCTTCTTGGAAGACCCAACCCAAAGGGAGAAATAAAAAAGGATAAAAATCGATATACGCTCGTTGGGAGAAGCCCCCGCCGCCAAACCACCAATTGCTCCAACTGGAGAGGATATAACTAGCTAAAGCAATTACAACAAGACTGGCCAAGGCCCATGACTGGCGCCAAGTGGCCTTCATAATAAACACCAGCAGGGCTAATATCATGATGGGCGTATACAACAGCCAACCTTTATTGGGTGAGAACCATTGCTTCAACAAATTTGGCTGGGTAAAATCGAACCACTCGCCCGGATAGCTGAAAAAAAACCACTGACCACTTATCCACTTCCAATAGGCCAATTGTGGGACTACTGGAATAAGGGCTGCTAAAACGGCAAGAAATAAGGGAAAGATGTTTTTTTGAATCAGGTGCAATTTGTTTTGTCGAGTTGTTTTGGTGTTCAGCCCGTACAACAGAGGAAACAAAACTACAATCGCATTGCTAGGTCTTATGATCACGAGCATTCCTAAGCAAAAACCGAGGTATACAAAATGACGCGTTTTGGGGTTTTGATGAATCTGATAAGTCAGTAAAATGAGCCACGAAGCCAGTGCTAGCGAAGGGATATGTGGGCCAAAAGGATACCAAGAGCTAAACGTTAGCAGGTTGGTGCCAAAAAAGGCCATGATGAGCAGGATTGCCACCGTGCTATCGCGAAAAAAACAAGAGAGTGCCTTACGCAAAACCCAGAATCCGAGTAAGGCGTAAAAAAGTCCACCCATTGACACGGCAAATCGATAGGGCAAGGAGTATCCATCAGACGAATGGTTTGTAAAAGAGCACAGGCCATGTGCTGCAAAAAAGAATGGGCTATAGGCGAGGCCAACGCCTATGGGGTACATGATATATTTCTTACCTGTGGGCGATTGATGAATCATATATGGCATGGGGGCCATTTGATACGTGGCGTTAACGCTGTCGAAAAACGCAAGCTGATCTAAATCGCCATAAATGACCGTGGCCGGTAGGTAGGTATAATAACCCGCGAAATCCCAAGTAATAACACCGGAATAGTCCTGATTCTCCCAGCGCGGATTGCTAAATCGCAGCCAACTGCAGCACCCAGCAATAAGCAGGATCGCCCAAATGCTAGCTGGCCATTTTTGGAAACGGGATTTCATATGATTCCCGATAAGAATGTTTTACGGTATTCCATAACGGTTATTGACCCTTCATTTGGTTTATTTTCTCAGTCTTTGTCATTGGTAAAGAGCCGTTTACAGTTCATTCATCACTGCGGTAAGCATCTATACCCTCCATATTTGGCTTTCAATGCCCTGACCACTTCTTACCACATGTACCAACCATCCAAAACACGCTAACCCACTTCTCTATACCATAACCCATCCATTTTCAGTGAAACCAATGGGTCGATAAAACGCAACTGCTGCGCTCAATAGTACAATTTAATCTCCAGGTTGTCAACAAGGTAGCTTTGCTTTTGCTCGTTGTAAAGGTAGGTGCGGCATTCCCACTCGCCGCTGGTTTTCACG
>DASUEB010000163.1:0-10056 GCA_036275295.1 Luteibaculaceae bacterium | reverse complement strand
CTCTCAATCTTATCTTCAAACTCCGCTCCGTTGAGCTTCGCTTTCTAATCTATTCTGTCGTTCGTCGCTTGTGTTATTCTCAAGCGGGGTGCAAAAGTAGTAAAGTATTTATTCCAACCAAATTTTTTGAAGTTTTTTTTTCAAACTTCTTTTCTCTCTTCTCAGCTCCTGATTCATCAGGCGCCTCCTACTCTACTTCTACTCTCACTCTCAAAGAACGTGTCCCGTTGTTTTGGGAGTGCAAATGTAAGCGATCTAGTTTTAGAAATGCAAGAGTATTTCAAAAAAAAATGAGTGATTTCGCCCTTTCTGCTGAATATCAGCTAACTATTTTTCAGTTACGGCGTGGAAATCGAGACCGGAATCACCTTACCATTGATAAAGCGATCCGATCGCAACGCAAAATCCAAGATAAATTCGGCCATCTCGCCAGGCTGTATAGGTGCCTGATAACCGGGAAATGCCTCAGAAAGCATCTCGGTTTGCACCGCACCCAAGCAAAGCGCATTCACACGAATACCCTCTTCCTTGAATTCCTCTGCCAAACACTCGCTCAAAATACTCAATGCCCCCTTGCTCGAACTGTATACACTCAATCCGGGAAACTTGGCCGAACCCTGGTATCCCCCCATACTACTTATATTGACGATATGCATCGACTTTTGATGATGGCGCAGACGGATTACATCCTGAATTAAACGGATCACTCCAAATACATTCGTGGCATAAACCTCTTCCACTTCTCGTAGGTCAATGGTCAAAAAGGGCTTGTTGACTATGGCACCAGCGTTGTTGATCAGTACCTCAACTGGATTCCACCCCTCTGGCAAGCCGGTTAATATGTCCGACCAGTTTAATGTGCGCAAGTCGCCAGTGACCACATGTAAGGTATTCCCCAACATCTTTTCAAGCGCTCCAGTATTACGAGAAACGGCCACCACCCGGTGACCGCTTGCTACACTCTGTCTTACAAGTTCCAAACCAATGCCTTTCCCAGCACCGGTGATTAGTATGGTTTTCATATTTTAAGGATGTACCAATTCGAAATCGGCGTCAATTAATCGTATACCGTCGTGAATGAGTTTGTTGAGCTCTTCGTTGTTCAACGCCTTGGTGGTTAAATACTGCTCTGCAACCTTAGCCAAGCCATCGTGCAGCTCTTCACTTCGCAAGATCTCTAATATTTCGAGGGCCAGTAGCCAGTCATGCGGAAACTTAGATTGAAGCTGATCAAATATTTCCTCTAATTCATCATAACCTAAGCCCTGCTCCCTGATTTGACGCACCCTTTTGTACAACTGGTGCAAATTTTTATCGCTTTCGGAGTACTCTATTTTGTGGGTTTTCTCCTTGGGTGCCTCAAAAGTGAGTCCAAACGACCTGGGATCTGGTAAACCCGCTGCACAAGAAGCCACCTGAGCTCCCAAAACCATATCATATATACCCCACGAAGGATCAAATAAAATTTGATTTCCCAGACGCACTGTGCACTGATCAAACGTAAGGATGCCTTTCAGACCGTTTGGCAGAGTAGTAATCTGAGTTAAGATGCCGCTCAACGCAATTCCACTACTGAACCTCAACTCGCAGTGGTTTCCTTCTATAATTCCCAGTTCAGCTAGCTGTTCAATGGACATATGTTCAAGCGGTCGATCCGATTTTTCCAATCGCCCCAGTGGCGAGCTGAAACCATGCGCGTGTTGAATTTTTCCCTGCCCATCGAGTTCTTGATTCTCGAAACACAGTTGGGTTGGACCGGCGGTGGCAAAATAGATGGCCTCGCCTTGATCATCTTGCCAAACCCGATCAACCACACCCCCTACCTGAATTCCGCTGCTTAGCTCAACAGTGGCGTGGTGGCCGCTGTTTCTGGCCGTCTCTAATGCTCGTGTGCCGCCCTTTCTAAAGGCCATGCTGTCGGCAAATGCGTTTAATACATCGCTCAAATGAGCGAAGCTGGGTGTAACAAATAGTTGCGGTTGCTGGGTGGTGATATCAAAACTATAGTTCACCGCATCAATGGTGTAAGGCAGTTTCTTAACCGATGGCTTGATGCAATTGGCACTTTCTCCAATCGACGAGAGTAATCCAGCCCCATATAACTTGAAGTCATCAACGGTACCAATAAGACCATATTCTACCGTCCACCAATGCAAATTTCGAATCTTCGCCATTTCCGAAGGCTCCCCCATATTGGCTTGAATTTCTTCAATGGCCTTCTCGGCCAGTCTCACTTCATCTTCCGGAGTTCCCGGATCCTCCTTGATAATCGATAAATGCCGTATGGCCTCGTACAATTCATAATCTTGTTTGCTCGAAAAGGCTTTTGATCCTATCTCACCAAACAATCGCAAATAAGAGGCATACTCTTCATCGGCTATGATTGGCGCGTGTCCTGCTGATTCGTGAATGATATCGGGAGCCGGCGTGTACAGAATGTGATTGATGTTGCGTATGTCGGCGGCAATAACCAGTACGTTATAGGCCTGAAACTCCATAAATGCCTGCGGGGGAATAAAACCATCCACAGCCACGGCAGCCCAGCCGATCTCTTTCAAAATTCTGTTCATTCCGTACATGTGCGGAATGCTATCAATGGATATCCCGGTTTTTTTCAGGCCATTCAAGTAGCTGCTGTGCGCCACTTTACCCAAGAAGTTGATGTTTTGGCGCATCACATAACGCCATACTGCGTGATCTTGAGCGGTATAATTGTCGTAAGGTTGATCTATCACCAGGTCTAAAAGATGGGGTGGCAATTTATCCAGCACCTCATTTTTTATGTTTTCTCTCTCCATCAGACGTTATAATTCGTAGAAGCTTCAAATTTACTAAATCTCAACCAATGTCCTCGCCATTCATCGAACCATTCAACACAATGATCCTTTGGTGTTCCGATTAACCGCAACGCGCTGCAATTGCAAGGCACCGTCAAAAATGCACCGCGATATTAGTAATATTGTAACTCATTGACGTAGATATGAGCGATCGGAGAATAAATATTTTTTGTACCACCTGTGCTTTGGGGATCTTTCTATTGATCCTCGCCAAACCACTAACTGCCCAAGATAACTCGGAATCTTGGCTCAACAGGGTATCGTATGGTGGGGATTTCAATGTCGTTTTTGGAAGGGGATTCTTGGCATTAAACCTGTCACCCGTTGGCCTGTATAAGCTAACCGATCGGTTGAGCGCCGGTGCGGGACTGATTTATCAATATCAGCGCTACGACAAGCGGATTTATGGTCAAACTTTTGAAGTTTCAACGTACGGCGGTAGGATTCTCGGGCGTTATCGCGCATTCGATAAGTTTTTTGCCCATGCCGAATTGCAGGTACTCAATCTTGATAGCTACAATCTTCTGGGTGAATTCACAGGACGAGCCACCATTCCCATGTTTTTTGCCGGTGGCGGATACCTCATTCCTGCCGGCGGAAAGGCTTATATCGCCCCAATGGTTTTATTCGATTTGATAGATGATTCGCGATCTCCCTATCAAAATCCACTGATTCAAATAGGCATTATCATCAATCCCTGATTCGGATAAAACTCTGGACTCGAATAATTTAAGTTTGATCAACCAGATTGTGGCGCCGAAAAGCCTCCTGCCATGGTATTCAATGAGGCTTCCAACGACTCAGCCCCTTGCGCGATACATAGTTTATGAATTCCAGTCTACTGCAATCTGATTCATGGCCCGCTGAATGCGTCCCGAGCGTTTGCGCACGTATGGACCCGGCGATTTTGCGTTGTATTTAAGAGGTCGAGGCAGCACAGCAGCCAATAAACTAGCCTGTTGCCTGGAGATTTTTGCCGCTGACCGTCCCCAAAATTTCTGAGAAGCGGCTTCCACACCGTATATCCCTGGGCCCAACTCAACTACGTTTACATAAACCTCGAGGATGCGTTTCTTGGGCCACAACATCTCTATCAGAACCGTGAAATAGGTCTCCATTCCCTTGCGAATCCAACTTCTCTTCGGCCAACAGAATACGTTCTTGGCGGTTTGTTGACTGATGGTGCTTCCCCCCTTGATCTTTTTACCTTGCTTGCGGTCGTTGTATTTAACCGCTTTTTCAATAGCTTCAAAATCAAAGCCAGCGTGTTCCATAAACTTCTGATCTTCGGCCGCTACCATGGCAAGAGGAACGTGTTTAGGCAACTCGTCGATGTCGATCCAATCTTTCTCCAATCCATGGCCTTCCATGGCCCAGCGTTGAAACATCAGCCAAGTAATTGGAGGATTGACCCAGCGATAGATCAATGTCAAGGCAATACTGCCAATGAAAAAGGCCAGTATCAGACGAAGCGTCCATTTTTTGAACGCCGACCAAAAAGAAGACCAAGATTTCGACTTCGATGCCATTACATCAGTGCATCAATAGCTTTTAGTGCCGCTTCGTAGTTGGGTTCAGCACCCAGGTCTTCCACCAATTCGATATGTCTGATTACATTATCTTGATCTAGCACGAATACAGCGCGAGCGTGCAGACCGCGCATAGCGCCCTCTGCAATGAACATTCCGTATTTGGCTCCAAATTCTTTACTGCGGAAATCAGACAGTGCAGTCACGTTTTTAATGCCCTCTAATTCGCAAAAGCGTCGCATCGCAAATGGTAAATCCATCGATATAACCCAAGCCGCTAGGTTCGGGCGCTGATCCAATAATTCGTTAAATCGACGTGTTTCTTTCGCACAAGTACCCGTATCTAAACTGGGGAGAGGCAACAAGACCTTCACTTTAGCGGTCGATTGATAAAGAGATACCTCCTTAAGATCTGATAAAACCCCAGTAAAATCGGGTGCCAATTGGCCTACAGTAGGCACATTTCCTTCTAGTTTGAGCATAATTTCTTTATGTGTAATGGTAGCCATAAACTTACATTGCGCCCATCAGGCGGTGAATCGCATTGTGATAAACTTCTTTGTATTCGGTTACATCGCCAAAATCGATCCCATCGACAGCAATTCTTCCCTTGGTTACATGACCCAGTAGGTTGAACGGCACATTTGAAAGCGTCATAAACTCGATGAAGTCATCGCGGAAAGCTTCTACAACGGTCACTACGATACGACCTTGGGCTTCTCCAAACAAAAAGGCATCCAGTCTTACCTCTGCATCCGACTCGATATCGAATCCAAATCCATTAGGCATGGCCTTTTCAAGCAGCGCGGTAAACAATCCTCCGTCGGCACAGTCGTGGGCAGAGACCACCAAACCTTGTTTGATCAAGCCGCGCATTGCTTGGTGCAAATCAGCTTCCTCATCGATGTCGAAATACGGGGCTGGTGATGCCTTTACTTGGTGAAAATGGTAAAGATACTCCGATGAACTGATGTCGTTTTTGCTCTCTCCCAGCAAGAAGATGAGGTCACCTTTCGATTTAAAAGGAATTGACATCGTTTTGGTTTTGTCTTCCACTACACCGATCATTCCAATGGTTGGAGTTGGGAATACAGGGGTTTCTTTGCCATTGATCGAGGTCTGATTGTAAAAACTCACATTACCGCCGGTTACGGGAGTTTCAAACTTCAAACAGGCCTTCGACATTCCTTTAATCGCTCCCACAAATTGCCAGTAGCACTCGGGATTATATGGATTACCGAAGTTGAGACAGTTGGTCACTGCCGATGGTTCGCCTCCCGAACAGCTGATATTTCTGGCTGCTTCGGCAACGGCAATGGCAGTTCCTACCTCTGGATCGGCATGCACGTAACGCGAATTGCAATCAACCGACATCGCCAGAGCTTTATCGGTTCCCTTGATATTTACTAAAGCCGCATCGCTTGGATCGTTGGTGATCATATTGGCTGTTCCCACCATACTGTCGTATTGCTCATATATGTATCGCTTGGAGGCAATATTGGGCAAGCCAACGAGAAACTTTGCAACGGAAACCAGATCATCGGGTTGTGTTACCGAATCAATCTGAAACTTCTTGTATTCTTGGAAATAGGCTGGCTCCTTATATTCTCTGTGATAAACAGGTGCATCGCCACCCAAAACCAGCGATTTTGCCGGAATTTGACCTACCAATTCTCCGTGAAAGAAATATTCAATCATGGGGCCTTCGGTAACCTCGCCTATCTGTACCGCGTGGATATCCCATTTGTCGAAGATCTGCTCAACCTCTTTCTCTTTTCCTTTTTTAACCACAACCAGCATGCGCTCTTGGCTTTCGGATAACAGAATTTCAAAAGGTTTCATGTTTTCTTGACGCGTGGGGACCAAGTCGAGGTGAATTTTCATGCCCACTCCACCTGCCGCGCTCATTTCTGAGGTAGAACAGGTGATCCCGGCTGCACCCATATCTTGCATACCCACCACCGCATTGGTTTTTGCCAATTCTAAGGTAGCCTCAAGCAGGAGTTTTTCCTGGAAAGGATCTCCAACCTGAACAGACGGCAGGTCGTTAGCTGAGTCCTCGGTAATATCTTTTGAAGCAAAAGCCGCTCCGTGAATTCCGTCTTTTCCGGTTGACGATCCCACAATGTAAACGGGGTTCCCTATCCCTCCAGCGGTGGCCTTGATTATCTCTCCCACTTTTACAATACCCGCCGAGAAGGCATTTACCAATGGATTGGTATTAAAACTTTCGTCGAAAAAAACCTCTCCGGCAACCGTTGGAATGCCAAACGCATTGCCGTAATCGCCAATTCCCTTTGAAACACCGTTCACCAACCACTTGGTGCGGTCTAGTTTCAGATCACCAAAGCGGAGTGAATTCATCAGTGCCACGGGCCGAGCGCCCATGGTGAAAATATCGCGATTGATACCCCCAACTCCCGTAGCTGCACCCTGATAGGGCTCTAAAGCACTTGGGTGATTGTGCGATTCAATTTTAAACGCACAACCCAAACCGTTTCCAATATCAACCAAACCTGCGTTTTCCTCACCTGCCTTAACGAGCATGTGCGGACCGTCTTTTGGCAAGGTCTTAAGCCATACAATGGAGTTTTTGTAGGAGCAATGCTCGCTCCACATCACAGAGTAAACAGATAGCTCTGTGAAATTGGGGGTACGACCTAAAATCTCTTTTATCTTGTCGAACTCCTCCGGGCGCAATCCCAATGTTTGTGCTTGTTCTAAGGTTGCCAAATCCTTGGTCAGGGTTGATTCCATATCTTCTGTGGGTATTTTTCGGTACAATGGGCAAAAGTAAGAAGCGCGTTTAGATTTAACCAACCTTTAATCGCTTTTCTTTTTAATTGATCCGACATGGCGAAAGTTTTAAGAAATTAGCGCCACACAAGCATAAAATGAAAACCATCGCAATAACGGGCGCAACTTCTGGTATTGGTAGAGCCACAGCCGTGAAATTTGCCCAAATGGGTCACCGATTGATCATTACCGGCCGCCGCGCTGACCGCCTTCAAGAAGCGGCACAGATCCTCCTAGAAGCAGGGGCTGCCGATGTGTTACCCCTGGTATTTGATGTTCAAGACCTCAACAGCGTGAATAAGGCCTTGACTAGCATACCCGAAAAATGGCGATCTTTCGATGTACTGATTAACAACGCCGGATTGGCTGCAGGTAGATCAACCATCGATGAAGGAGATCTAAACGATTGGGAGCAAATGATAAACACCAATGTCAAAGGACTTCTTTATGTTACCCGTTGGTTTATTCCCTTCTTCAAAGCTCAAAAACAAGGCACTATAATCAATCTCGGTTCTATTGCTGGTAAGGAGGCGTACCAAGGTGGAAATGTTTATTGCGCTACCAAATATGCCGTAGATGCGCTCACCAAAACCATGCGTATTGATCTACTTCCATACGGCATTAGAGTGGGAAGCATTTGCCCAGGAGCGGTAGAAACTGAGTTTTCCTTGGTTCGGTTCAAAGGCGATGCGGAAAAAGCAGAGGCTGTTTACCAGGGGTACGAACCGCTCCAAGCAGAGGATATTGCCGAAGCCATTGTTTTTATGGCTACCCGACCCGCTCACGTTACCATTAACGATATGGTAATCATGCCCACCGCACAGGCCAACACCACTCACCTACACAAAAATTAATCGCATGAGAAAATCATACTTTTTGCTGCTCCTGCTATCGGCCGTGTTTTCGGCTTGCAACTTCAAACGACAGGAAGCTGATATAGTCCTGTACAACGCAACCGTTTATACCATCGACGACCAAGAGTCGGTAGAACAGGCTATAGCCATAAAAGACGGAAAAATAGTGGCGGTAGGAAAAGATCGTGACATTCTAAACAATTTTAGATACAGCGAAAGCATCGACTGCAAAAAACAATTTATATACCCCGGGTTTATCGACGCCCACTGCCATTTTCAGGGCTATGCTCAAATGTTGGATCAGGTTGATCTCGTGGGATGCAAAAGTTACGATGAACTGGTGTCGAGGGTGGTTGAATTTGCCAAACAGCACCCAAACAAAAAAGTGATACAGGGCCGTGGCTGGGATCATACCGACTGGCCAGGCAAGGAGTGGCCCAACAAGTCGAAGCTCGACGAGTTGCTTCCCGATGTGGCCGTGGTGCTCTTTAGAATTGACGGGCACAGCCTGTTGGTCAACCAAAAAGCATTTGATTTGGCCGGTGTAACCCCCTCCACTCGAATTGAAGGCGGAATAATTGAGGTGAAAGACGGCGCGTTGACGGGCGTTGTAAAAGAGAATGCCAACGATGTTTTTACCGCATTGGCTCCCGCATATAGCTATCCAGAGGAACTTGCGCTTTACAAAAAAGCAGAAAAAAACCTGATTGAAATGGGACTAACCGCTCTGGTAGACGCCGGACTCTCCTTAAAATCAATCACCCGTCTGGACAGTATTTACCGCGAAGCCGATCTTCAGATTTTCCTCAATGCCATGGCCTCCGACTTGCCTGAAAATTTCAGCTACTTCGCTGCGAACAAGGCCATTAATCAGGATCGATTTGCTGTTCACGGATTTAAATTCTACCTCGATGGCTCACTGGGCTCTCGATCGGCTTGTCTCAAAAAAGATTACCACGACAACCCCGGAAACAAAGGCGTTCTCACCCTTACGGTGTCGGACTTCGAAGAAAAACTGAAGCGGGTTAAGGCCATGGGATTTCAAGCCCATACCCACGCCATAGGCGATTCAGCCAACCGAGTGGCTCTACAAAGTTACGCAGCAGCCCTTGGTGGAGTAAACGACCTGCGATGGCGCATTGAGCACGCCCAAGTGGTGGACTCAACCGATTTCATGTGGTTTAAGAACTACAGCATTATTCCATCGGTGCAGCCCACTCACGCCACATCCGACAGCAAGTGGGCTGAGGATAGGCTCGGACAACCTCGCATCCGATATGCTTATGCCTACAAATACCTTGTTGAACAATTGGGTATCATTGCGTTGGGCACCGACTTTCCGGTTGAAAGCCCGGATCCATTGGCCACTTTTGTCGCATCGGTAGCCCGCAAAAACATGCAACTTCTGCCTGAGGGTGGATTTTACCCCGAACAGGGACTCGACCGGATGCAAACCCTAAAAGGAATGACCATTTGGGCCGCTTTGTCGGTTAAATGGGAAGACAAACTAGGCTCAATCGAAAAGGGCAAATACGCGAACTTGGTGGTGCTCGACAAGGACATCCTGAAGGCCAGTGAAGCGGATTTAGTTAAAACCAAAGTGGCGCAGACCTGGGTTGCGGGACGGCTGGTTTATAAGCGATGAGCTGCGACCGATTCCTCAAACTCTCTGCGAAGTCGTAAAACAATCTCTGCTACTGGAGCAATGTCATTGATTTGCTGAACGCTTTGCCCTGCTGACCAAAGGTCGTTGTAATTGCCCGGGTGAATTGACTTTTCCAATCGCTTCATGCCCCTATATTGCAACAACATCTTGTAGTATTTCTTGAGCTTTTTGTTGGTATTCAACTGCCGCTCGAGCCAGTTTTGGCGGTACCCAATCTTTTGGGCATACGGAGTATTGATGATGGCGCATGGTGTTCCTGAGATCTTTTCAGTCATCACGATGTCGTCCATTTTGGCATCCACAATGGCATTTTTGTACTCATCAGACACCGAAGCCTCAGTGGTGGCGATAAACCTAGTGCCAATCGATGCCCC
>DASUEB010000162.1:0-8825 GCA_036275295.1 Luteibaculaceae bacterium | reverse complement strand
AAACCTTTTGGTTCCAACCGAAATTTTAAGCCTGAATATCCGTGCTAAACAAAAACTTGTTTGGACTAACCAAATGAGTTTTTACCGCGTACATAACAATGGCCGCTGTGTTGTTCACACCCAATTTGGCCATGATGTTCTTCCGATGGGTAGCTACAGTGTGTTTGCTTAGAAATAACTTGTCGGATATTTGATCGTTGGTGTACCCCTCGGCGATTAAACCTATGATCTCCAACTCTCGTGCACTGAGTATCGATGGGGCACAGCTGAAATCCACGTTGTCGATGTTGTCGAGCTGAATGGACTCCTTGCGGATCGTTTCGAGTATTTTTCCGCAGAAAAACTTGCCCCCTGCGGCCGTCTCTTTCACGCTATCAACAATTTCATCTACCTCGCAATCTTTTTTGATATAGCTGGTAATACCACTTTTTATTGCATTCACAAGGGTGATACCGCTTTGCTCTGGGGTTATGGCAATGACTTTTAAGTCAGATTGCATCTGCAAAAGCTGGGGTACCACGTCGATGCTAAAACCCGCGCTGGTGTAGTCAATGATGACTTGCTGCGGTTTGAGTTTTTTTACACTTGCGAGCAGATCTTTCGGGTTTTCAGCCTCAGCAACGACCTCAATGTCGGGCATTCGCTCGAATATGGCTTTTAGACCTATTCGAATGAGTTGTTGGCTATCGGCAATAATAATTTGGGTTCTGCTCATATCCTTAAGGAGTCCCGAAGGTACGAAATGATTAGAGGCTTTAGAATACCTCATTCAGGGTATTTGATGCCAAAAATTGCGAAACGCCCAATCGTAGGCTACACCTGTTTCTCAATCGAATTAAATAACAATCGCCATGCCGTCTTCAGCCGTCAGGGTGTCTTCAAAAAATGGTTTGGCCTGGGCAATGAATTCTTCTGTATCTCGGTATCGGGCGCTGAAATGCCCCAACAGCAGTCGTTTTACACCGGCCAAAGCCGCAATTTTGGCCGCTTCCGCAGCAGTAGAATGCATGGTCTCGCGAGCGCGATCTGCGTGCTGGTCTAGAAATGACGCCTCGTGATACAGCAGGTTCACCCCTTGAATGACATGGACGATCTCCTCGCTGTAGGCCGTGTCAGAGCAATATGCATATGATTTGACTGGAGCAGGGGGGAGGGTTATTTCACCGTTGGGAACAAGGGTGCCGTCCTCTTGCTCGTAATCGCTCCCTTCCTTAATGCGCTGCAACCAGTAGACGGGAATGCGGTATTCTTTTAACGCCGATACGATGATGTTGCGCAATTTGGGCTTTTCGCGAAATAAAAAACCCGATGTGGCAATCTTGTGTTTGAGGGGAATACTCCACACTTCGTACAGCTTATTCTCAAAAAGTTTGGTTGATACCTGATGGTTAACGGCGGTAAACTTGATCTCAAAACGAGGAATGCTGTGAGTGATCCGGAAATGCTCTTCCAAAAGTTTCATCAAATCGGCGGGTCCAAACAGCTGAATGGGGCGGGTTCTTCCCAACAAATGAAGAGTCTGAAGATAACCGGGTAAACCCAAATAGTGATCGCCGTGAAGGTGACTGATGTAAATCTGATCAATGCGCAACATGCTAATGCCAAATTTCCGCATCTGCATTTGCGTGCCTTCTGCGCAGTCTATCAGGGAATAATTCTCGTTGATATTCACCACTTGAGCGCTGGGATTGCGACGCACTGTGGGAACCGCCGAGCCGCTGCCCAATATGGTTATTTCAAATTTCACTCGTCCAACAACTCGCGTTCCAACTGAAGCATAAACAAGTAATCCATCCCTTCGTTATACGTTGGAGTTACCGGAAAGTCGTCGCGTATCAGGGCCCATTGCGAAAGCCGATCTTCTTCTCCGATAAGAATCACCAGCCGTTTGCCGCTTTGCGACTCGAGCAAATCTCCGAATAACAGTGCCGTTGCGGGTTCTACTTCGCGCAATGCGGCCATATCGATGATTACGTCACCTGCATGGGCTCCAAACCACTGTTCGAGTTCGATGATGGCTTTCTCGTGTAAGCCGTTTTCAAATCGAATTAAATGGTGTTTTTCCTGTGGGGTTATGCTAACGGTCATGATCGATTAATTTTTTCTGCCAGAAGATATATCACAGCCATGCGAACCGCCACCCCATTCTCAACCTGTTGCAGAATGATGCTGTGCTCGCTATCAGCTACTTCACTGCTGATCTCAACCCCTCGGTTTATGGGTCCGGGGTGCATAATTACAATTTCCTTTTGAAGGCTATCCAACAACTGTTTGTCTAAACCAAACAACATGCTGTATTCTCGTAAAGAGGGGAAGTATTTGTCGTCTTGACGCTCCAATTGCACCCTGAGCATATTTGCGACATCGCACCAGTGAAGTGCTTTTCTTAAATCGGTTTCTACTTTAACCCCAAGCTCGTGTATATAGCGAGGAATCAGCGTGCTCGGTCCGCAAACCATTACCTCAGCGCCTAGTTTTTGCAGACAAAAGATGTTCGAAAGTGCCACCCTGGAGTGCAAGATATCACCCACAATAACAACCTTCTTTCCCTCTACATCGCCCAGCTTTTCACGTATGGAATAAGCGTCCAACAGGGCTTGGGTGGGGTGTTCGTGGGTGCCGTCGCCCGCATTGACAATTTTTGCATCAACGTGTTTCGACAAAAATAGACAGGCACCCGGAGAACTGTGTCGCATAACCACCATATCGACTTTCATCGCCAAGATGTTGTTCACCGTATCAATCAAGGTCTCGCCTTTTTTGACACTGCTTCCACTGGCTGAAAAATTGATTACATCAGCCGATAAGCGCTTCTCGGCCAATTCAAAACTCAACTTCGTTCGCGTACTGTTCTCGAAGAACAAATTCGCAATGGTAATGTCTCGAAGTGAGGGCACCTTTTTGATCGGACGGTTTATAACCTCTTTAAATTGATCAGCCGTTTGTAATATCAGCTCAATTTCGGCTCGACTAAGGTCTTTTATACCCAGTAAATGATCGGTCTGAAGTGTGCTCATATGCTGCCTTTACTGGTGAATAAAACTACTTCGTCTTTGCCATCGGTGGCCTGCCATTTTACACTAACCTTTTCCGATTGTAAGCTATCCACTTGTCGGCCCACATAATCGGCTTGAACCGGCAGATGCCTGCTAAATCGACGATCTATAAAGACGCAGAGTTCAACGTTCTCGGGTCTGCCATAACTCAGCATGGCGTCCATGGCTGCTCGAACCGTTCGACCCGTGTATAACACGTCGTCTACCAAAATCACTTTTTTTCCCTCTATCAAGAAGTCAATTTCGGTAGGTGAGGCTTTGAGTGGCTCCTCGTGACGGCGAAAGTCGTCGCGGTGAAAGGTGATGTCTAATTTGCCCACATGAAGCGGAGCATCAATAATAGAGCGTATCTCAGCAGCTAATCGCTCGCAAAAATGGATACCTCTGGGCTGCAATCCCAGCAAAACGGTTTGTTCAAAACGGTCGTGATTCTCAACCAAGGTTCGAGCTAATCGCCGCAGGGCCAGCTGTACCTGCTGATCGTTGAGTAGCGTTAAGGATTGCATTGCCATGATTGCAAATATATAGCCAATTTGCACATTTGATCCGATCTTATTCCGAATCCAGACACCTGTTCGTTTTTTCACTGTTTAGCCCGTGTTTCCAAGCCATGGCAATGTTCAAAAAGGCTAAAAATCCTGCCGTATACCATTCACACGGTTAAAGCCTGCGATACCAAGAATTGAGGCTTTCACGGGTTACAGCAGGGGTTTAAAACCAACAAATAACGCATAACAGCTCAACATCGAAGGATGTAGCAAAATATGAACTTACTCAATGACCAAATCCAAATGCTGAAGCAGGCCCCAGAGTTGATCGCGGTAAAATCGGGCCCCAGTCAGTTGATTTTCAGAAGGGTGTATGGTCCAGTCAACAGCCGTTCTAAAGTCCGCACCTCGCAAATCGCAGCCAGTAATAACTACCCCTGCCATCCGACATCGCTCAAAGGCAACCCCTGCCAGATGACAACCTTCAAAGGCCACCTCCCGCAACGAACTCGCAACAAATGCGCTTTTGCTTAAGTCAATACCTGCAAACACGCTATAGTCCAGTGTACATTCTTTGAATGATACCGCAAAACCTTCTTTTTTTGCGGTGTCCCAGCGCATACCCATCAGCTTGCAGTGCTCAAAATGAACGCCGCGCCATGCCGATTGGTGAAGACGAACCGAACTCACATTGCAGGTGTTAAAATCGCAATCCACAAATCGAATGCCATCTAAAGAAACCGCCTGTAAATCCAGTCCTTGCAGTCGGCAATTTTCAACAACAGAGCCGGGCGCTAAATCAACCAATTCCGCCAGGTTGGTAATTTCTAAATCGTATAATTCTTTCATTAAAATCGGGCGTAAAGGCCGGTTGAAAAGGCATGAGGTTTTAGAGTGGTCAACATACGTCGGTCGATGGTAAACCAACTGAATTGATAACCCAAAAATACGCCCCAATCAAAATAACTCCCATCTCGCCCCAGTTCCAATACCACCGGAAAGGATAGGGACGAAGTGAAAAAATCAGTGCTGTCCTCGTTGTTGCGAAGGGAGTATTTTTTGATATCCGTATCCAAAAATTGGTAGGCCAATCCAAAGTTGGCCGCAACCGACGTGCGTTTGCTCACCTTTTGGGTGTATCGAGGGCCAATGCTAAACTGGCCAAGGTTGTTCGCCTCCGTGGTAAGTTTAACGGCACGGATAAGCACGTCGTACGACATGGCTTTATTCAAGGGAACAAAACTAAATCCCAAATAGGCCCCCCAGTGACCCATTATTCTGGCTTTTATGCCCAGATCTATGCGAACACTGCTTGGGATGCGCTGGTTATCAACCGGTCCGAAATTCATGTAGTTGCCCAAGCGAAGATAAAAAGGGTGGATGTATTCGTACAATTCCTCCTGCCAATCCCAGTAGGTAGTTATCTCAGAACTTCTACCGCTGAAAAGGGCAAGAAGGGCTGTTTCAAACGATTGGCCTCGGGTAAAACCCAAAACTTCTTCTGCTAAGCCGGCTACCCAGCTATCGAGCTGGCTTCGGAGTGGATTATAGCCTAGTTTGCGCAGTTTAGAGGGGTTATCAGCAGCCGTATTTTTTCTGCCCTCGTGCTCCAACCGATAGATAAACTCATCGCCGTATTCATTGAGGTAAGCCCTTCCGTCAGTTTCCTTAAACCTACCCAGTCCAATAGAAAGGATCAGTGCTATGCGCTCCGAAAATTCTTGCTTGCCACATGCCTTGCGAAATGCCTCCAGCTCCTGAAAAATTTGACGTTGATCTACAAAACCCAAAGGCAGCAGCCGGGCCTCTAATTCGCTGAATCGAGTAGCACAAGAGTCATGGGCACTGACGACCAGACTGGTGAGTAGGGTGAATAGCAGAACGAGGAGCTTTTTCATTCATCGAAAATACACAATGTTGGGCACAAAAAAAGGGCGACCTGAGTCGCCCTTTCTAAAGTATGCTGAGAGATTACTTCTTCTCTTTGTTCTCCATGTCAGCTTTCAACTGTGACAGAACATCCAAGTCACCTAAGGTAGTTTTCTCAAGTTTCTCGTTGTTGGCTTTCACATCGTTAGACTTACCACCGGTTGGTTTGCCTTTTTTCTTAGGCTCATCAGCTCCTTCTTCGTAAGTGCGGGTGTGTGATACTACGATTTTCTTAGCGTCTTTGTTGAACTCAACCACTTTGAAGTCAAGGCTTTCTTCAAGCGCGGCCTTAGAACCGTCTTCTTTCTTCAGTTGTTTGATTGAGCAGTATCCTTCAACACCGTAAGGAAGTGCAATGGTGGCAGAGCTTCCGTCCAAGGCAATAATGGTTCCGTTGTGAACGGTACCCACCTCAAAAATGGTCTCAAATACATCCCATGGGTTTTCTTCCAACTGCTTGTGACCAAGCGAAAGACGGCGGTTTTCTTTGTCTACTTCAAGAACAATAACCTCCATTTTGTCGCCCACGTTGCAGAATTCTGATGGATGCTTAATTTTCTTTGACCAGCTTAGATCAGAGATGTGAATCAAACCATCGATACCTTCTTCCAATTCGCAGAATACACCGAAGTTGGTGAAGTTGCGAACGGTTGCATTGTGTTTCGAGCTAACTGGATACTTGGTTTCGATTTCAGTCCAGGGATCTGGCATAAGTTGCTTGATACCAAGCGACATTTTGCGGTCTTCGCGATCCAAGGTCAAGATAACGGCCTCTACTTCGTCGCCTACTTTCAAGAAATCTTGGGCAGAGCGCAAGTGCTGGCTCCAGCTCATTTCCGATACGTGGATCAAACCTTCAACACCGGCAGCAATCTCAACAAATGCACCGTAGTCGGCTAGAACCACTACTTTGCCTTTTACTTTGTCGCCTACGTTTAGGTTGGTGTCCAAAGAATCCCATGGGTGAGCCTGTAGTTGTTTCAATCCCAGCGCAATTCTCTTCTTGTCGTCATCGAAGTCAAGGATAACCACCTGAATCTTAGAATCCAATTCCACGATTTCTTCAGGATGGTTGATGCGACCCCAGCTAAGATCAGTGATGTGGATAAGACCGTCAACACCACCCAAGTCGATGAATACACCGTAAGAAGTGATGTTTTTAACCGTACCTTCCAATACCTGACCTTTCTCAAGGCCACCAATGATTTGGCGCTTCTGCTCTTCCAACTCAGCCTCGATAAGAGCTTTGTGAGAAACCACCACGTTCTTAAATTCGTGGTTGATTTTAACCACTTTGAACTCCATGGTCTTGCCCACGTAAATATCGTAGTCGCGGATGGGTTTAACGTCGATTTGAGATCCGGGCAAGAAAGCCTCAAGACCAAATACATCAACAATAAGACCACCTTTGGTGCGACACTTCACATATCCTTTTACGATTTCGTTGTTCTCCAAAGCAGAGTTGACATTCGACCAAGCCGAATAGGTTCTGGCTGTTTTGTGAGAAATGATCAACTGACCGTTTTTGTCTTCCTGACATTCTACGTAAACAGGAATTACATCTCCAACCTTCAAGTCTGGGTTGTAACGGAATTCCGATAGGGCGATGATCCCTTCTGATTTGTACCCTACGTTTACAACTACCTCTTTTTTGGTAATCGCTACAACGGTACCGTTGATTACTTCTTTCTCGTTGATAGAAGTAAGGGTCGATTCGTACTGCGTATCCATGGTAGCGAGCGTGCTCTGCGCCAATGATTCGGTTCCGTTTTCGAATTTGTCCCAGTCAAAATCTTGGTTGGGAGTAATGGTTTTGTAAATGGCCATGTGTGCCGTAATACTTGTATCCTACCGGTGACTGTTAGGAGTTGTTAGAATAGACAGTGCCACCCCTGCCATTTTTTGAGGGGCAAAGATAGGGAAATTATCTCATATACAAGTGAGAGTGTGATTTTTGAGCTCAGTTGATACTTTGCTCCGCGGGCTCAATCACGCGTTTGTTGCCCACAAACGTGCCAAAGGGTAGGAACGAGGCAATGATTAACCAAAACATTGCCTTTCCGTTTAAGCGAAGCACATTCCTCAATTCGGGCAACATCATCAAATAAACCACAAACAATAAGCCGTGAGCAATGCCAATTACCTTGTTGGGTTGGCCTATGCCCCAAATGTATTTCAAGGGCATACTTACAGCAAATAGCATCAAGTAGCTTATCCCTTCAGCTACCGCAACCCACCTAAATAGCGCTACAAAGTTCTTATTTTTCATTTTTTTCTTTCGTCCGAGTAATGTAGCGATAACCCACTACAGCAGCTCCCCCCAGAGCGGAGATCAATCCGCCATCCAGAGGAGCCTCAACGGGTTCGCCCTCTGGTAGGGGGTCGGCTTGAACGGTAGTGGTAATTCCTATGACTGTGAAGGCGGCGAGTACTAGTTTTTTCATGGCAAATAAACCCGGCTCGATACCGTCTGGTTCACTGTCTTGAGGGAAACAATGAATACACCCCTTTGGTTCGGCAGGGATATGAGGTCGCGCTGGGATGGGGCAATATTATGCCAAATTTGTTTGCCATCGAGGCCATAAACGGTAATTGATTCAACCCTTTCTTCGCTTTGGTATTGGATTCCTGTTTCACCGCCCCAAATCTTCACGCCGGTAGCCGCTTCATCAAAAATTCCTTTTACCGAAAGCAATTGACCCGCCCGACACGCGCGCTCGGTGTCATATCCAATTACTTCAATCGCTTGACTTTCACCCGTTTTGTAAATTTGAATCGACGGAGATGGGTAGATTTCACCCTGCCATTTCCAAGCAACCATCCAATTTTCAGACGCACTTACTTCGCCATTCAAGGTGTTCCCAGCATCTGTCAAGCGTGCATCGAGGTAAACCGAATTGCCCAATTCCACTCGCTGTTTGGTCAAAGCATTACAAGTATTGGCTTTTTCGCTGCTAACTGGGCTGGGTTTATTGCCCAACTCGCACACCGGAGCATCGCTAATGGAAGCCCAATCTAAGGATTTAAGCGTGTTTCCTTTTTTGATGGGGGTAAGGTAAAGGATGAATCGAACGCCTGTATATCCATCAGATGCAAAGGTGTAAGAGGTTTGTTCTTTTAAGTCGATGTATTCACCGGCAATAGAGTCATATAACACGGCACAGGAGTAGCCTTCGAATAATGGTTCCAAATTACTGAATGAAAGCGTGTAAGTGCCACTAGAGGGTATACTAACCCACAGACGCTGTTCAATGTTTTTGCCTTTGTTCGAGAACGCATTCACCCATAAGTCCATAACACCCTCGTCGGGATCAAAAAAGCGCAAGGTTAGAGCGCTTCCACCATTTACACC
>DASUEB010000161.1:0-4516 GCA_036275295.1 Luteibaculaceae bacterium | reverse complement strand
CCGAAGGGAATCGAACCCCTACCTGAAGAACCGGAATCTTCAATTCTATCCTTTAAACTACGGAGCCTTTGCTGCGCCAAAGATACAATACAAGTCATTATCTTGCCTCTCGATAAAATTTAATTCTCGTATTTGCGTTATTGGGCATGATGAAAAAACACTACCTATTGGCTTGCCTGTTGGCTGGCTGGACATTTCAACTGATTGCCCAGCCTCTCTCGCTGGGACAATGGCGCGACCACGTGTCTTTTCAGGACACCCGCCTTTTTTGCCGCGCCGAGAACGGGTTGTTTGTAGCCAACAAACTCTCACTGCTTTTCATTGACGAAGAAGATCAATCGATTACCCCTTATTCAAAAACCAATGCCCTCTCTGATGTGAACATATCGGCTTTGGGTACCAGCTCGTCCAAACAAGTGATCATCGGCTACCTCAACGGAAACATCGATGTGTTAAACAAAGACGGAAGTGTTCGAAACATACCGGATTTGCGACGGGCAAACATCATTGGCGACAAATCGATTAAAGGAATCTATTGCGTTGGGAATAAAGCCTATGTGTGTTGTGGATTTGGAATTTTACTCATCGACCTCATTAAATTTGAGGTGCTTGAAACCTTTCGAATCGGACCCAACGGAAGCAATACGCTGGTTTACGATCTTACCCTGCATCGCGACACCCTGTATGCTGCTACCGAAATTGGACTCTTGAAAGCCCCTGCCAACAGTCCGCTTTTGAGTTTTTTTGAAACATGGAAAGCAGATTTGTCTATACCCAATCCCAATCGTCGGGTAACCTTTGTTGAGTCGGGATCGAACGAGATTGTAATTGCCAACGAAGTCAACAGCAATAGAGAAAGCGTAATCGCTCGACAAACACCATTGGGATGGGAGAACTCAACTGGGGTGCCCAGAACAGAGGTTTTTTCACTCATCTTCGACAACAATAAATTTTTTGTGGCGGGTGCTTTCTCGGGATACGAGTTCGATTTCAAAGGCAGTTCGCTTTTGCCAATATCAGGCAATTTTGGCCCAGGCCAGCTATTACTTCCACGCGCATTCATCAAATTCAACAATCGATATTGGATCGCCGACAACACGCGAGGGCTAGTCAGCACCACCGACGGTTCGTCTTTTATCAACGAAAACCCAAACGGACCGCTGACCAATAACGCCTACAAAATCTTTACCCAGGGCAACTACCTTTATGTGGCCACGGGAGCGGTAAACTCGGCATACAACAATCAGTATCGCCAAGATGGCATCACTTGGTTCGATGGAACAGCGTGGAAGAGCACCGATGAAAACAGCGACACCACGCTCAAAAGAGCATCCGACTTTCTGTGGATTACCCCAAGTCCGTCAAATCCCGAATTGTTTTACGTAGCATCTTGGGATAGGGGGTTAATAGAAATAAATAACGGGCGAGTAAGCAACATCTTCGACGAGAGCAACAGTGCGATTCAAGAAGTGCCCGGATTCAACGACAATTATCGCATTGCCAGCTCGGTATACGACTCTGTAGGCAATCACTGGGTAGCCAACTCCTTTGCTCCAAACAGCTTGGTGCTCCGAAGACCCAACGGTGAATGGACGAGCATCGCTATGAATGCCGACTTTGGATCGCCTTCTATCACCGCGATCAGTCACATATTAGTGGGGAGGAACGGTTTCAAATGGATGATTCGCCACCGAAGCGGTCTTTATGTTTACGACGACGGGGGTACGCTAACCAACCCGGCCGACGATCGCAAGAAGGCGTTGGGAACGACCGTCAACGAGGGAGGACTTCCCAGCAATGAGGTCTTTTGCATGGCAGAGGATTTGGATGGGGAAATCTGGATAGGATCTAACAAAGGCTTTGCTATCTTGTTTGGTTCGGAGTCGGTATTTGATACTAAGTCCATTAATTTCAATCAGCCCATTATTGAGCAAGACGGAAACTTTGAAAAAATTCTAGAGACGGAAACGATCAATGCCATAGCGGTAGATGGCGCCAATCGCAAATGGATGGCAACCGCCGCTTCAGGAGTTTTCCTGATTTCAGAAGATGGAACCTCGCAGATTGCACACTTCACGGCCGAAAACTCTCCGTTATTCTCAAATGAGGTAAATAGCCTTGCTATTAACCAAGAAACGGGGGAGGTCTTTTTTGCAACCTCAATGGGCATTCAATCGTATATGGGCGATGCCATTGCTTCTGCCAAAGAAATAAACGCTGTAAATGTCTTTCCAAACCCTGTTAGACCGGGTTACTCAGGCCCGATCGTCATTCGGGGCATCCAACGAGGCGTGAAAGTAGCTATTGCAGATATTGCCGGCAACATTGTAACTACGCTGAATGCCCAAGGAGGCGAGGCGATTTGGAATGGCTTATCGGCGAATAATCAACGACTCAATGGGGGTGTTTACCTGATTCTAGCCACTAACCCCGACGGAAGTCAGACCGGCGTTGGTAAAATCTTACTCATGAATGGCGAATGATTGTCACCGCCGACGTATTGGTTCTATCTACGCTGCCTTATGGCGACACCAGTCTCATTGTTCGAGGGTTCAGCAAATTGCATGGCAAGGAATCCTTCTTAGTTAAAGGAGCTAGAAAGAATAGAAAACAAAACGGGCTTCTGCGCCCGGGCATGTTCTTAAAGATAACCCACTACCGGAAATCTGGCGATCTCCACTTGGTAAAAGAGTTACAGAGTTTGCATCCATTGGCCAACCTCTACGCCGATCCTTATAAGCTTTGTCAGATAACCTTTATCTGCGAGGTACTGCAACTGGTTTTGCCCACCCATTTTGAAGACGCTAAGCTATACGGTTTACTGGAGGAACGGGTAATTGTCTTTTCCCAACAGGAAAACACCCCCGATTTCCATGTTTTGCTTTTGTTTGAGCTTGCGGTGGAATTGGGCATTGATCCCGAAGATTCGTGGATGGCATTTGGGGCAAACGCGGGATGGCATCCGGAGGTAATTCAGGCCGGTAGTGCCCTATTTAGGGACGGCATTTCAATTGGAAAAACTTCCTTGCGCAGGGAGGTTCTAATAGGTATTCTCAACTACTTAAGCAAATCATTAGACATCCCACTTCAGCCCAAATCACTTCCCGTGTTGTTGGAGGTTTTCGCCGATAATTAGCGGGGATTCGTCCTTCCCCATGGGTCATTTGTCTGTTTGCGTTTACAAGATTGCGTTAAACTTAGGTTGATAAACCTGTTGATAAGTCGACTGCGAGGTAACATAATCTTTAAATTTGATCGCCTTTAATATCATTTTATGACCAAATTTTACCGTTCAACGCTACTGGTAGCAGCTTTGATGACCGCCGGAACTGCGTTTTCTCAAACTCAACAGGTTCCAAGTGGTGATGGATTTAACTGTTCACACCAAGTAGTTATGGAGCAATTGTTCCATGAGCACCCAGAAATGAAAGCCGACTACGAGGCACAACAGAAGGTGAGAGACGAAATCGCCAAGAAGTTGTACGAAAATCGCAACGATAAAAACGAGCAGGTATATATTATCCCTGTTGTTTTCCACATTGTACATGCCGGTGGATCAGAAAACATTAGCGATGCGCAAGTGCAGAATGCAATTGATGTGATGAACCAAGAGTTCAGAAAAACGAATCCTGCGGCGGCCAATATCGATCCTTATTTTGCGAGCCGAGCTGCTGACAGCAAAATTGAGTTCCGTCTTGCAACCATTGACCCTCAAGGTAATTGTACCAACGGTATCAATCGCTATTTCGATTCCAGGACCGAAGGTGCAGACGATGCTATTAAAAACGGTCGCCAATGGCCAACGAACAAGTATCTTAACGTTTACACGGTAAGAACCATCGGTTCGGGTGCTGCTGGCTATGCATACTATCCCGCAAACAACAACCAAGCTCGCGACGGTATTGTAATTTTACACAGTTATGTTGGGAATATTGGAACCGGTAGTCCAGGCCGTCAGAGCGCTTTTACCCACGAAGCGGGTCACTACCTCAACTTGGCTCACACTTGGGGGAATAGCAATACCCCCGGTGCTGCCAACAACTGCGGTTCTGATGACGGCGTTACCGACACCCCTTTGTGCGCGGGTTCTAGCGTTTGTAACTTGAACCTTAACACTTGCAACGACGGCACTGCCAACGACGAAAAAGACAACATCCAAAACTTTATGGAGTATGCATATTGCTACGCTATGTATACTGAAGGTCAGAAAGCCCGTATGAGAGCCGCTCTAACCAGCACCGCAGGTGGTCGAAACAACCTTTGGTCTGAAGCCAACTTGGCCGCTACGGGATCAAACTACACTTCGGCGCCCGTGAACCTTTGCAAGGCAGATTTTGCCCCTAGCACCAACAAGCCCATCTGTCAGGGTAATACGGTGTCTTTTACCGACTACTCTTACAACAATGTTAGCTCTTGGAGCTGGTCATTCCCTGGCGGAACCCCTTCCACTTCAACTGAGCGCAACCCAACCGTTACATATAATACCCCAGGAACCTACGACGTTACCTTAACGGTA
>DASUEB010000160.1:0-6006 GCA_036275295.1 Luteibaculaceae bacterium | reverse complement strand
CACTACGGCCTCTTCAACTACTTCAAGGGAATTGAGACCATTCCGCTTTTCTACAAACACTATGCTCAATTGAAAAAATAAATGCAAAAAAGGCTGTCGATTTTATTAGACAGCCTTTTTTTCTGGGTTTTTCGGTGGAGGAAGTGATTGGTGGAGGAAACCCGACAGGCATGCACATCGCAATCTTTGAGATCCAAACGAATCGTATGGCAGGGAGCGAATCCACCCCAGAGCAAACGAATTTGACCCGTTCTTTCGTTGATGGCTACCTCCCGGCCTTTGCAGCGCATTGCTGCTATTTCCCTATCTTGCTCACATCAACACCTCGCCTGTGCATACCCACGAACCCAATCAGCTGATCAACGAAACCAGTCCCTATCTGCTTCAGCATGCCTACAATCCGGTAAACTGGGTGGCTTGGAGCGACGCGGTATTTGAACGGGCTAAGCAAGAGGACAAGCTAGTCCTGATCAGCATTGGCTATAGCGCCTGCCATTGGTGCCATGTGATGGAAAGGGAAAGCTTTGAAAACCCGGAAATCGCGCAGTTGATGAATAAACATTTTATCTGCATCAAGGTCGACCGGGAAGAACATCCCCACGTCGACAGTCTCTATATGAGCGCAGTGCAGCTAATGAACAAACAAGGCGGATGGCCACTGAATTGCTTTACCCTACCCGACGGAAGACCCATTTTTGGGGGTACCTACTATCGTCCCGAGGAATGGCGAGACATTCTCGATTCGCTTCACCAGCTCTATCGAAGCGACAAATCGCGGGTGCTTGATTACGCCCGCAACATAACTAAGGTGCTGCGCGAGGAAGAGCTCATTCACCGGCAAACCGAGGTAGCGATGCAATCGGGATTGTTGGATGAATTGGTGCAGGGCTGGTCGACATCATTCGACCTCAAATACGGCGGTCAGCAGCGCGCCCCCAAATTTCCTTTGCCCGTTAACTATCAGTTTTTGCTGATGTTCTGTTTCCTGAGGGGTCACAAACCGGTGCACGACCACGTTCACCTCACCTTGGAGAAAATGGCCCAAGGAGGCATTTACGACCAGCTAGCAGGTGGATTTGCGCGATACAGCGTTGATGCGCTCTGGAAAGTTCCGCACTTCGAAAAAATGTTGTACGACAACGCTCAACTCGTCCACCTATACTGCGATGCCTTCCGAGAGAGCCAAAAACCCGAATACAAAAAAATTGCCGAGCAAACGGCTCAGTTCATCTTGCGCGATTGGCTAAGTCCTGAAGGTGGTTTCTACAGCGCATTCGACGCCGACAGCGAAGGCCGTGAGGGTATATATTACACATGGACCGAAAACGCCCTGCGCAATCTGCTTTCGCCCGACGAATTTGATGTGGTAAGAGCCTACTACAATATCAACGGGTATGGATATTGGGAAGATGAGCAATACATTCTTATTCGCGACAAAACCCTGCCGCAAATTGCCGAAGACCTGGGCCTCACGAAGGCCTTTGCCGAAGAGCTGCTACAGCGAGCAGAAAAACGCATGTTGCAGGAACGCAGCCGAAGGATAAAACCCGGACTCGACGACAAGCTCTTGCTTTCCTGGAATGCCCTTCAGATCAAAGCGCTGTGCAATCTGTTCCGCACCTTCGATGAGCCAAAATACTTGGAATGCGCCCAACAAACCGCCATTTTTTTGGAAACTACCCTCAAAAAACCCGATGGTTCCTGGTTGCGGTGCTACAAAAAAGGCATCATCAAGATTGACGCGTTGCTGGAAGATTATGCCTTTCTGATAGAAGCCTATATTGCTCTCTACCAATGCTCTTTTGATGAACTTTGGCTGCATAAAGCGGCCGTATTAACCGATTATACGGTAACTCATTTCAGCGACGACGAGCAGGTGTTGTTCTACTTTGATCACCACGAGGGTTCAACACTTGTTGCGCGCAAAAAGGAAATATCCGACAATGTGATGCCCGCACCCAACTCGGTAATGGCGCATAATTTATTCTTGCTGGGCAATTATTTCTACCGCGAAACCTGGGTTCAACGCGCTCACCATATGCTGAAATCGGTTTGGGAAGCGGCAGAGGGGTATTTGCCGGCCTATGGTAATTGGGCGCGTTTGGCCTTGATGACCACCGAACCCTTTCACGAAATATGCCTAACCGGCGAAGAGGCGGTGCAATGGGCCAAAAAAATCAATCGGGCCTATCTCCCCAACGCCGTGATTGCCGCCAGCACCGGTGATTCTAGTTTGCCCATGTTAAAAGGCAAATTCCAAGCCGGTCGCACCTGGGCACACGTATGTCACAACACGTTCTGTGAGCGGCCCGTTGATACCTTTGAGGAGTTGGTTCAATCTATTGACCTTCACCTCGCATGACACCCATTTGGCTGTGGTTTTTTCTGCAATTGCCCTGGGTTTTTGCTCCCGTTGAAATGCCCATTGATCCGGGTGACCCCATGAGGCTCCAGCCCGTCAACTGGATGGAATCTGACAAAAAAAATGTACCATCGGTTCGATTCGACTGGGGCGAAAAGCTCCCCGGCAAACCGATTTCGGCACTGGCCCCCCCTGCAATTTTTCGCTTCGATACAGGGCAAAAAATAACCGAAATTAACTATCCAAATCAAAAAACCGGCCTACCCCATGAGGTCATCCGCGATTCGTTCATTTATCAGAATGGCAAAATCAGCGAGTGGAAACGGGAGTCGAACGGGGGAATCGACAAGACATTTGTGCTGCCCGATGCCGAGGAACAGCAATGGCAAATCAAGCGTTTCAGCGCTTCGAACAACAGCAGCTTTTTGCAAACCCATTACCAAGAGATCAAGCTCATTAAACAAACCGAAAACAAAAGAATCTTCACGCTGGGCAACGGTTATCAGACGCAGTGGGCCATCCACGAACAGCGCTCAGAGAGTAAGACAAACGAGGTGCTTATTACCCGATCAAACGGAGGCCTGGAAACCCGATGGCATTTTACATATGTCGATGATCTATTGACCGAACTGACCGAAGAAACCCCGCTGCACCGCTATCGCTATGTTTACGAATACAACAGCGAGGGCCAGCTAATCAAAACCGAACATTGGCGCAACGAAGAAAGGCACTCGGTAGCCGAGTACTTCAGGTATCAACAAAAACTTGAATCGGTGCTCATCACATTCGCTCACCATCAAGCCATGCAAGTGGTGAATTATTCCTATCGCTAGCGAACTTTGGGTGCGGTAGTTTGAAAGTCCTTGCCGTAATTGGGTTCAAAATAGGCCAGGTCGGCAAAGCGCTTTTGTTGGAACAAATCGAAGGCCAGCGGCCCCAGCCACCTGGCAGAACTTTCGAATTGGGTCTCCACGTGTATGCGAGGCTGATCAGAAAAAAGTTCCGCCAGTTTTGGAGCCCCATCGCCAATGGCGTACACTGGGCCCTCGAATGCGTCAAACGCATGTGCATCGACAATGATTGGCTGCATGGCTTGTACGCACTGGCCACTTGAATCATAGACCTCGCAAAACACCTCCATTCGGCGGGCATCAATCATCGGTATCACCACGCCCAATTCCACTCCTTTGGCAGCGATATAAGCCTTTGCCATGGCCTCGAGCGGATTGACTGCGATAAGCGGAATACCCAGGGCAAAACAGAGTCCCTTGGCCGAGGCAGCTCCAATGCGAAGCCCCGTGTAAGACCCCGGTCCCTCAGAAACGGCAACTGCCGTCAGGTCTTTCATGCTTATCTTGTACTGCAGCAACAGTTCTTCAATAAATGGATTTAGTTTCTCGGCGTGGATATACTGTTCGCTGAGTTCCTCGCGGCAAGCCACTAAGTTGGATTGATCAAACAAGGCTACCGAACAAACCTTGGTGGCTGAATCTAAAACTAAAATCATACGGGCTAAATTACGTCAAAAACCATCGATCACCAATCGCGCACCTTCGGTCTTGGGGCGTGATCTTGTGACAGAAATGACCCAAAAAGCGCCGCTGTACTGATAAACCGAAGAAGCCACAGCGCGAAATTAGGGTTTGCAAGCGGCGATGAGATCATCTACCACACTCGGATCCAGCAGCGTTGATGTATCACCCAATTGATCGCAATGACCCTCGGCTATTTTCCGCAAGATGCGGCGCATAATCTTTCCGCTGCGGGTCTTGGGCAATGCCTTGACAAACCAAATTTGATCGGGTTTAGCGATTTTACCGATGATACGACTTACCTCTTCGGCGATTTCCATGCGTACAAGGTCTTCATGTTCCGGAAATGGATTGCAAATGGCAAATACGCAGATTCCCTGGCCTTTGATAGGGTGATGAACCCCAACCACGGCAGATTCCACTACAATGGGGTGTTCATTCACGGCGTTCTCTATCTCTGCGGTGCCCAAGCGATGGCCACTGACGTTGATCACATCATCCACCCGGCCCGAAATCCGAAAGTAACCGTGTTCATCTCGTCGGGCTCCATCGCCCGTGAAATAGTAGCCTTTGAAAGGCGAAAAATAGGTTGAAATACAGCGCGGATGGTCGCCCCACGTGGTTCGGATCATCGACGGCCACGGTTGGGCCACCACCAATAAACCCTCCGTATCGGGATCGGTGATCTCATTTCCCTGTGGATCGATAATCTTGGGATGCACGCCAGGCAGCGGAAGTCCGGCAAATGTAGGCTTGGGCGGCATTATATTTCCCAAGGTGGTAAGCAGAATACCTCCCGTCTCGGTTTGCCACCAGGTATCAACGAGCGCACATCGATCCTTGCCCACTTGCGAGTAATACCAGTGCCAAGCTTCCTCGTTGATGGGTTCTCCCACGGTACCGAGCAACTTGAGGCTTGGCATGTTAAATGACGACGGTCGATCGGGACCCAAAGCCATGAGCGATCGAATCAAGGTTGGGGCGGTGTAAAATTGATTTACCTTAAGACGTTCGATGATTTGCCAACAGCGGTCGGGATTGGGATATACGGGAACACCCTCATAAATCACACTGTGTGCGCCCGCCAAAAGCGGTCCGTACACCAGGTAGGTGTGCCCCGTAATCCAACCCACATCGGCTGTGCACCAGAACAGATCGCCGGGTTGATACTGAAAAACATTGCTAAAGGAATACCCTGCGTAAACCATATAACCCCCGGTGGTGTGCACCACTCCCTTGGGTTTACCGGTAGAGCCTGAGGTGTATAAAATAAACAGCACATCTTCGGCATCTGTAGCAACGGGATGGAAAGGGGCGTGATTGACTTCCAGCTCATGCAGCCAGAAATCGAGGTTGGGGCGCCAATGAACCTCGCTGCTTGTTCGTTGCACCACCAAGGTGCGCACCTCGCCATCGACCGCCGTGAGGGCTTCGTCTACCACCGATTTTACATCGATCGTCTTATCCCCCCGATACATGCCATCGGTGCAAATGACTAGACGGGCATTGGCGTCGTTGATTCGATCGGCCAGCGATTGGGCGCTGAAACCAGCAAAGACAACCGTATGAATGGCACCAAGACGGGCACACGCCAACATAGCCACCACCGTTTCGGGGATCATGGGCATGTAAATAGCCACGCGATCGCCTTTCGATACCCCCAGATGACTGAGATTCCACGCCATCTGCTGCACACGCTGGTGCAACTCGGCATAGGTAATAACAACATACGGTTCACGGGGATCGTTGGGCACCCATGTAAAAGCGGGTTGTTGGGCCAATACGGGCAAGTGACGATCGAGACAATTGGCCGTAATATTCAGCTTCGCGCCTGAAAACCAGCGAACATCAGCCTGATCAAAACCGCCTTCACACACGGTATGCCACGGCTGCATCCATTGATAATACGAGGCAAGCTGAGACCAGAAATCCAAAGGATGAGTCTTGCTGTAGGCATAAACTTGGTGGTAATCTTCAATCGATTGCAATTGGAATGGGACCTGCATACCGGCTTACGTCAAAAAGATAGGGTTGTAAGATACAAAAAGGATGGGTTGGGTGGAGGGTTTGATGATAACTCAGCACGCTTGTGGGATACTGATCGTTTCTTGA
>DASUEB010000159.1:0-3474 GCA_036275295.1 Luteibaculaceae bacterium | reverse complement strand
GCCGTAAAACTCAGCGAAGTTTTACTCGACACCCCCTTGGAAGCCAAATCGAATTTTTACTTCTAAGATGAAGTCGGGGCTTTACAAGGGCCAAGTAATGCACCATCGGCAAAGTCCGGTAAAACACGCCTTTCAATACGGAGTGTTTTTCTGGGGCCTCGACTTGGATGACCTCGGCGAACTGCAGCGACGGACCCTACTAACGGGTTATAACCAACGAGCGATTTACTCGCTGCGCGACAGCGACCACCTACTGGGTGATACATCTGCCAAAAGCCTAAAAGACAACGCCGCGCAATTTCTTCGTCAAAAAGGCGTGACCTGGGCCGATGGATCCATGTACCTCATCACCAACTTGCGAACCTTTGGGCATCTGTTTAATCCGGTGTCCTTTTACTTCTGCCAGGAAAAATACACACAAAAACGATACTGCATCGTAGAGGTAGGCAACACGTATTACGAAATGAAACCCTACTTGCTTGAGGAGACACAACCGGGTTATTTCGATCATCAGGTCGAAAAACTGTTTTACGTGTCGCCCTTTACAGAGCTAACCGATCATTTTCACTTTAAAATCCATTGGCCCTCGGAAAAGCTTCAGATTCAAATCGATGACCTGCGTCAAGGAGATCGCTTTTTTCTTTCTACAGTAAAAGGCACATGGTTGGCCCTGAATACGCGAAACATCCTGTGGTCACTTGTTTCTTACCCCTTTCACACCGTTAAGGTGATTTGGGCCATTCACTGGCAAGCCTTCCGCTTGTGGATCAAAAAAGTACCCTTCCAAGCTAAAGCCGCTAACCCCCAATGGCAGACCGAGGTGCAGCGAAAACACAAATCTATCAAAGATATATCTTCGTAACTTTCACTACCCAGATCAAGTAACATCCTATACGAACTGATTTATGTCAACAGCCACCGCCAGCTATACCCAGCGTTACTCCATATATACCAAACTGGCCCTGAAGGTAATACAATCGCTACCTCACGGCAGAATGGAATTGACCTTGCCCGATGGCAATAGATTTGAGATTGGAGATGGCAACGGAATCCATTGTGCCGTTGAAGTGAAAAGCTTCGACCTCTTTCGCAAGTTCATCCTGTTTGGGGACATCGGTTTTGGAGAGAGTTATGTCGATGGAGATTGGGAAGCAGATAACTTGACCCATTTTATTCAATACGTACTGCAAAACGTGGCTTTTGTGCCCAGTCTGTCGGGAAACAAAGTAGGTAGTAAATTGGGAGTCAATCTCTTGAAAGTTGTAAACCAAATTGATCACTTCTTCAATCGCAACAACCTCTCGGGATCCAAAAAAAACATATCCGAGCACTACGACTTGGGCAATGAGTTCTACAGCCTTTGGCTCGACGATACCATGACCTATAGCAGTGCTTATTTTGAGGACGGAGCCGCTGACCTCAGAAGCGGACAGCTGGCTAAATACGAGCGTATCGCACAGCAGCTTAAGCTAAGTGCCTCTGACCATGTGCTGGAGATTGGATCCGGTTGGGGAAGCATGGCCGCCTACATGGCCCAGAATTACGGGTGCCGGGTCACTACCATCACCCTAAGCGAAGAGCAACAAAAACTGGCTCGCGAGCGGATGAGTCTGCTCGGTCTCGACAAAAAGGTGCAGGTTGAGCTCATCGATTACCGCGATGTTAAAGGCCAATTCGACAAAATTGTCAGCATCGAAATGATTGAAGCCGTGGGAGCCAAATACATGCCCATCTATTTCAAACAAGTAGCCAAATTGCTCAAACCACAGGGCATTTTTACATTCCAGGCTATCACCTGCCCTGATAGTCGCTTTGAGTCGCTGCGCAAGGGTGTCGACTGGATCCAGAAACACATCTTCCCGGGCTCCTTGCTTCCCTCCGTTGGGTTCATGAACCGATGCGTGGAACAAAACACCGACCTCAGTCTGGTGAACCTGAAAGATTTCGGAAAAGACTACGCTCGAACCCTCGATGAATGGCAACAAAATTTCAACGCCAAGATCGACGAAATCATGGCCTTGGGATTTGATGAGCGCTTTATCAGAAAATGGAACTATTACCTGAGCTATTGTTCAGCCGCCTTCAGCATGCGCAACATTTCGGTAATGCAATTGACCTATGTTCGACCCAATAACCTAATATATTAATCAATTGTTTATGAATAAAAGAACCTTTTTAAGCATCAGCATCATGTCAGCCGTATCCGCCATCCTATTGAGTATTTTTGGGTTCTCCAAAGCCAACAAAGAAGTGGCACCCGTGAAATCGATCTACGATCTTTCGATCAAAACCATCGATGGGAAGGCGCTCGACCTGAAAACGTTGAAAGGCAAAAAACTTCTGTTAGTTAATGTGGCATCAGAGTGCGGGTTTACCAAACAATACACTGATCTTCAGGAACTACACGAAAAATACGGCGACAAGATCACCATCATTGGTTTTCCTTGCAATCAGTTCGGCGGACAAGAGCCCGGTTCAGAAAATGAGATCGCCTCGTTTTGCAAGAAAAACTTCGGTGTTAGCTTCACGCTTACCGAAAAAATTGAGGTAAAAGGTCCCAATCAGCACCCCATTTATGCTTGGTTGACCAAGAAAGAAAACAACGGCAAGATGGATTCCGATGTGAAATGGAACTTTCAGAAATACCTAATCGACGAGAAGGGGTATTTGGTAGACGTTTTCTATAGTGCTACCAATCCGATGAGCAAAGACATTACCTCGTTAATCACCAAGTAAGTGAAAAACTGGCTTAATCGCAGGCTGGTTAAACCCATAACATCGCTTTTAACCCAAGGGGTAAACCCAAAAGAATTGGCTCTGGCCTGTTCTTTTGGGTTTTTTATTTCCTTTTTTCCGGTCTTCGGATCGCATACCCTTCTTTGTTTGGCATTGATAGCCATTTTTAGGGTCAATCCAGCGATCACTTTGCTAATTAATAACTTGAGTTATCCGTTGCTTTTTGTGGCGTATATCCCCTTATTACAGGCGGGAAATTGGTTGTTTGGCATAAATGAGTCAATTGATGCCGGAGTCATTTTTGAAACCATAACTACCAAGCCTCTGAAAGCCATTGAAGACCTTTGGTGGATCACCATGAGAGCCATAGCTGCTTGGTTCGCGTTATGCTCTCCTCTCTTTGCCTTGACCTATCTCATTCTGCTGCGATTATTTAGAGCCATTTCTGCCAAACAAAAGAGCATGTAATTTGACCGGTTCACTAACATGGTTGAGGCAATTCGCGGATTATATTGAGGGGTTCTGCAGCGCACGCCAGCCCATACATATAATAAGAAACTCATGAAAATGGGCTTTTTAGCCGAGGTGTTGAGTTACTTAAATAACCATGGGACTGATTCTCGTGAAAGGTCAAAGTTAATCGATGCGTCTTTCCCAAAAAAAGTTAATAGATGAACCTATCTAAGAGAGTCAAAAGCATTTAAATCAATAAAAATGAACATGTTAACCCGAATATAA
>DASUEB010000158.1:0-9308 GCA_036275295.1 Luteibaculaceae bacterium | reverse complement strand
GCCGAAATCTTTTTGACATTTCCATCGCTTTGCAGATAGCTGCGACTTACGTTGAGAGGGATATCTGGTGAATCAATAACCCCGTGTAATAGAGTTAAGAAATCAGGAACAATACCTTCTACATTGTCTGTTACAAAAACCTGATTGCAGTATAGGTTGATTTTGTTCTTCCTGAGTTCAACACTCTCCTTGATTTTCGGGAAATATAGGATACCGGTGAGGTTAAACGGATAATCAACATTCAAATGAATGTGAAACAAGGGCTCATCGGTGAATGGATAGAGTTCGCTGTAGAACGATTTGTAATCCTCTTCTTTAAGCGACGAAGGAGCTTTCGTCCATGCAGGAGAGGGATTGTTGATGATGTTTTCCACCGACTTCTTCACGTCTTTCGCATCCTCACCTTCGCCCTCCTTTTCCCACTTGTCCTTCATCCCGAACTTAATCTCCACGGGCAAGAACTTGCAGTATTTCTCGAGTATACCTTTCAAACGGAATTCATCTAGAAACTCTTCGCTGTCATCGGCAATGTGCAAAACAATCTTGGTTCCGCGTTCCGCTTTTTCCGTTTGTGTAAGGGTATAGTTGGGCGAGCCATCGCATTGCCAGTGGACCGCTGGAGCATCTTGGAAACTTTTGGTATAAATATCCACCTTAGAGGCCACCATGAAAGACGAGTAAAAACCCAGTCCAAAATGACCAATAATCTGAGCCTCGGCTTTGTCTTTGTATTTGTTTACAAACTCCTCAGCGCCTGAGAAAGCGATTTGATTGATATACTTCTCCACCTCGGCGCTGGTCATCCCAATTCCATTATCTTCAATGGTGATGGTTTTGGCCTCTTTGTCGAAGGAAACTTCCACCAAAAGGCGATCCAAGTTTCCTTTATACTCACCAATAGACGAGAGTGTTTTCAGCTTTTGACAAGCATCTACCGCATTCGAAACCAATTCACGAAGGAAAATTTCGTGGTCAGAATACAGAAACTTCTTGATGATAGGAAATATGTTTTCGGTTTGAACATGGATAGTTCCGCTTTGGGTGCTCATAGTTTCAATTTTTCAATTTACTTTTCCCAACTGTAACAAAGGATGTGCCACACGGGGAAATAGTCAAAATGGCAGTTCAATTGGATTAACTATGACGCATTTTCAGAAACAAACGGAATTTCTCGGCCACTCCGGACCTATTTATTGCCTTTCAGAGAGCTGGGAGAACCATCGGTTCTTAAGTGCGGGAGCCGATAAATTAGTAGCGCACTGGGACATCACTGAAAAGCAAGCCACTCCCGTGGCAAAAACCCAAACCAGTATTTACAGCCTACAACTTCTGAAATCGATGGATTGGCTGCTTATCGGGCAATCAGACGGTCATATCGCCATTGTCGATTACATCAGCAGAAAGGTCTTGAGACTCATACAAGCCCACACGTCAGGTGTATTTAGAATGCGATTTATTCCGTCAACGAACCAATTGATCAGCACTTGTGCCAAGGGTCAGGTTCGAATATGGAATTTACCCGACTTTACACTCACCTACTCTGCCGATTTGGTGCAAGGTCGGTCGAGAGGCTTAGCCGTATCCACAAACGGATCTTGGTTCGCAACAGGCTCTGCCGACGGTATGGTGCGGTTGTTTGATGCCAAAACGATGGATATGGTTGCGGTTAATAGAGATCACCTAGATGCTGTAAATGCCTTGTGTTTTGATTTGGGCAACCAGCACCTGTACAGCGCCGGAAAGGACGCGCATATTCACAAATACCAATTCAAAAGCGGCATGCTAGAACTTAAGGAGCGCATTCCCGCCCATAATTACGCCATTTACGATTTACTGATAAGCCCGAAGGATGACCTATTGGTGAGCTGTTCGATGGACAAAACCATTAAAATTTGGAACCCTGACCTGGGTATAGTAACACGGTTAGACCGCAAAAACCATCAAGGACACACCCACTCGGTTAACACCTTACTGCTGCTTGAATCGAATCTCCTGCTGTCCGCTGGCGATGATCGCCGAATTATCAGCTGGTCGGTACCCAAGTAGCGGCCTTTTCTTTCAACGCTGACCTTACATTTCCTTACTCTTTCTTAGATAGAGAGGATCACAGATTTACGACCCATGGATACAGCATCTAATAGCCCGACGCAGACTGGGCCTTTTGGCATTGATCTGATGTAGAAGCGGTAAATTTTGAGATAAAACAACCTTATATACCCTTAGCGATAAATCTGGTAATAGGCGATTTAAATTAGCTCAAATGGACGCAAATTGACTGCCAAGCACCGCCAGAACGAACAAAAAAAAGGCCGTTCATGAAATATGAGCGGCCTTTGAGAAATTAAGATAACCTATCGAATTAAGGTAAACTTACCGGTTTTAGCTAGCGTTTTACCTGTAAAGGTTTTTAGCACCACCCGATAGCTATATACATCATTCTGTTGCAATTTGCCTTTGATTTTTCCATCCCAGGCCACCTGATCCTTGGTACCACTAGCTTGGTGAACGATATCACCAAATCGATTGAATACCACAAATTCTTCAACGAACTCCAAAGCAAGACCGTCTGGGAATATCTTGTCGTTGATATTATCTCCATTCGGCGTAAAAGCATCTGGCACATCAATCGACTCAATTTCGAGAATATCAATATTCACGGGTATAGTAATAGGATAACAGCCGTAGATGTCAGTAATCGTTAAGAAATAGGTCCGATCCTCAAAGGTGTTTATCACAGGATTAGGACAAGTCAAACACGAAATGTCGTTGAAAGGCGACCATGAATAACTGTGAGCAGGATTGCCAATATCAAAATTATACTGCGGCGTTTGCGTGAAATCTAGATTGTAACCAATGGCATAGGCTGTATCAACTCCTGTGGGTAGGATGGCGGATGGATCCGCAAGTACAAACTGCCTAAACGTCGAGGACGCTAGGGTTTTACAGCCCGTGTTATTGTTGGTCACTTCTACATTTACATTAAAGAGACCGGTACCATTGATGTTAAACGAAGCCAAGGAGGTATCCGCACCCGATTGGATGAAGTTTATACTTAGTCCTGGATCTAGGGGTAAAACATTCCAATTAAAGTTATAAGTACTTCCCAGTGGACTGTTTAATACCCTAGCCGTTTTAGTTTTCAGCAGCATATCATCACAAACGGTGTCAGCCGGAAGGAAAACATCGGGATTTGGTAACACGGTAACATCAACCGTATCGCTGTGTCTGCAACCTTGATTGCCTAACACCGATAGAACAACCTGATAACTTCCGTCTTGTGGATAGGTGAAAGAACCCGGGTTTTGCCCTGTTACATTGGGCAAGCCTGAATTGGCACCAAAACTCCAGTTCCATGAGATAATAGAATTGGGGCCTCCAACGGGGGTAGAATTATCTGTTAGGGCGAAACTAACACCCTCGCAATGAGCAGGTGGCGTAACAATAGCAGATGCGGTCGATTGATAAACCGTGATCGTAATCGTGGTATCGAATCTACACCCACTGGCGCTGGTCATAGAAAGAGTGGCTAAAATAGCATTACCATTAGGTGAGTTTCGCGGGAATCGGTAGGTAAAAGGATTCGCATTTACCACGTTTTCGTTCAATCCAATACCTGAGAAATTCCACGTAAACGACTCAACGTCTCTTACATTGTTGAGTTGGAAAATGAAATCCTCATCCACACAAGGTGCAACTGCAGAAATAAACGGATTGGCGCGAGGCCCCTCAATGTTGATCGAAGTGACATTGGAATCTATACAACCAAAAGGACTGGTATAATCCATACGGATCACGTAAGTACCTGGCGTATTAAATCTTCTGATCATGCGTGTTCCAGGACCACCGGTCTCGGGTTGGGCTACACCGTTGATGAACCATCTCACCGTACCACCCTGAGGATAATTAGTGATATCGGTGAATGTGATCTCTTCGTTGATACTATTTCCGGCGCAATAAGGCCCGGTTCCTGGTGAAACGGAGAATAACGCATCAGGTGTTGGCTGAACCTCAATCGGAGCCGAGCTTGAAGTAGCTCTACATCCAAACGTGTTGACAACAGTCAACGAGCTATTAAAGGTACCGCTGATGTTATAAACATGTATCGGTGACACAGCTTGCGAAACACCGTTATCTCCAAACACCCAGCTATAACGGTTGCTTGGGTCGGGAATCGATGGCGTAAAGGTAACCGACTGACCTTGACAAATCTGGTTGTCGGAAATGGTGTAATTGGCAACAGGCAGCGGTCGACCTATGTACGGATAAGCCGAGTCGAAATCAACCACTCTGCTACAACCTGTGGTAATGCTGAGATCGTTAAACTGCTTGATTTTTACTGATCCCGAAGCTGGAATCGGCCCAACTGTTTCTACATATACAGGTCCGTTAACGGTACGGGTGATATCCCCACCAAAACCGGGATTGAAAACCAGGTTATACGGTCCAAGGCCTCCATTTCCTGTAAATACAAATCGAAGGGTCATCATATCACCCACGCAATTGAAACCGCTGTCGTTTTTGAGTATTTCTACATTAACACGCGAGTTCTGGTGCCAAATGATGGGTGTTCCCTGACCAACAGATATACAGCGATCGGCGGTATTAAATCCGGGATCTGTGGTGGTGTCGCTTACAACCGGCACTATATAGTAAGTTGTCTCAAACGCCATTGAGCTGTTGTAGGTGAAACTTGGCAAAAAGTTGGTTGCAAAAACATTACCTATTATTCCATCGTTTCGGTCAGTGATAACAAAGATCAACGTGTCGTTGGCATCGCGAACCTCATCGCCATTGTGAACAGATGAAGCTACCTGATCATCGCAGAACTCAAGGGTCGTTAATACCGCCATTGTACCGCTGAATGAGGCACAATCGCAAGTATCAGCATTATTAATTACAACCGACGGACAACCTGACGAGTCTGACACAGTAAAACTATAAGGTCCGTTTGGGATAAAACCAGACTGGAATGGAGTAGCCGTAGGTGCTCCATTAACTGCGTATGTTGCAGGTTTACCGCCACTGATATTCAACTGCAGGGTATAACCCGTGTTAATGTCGTTACAAACCTTTGGTGCTACAGCAACCGCCAGTGAATCGTAGACATTAACCGTCACTTGATCTAGGTTAATGGCCGTACAAAGCGGAATATCGCTGTAAACCACTTGTGACAGCCTTACCGTAGTAGTGCCGTTGGGTGTAAACGTAACACTGAACGGATCCGTTACTTGGTTAACATTCACTGCTGGATTTGATCCAATCTGGTACGTAATGTCGAACGGACCATCGAACGCCAAACGGAAGGTAGCCGTTACCGACTGGCCATTACAAATATCGGTATCAATTTCAATAGACCCTTCAGGTGTGGGGCGCACATCAATCTGACCGCGACCCGATACATTTCCACCGCAGGCAATGAACTTGTATTTTACACTATCAGGGGTGTAAATAGAACTATCCAACGGCTGATGAAGCACATCATAAATACCGGGACGATTGGAATACGAATAATTGTTACCAAAGTTATCGTGATAGAATACTGTAATACTGTCGCTGGCACTGCCCACCAATTGTACGGTGAAAGTTGAGACGTCGCCTTCGCAAATACCAGAAACACCAGAGAAGATAGCCGAAGGAGTATTAACTACTCTAACCCGAGCCAATCCAGATACGGCTCCGTTACATGCGGGAATCGACTGATCATTTACAGAAATTAACGTATAAGTGCGCGTACCAATGGGTTGGTTAACGGGTATAAAATGCGTACCAGCCACACGGGTGATAGATGGATAGATATTACCGAAATTATCGCGATAACTCACCGTAATATTCCCAATACCCACCAAGTCGAGGAAGAACCCGGCTTGTTGCCCTACACAGTAAGATGAATCACCATAAATGCGGGCAGTGGAGTTTGGATTAACGTTAATTCTAACACCAATGGAATCATTTAGACTACATGAAGGAACGGCTGAATCACTGAAGCGATAAATGTAAACAACTGTAGTATCTGTCAGGTTGAACAGATTAATCTGCGAACCAGAAACCTGTCCGAACACCGAATTGGTATCGGGCTGCTGACCTTTGGTGAGTACCACATACTCATAAGAGTAGGGGCTAGTGCCAGTGGGTACATTAACCACCACCGAAGTAGACCCGTTTACGCATATAGGGTTTGTGGTTACACTGAGGTTGACCGTTGGTCTCGGATTGACGTTAACGGCTACTAAACCAGAACCTACTACCGAACCGGTACAAGATAGTCCATTGAACGTCGATACAACGGATACAATCTCATAGGTAGTTGAAGTAAACGGAACTACCTTAAAGGAAAGGGTACCGGCTGAGGCAAGGCCTTCAACCGAGTCGCGCTTAACTTCTGTAGCACCAACTAGGTGTCTAAAGATAACTTTAACATTTCCTACACCCGTAACACCAAATCTCAATGTGGTGGTGTCACCCTCGCAGAGTACACTTGGTGTGGCATTCAACAAGGTTGCCGTTGGTAAAGAGTTTACATAGATGCCTAGCGAGCTGGTGGCCGGATTGGTGCACACGGTGGTGTTGTTGGTAACACCGGTGATGGTGTACACGGCAGAGTCACCCATCGAAGGTTTAACCGGAACGCTAGAAACCGTCGCATCCACATTACCATCGTTATCTGTATCCGTATTTAAAGATACAGGAGGTTGAGCAACTCCGTTCAAGGCAAAGTTAACGGTGAGGTCGTTACCTCCTACTCCTTCGAAAGTCAGCTGTACCGGATCTCCATCGCAAACCGCTGAGACATTCGAAGAGAATGTAACTGTGGGCAACGGATTTACAGTAAGCGTAACCGCATCGCCTGTGAAGAAACGCTCGCATTGTGTGGTTGAACCATCACGAACAGATAAAAGCTGATAAACAGTAGTCTGGGTTGGACCCACTCGCTTAATAAAGGGAGAGCTATTGATTAATAATGTATCGTTTAATCCACCCGCACTGTAAATTACTCGATAAGGAGCCTGTCCGTTGCCAACGGTAAAAATTAAATTAACTGAATCATTGGCACACTTTGTGGTTGCAGATAAACCAATAGTAGCCACAGGTATTGGATTTACTTGAATGGTCGCAACACCCTGACCTGGTGCCGTTGTACACACAGGACTATTGCTATCGGAAATCGATAGTACTGTATAATTAGTTGAAGCAGAAGGCTTAACGGTGTCAATTCTAAATAGACCTGGATTTAGGCCTGAACGGGTAAACGTACCTCCATCACCACTATAAACAAGGGTTAATGGCGCACGACCTGTCAAGGCAAAAAACAGCGAAACACTGTCACCTGCACAAATGGCAGTGGACCCAGAGATGGTGGCCGTTGGTTTCTGATTTACGTTGATGGTGTATGCCACTACGCTATTGGAAACGCAAGTTGGAGCCGAATTATCACGAACTTGGAAAACTCTAAAGGTGGTCGTTTGAGAGGGTTTCACCCATACCATTCGATCAAACAATCCATCTCCGTTGTTGTCACCTACAAGCGTAACTGTGAAGTTGGTATTACCATCTGTGAAATCTACCTCAAACGGACCATTGCCACTCGCTGAGATAATAAGTTGGGTAGAGTCGCCTCTGCATATAGTTTTCTGATTCGATGTTATGAAGACTGTTGGCGCAGGATTCACAACAGCTATTGCCGTATCGGTGCTAACACCCGTGCAAAGTACTCCATTTTGACTCTGAATGCCGGTAATAAAATACTTGATCGCTCCTGTCTCGGGCGCCGGATTCACTAAGATGTTAGTCGTGCCTCCCGTGGTTGTAAACGCATCAGCAAAACCTCTGTCGTTTGCGTAGTTAACGGTCATCAATCCACTACCAACAATGTTAAACTCTAACAAAACAGAGGAGCCTTCACATACCTCAGAGGTTGTTGAAATTGTACCCGTTGGTTTTTGGAACACATTAACTGAGACAGAACTAGCATTGGTTCGTGTGCAAGAAAGAGCCGATTGGTCAGAAACCAAAACCGCCGTATAGATATTGTTTCCAACTGCTGGGGTCACATTGAAGAAATGAATACCCGCTGGCACAGAGAACGTGGTGTCGTAAGTAAGTGCGTTATTGGTAATCCGAATCTGTACGAGCCCTTGGCCACTCACGTTTGCTCTGATGCGAGCGGACTGACCTTCACAAATTTGCGGATTGGTGGTGCTCAGAACCACGTTAGGTCTAGGAATCACGGTGAGCGTTGCAGAACCATTGAGAGTTTGCGAGCAAGCCGGAGTTCCACCTGAAGAAATAGAAACCAGTTGGTAAACGGTAGTTACAGAAGGGGCTACCGTCAATTCGCTCTCTCCAACCACTGTGGCTGTGAAAACACGAGGAACACCATTTTCGGTGTAGTTAATGGTAAAAGGAGCTACACCAGAGCAGGTGAATTTCAACCTGGCGCTCTGACTTTCACAGATGCTGGAGGCATCTAACGAAACCACAGCGTTGGGCAAAGGTCTTACAGTTACAACCGCGCTACCCGTTCCAGTACCAGTACACGAAGGGCTATTTCCGTCGGCAATGGAAGTTAGCGTATAGGTTGTTGAGCTCGCAGGTGTAACCTGTATAGTAGTGTCAAGTGAATTGCGCAGCGTAAAGTTAAAGGTTGATACCCCGTTACTGTAAGATGCTGTGATGGGCAAAGTTCCGTTAAATACAAATCGAAGCGGAGCAGATGTGCCAGCGCATACTGTAGTAGTTCCTGAAATTGATCCTGTAGGTTTGTTTCGAACCGTCAATAAAATGCTTTGATTGGTATTATTGGTACAGCTTGGGCCAGAGCTGAATCGCACCTGAGTGGCAGTAAACCTAACCTGACTGTTGGAAACAAAACTCCGGAAGAAACCGTTGCTGATTCCACGCAACGTATCGACGGTGGTGGTTGAATTACTGTCGGTGACCAAGGCTACATCAAAAGGTCCAGCACTTGGAAAGGTGAAGTTCAATTGATTAGGTGTCCCAACGCAAGTAGGGTTTTCGTTGAATGAAAAGGCTACAACAGGAGTAGGTCTTTGGGTAATTACACCGGTACCTGAAAAAACAATATTACAAACAGAGCTGGGATTGCTATTGGTAACGTTGCTAATGGTGAAGGTGTTTACCCCTACTTGAAGATTATTGGCCGGTACCGATCTAATTACAGGAGAGTTGGCAGCGGTAGCGCTAAAATTATAATTGTTGGTGCCATCGGTATACGTGATGTTGAAAGTGCCTGATCCCTCAAGTGTAAATACAAGCGTGGAACCACTTCCCTCACATACCGTATTGTTACC
>DASUEB010000157.1:0-8659 GCA_036275295.1 Luteibaculaceae bacterium | reverse complement strand
GTTTAACCTGGAAGATGTAGTAGTTCCACCCGAAAAGGAAATCCTGATCAACAAAGCAGCGAAAGACGTGGAAGAGGTAATGACCAATTACAACATGGGTCTTATCACAAACAACGAGCGCTACAATCAGATCATTGACATTTGGACACACACCAACTCGAAGTTGACCAACACCTTGATGGAGCGTTTGAAAAACGACAAACAAGGTTTCAACTCGATTTACATGATGTTCGACTCGGGTGCGAGGGGATCTAAAGAACAGATTCGCCAGCTTTCGGGTATGAGGGGTCTTATGGCCAAACCTCAGAAATCAGGGGCAAGCAGCCAAGAAATTATCGAAAACCCCATTCTTTCTAACTTTAAAGAGGGTCTTTCCATTCTTGAATACTTCATTTCAACCCACGGTGCTCGTAAGGGTCTTGCGGATACGGCTCTTAAAACGGCCGATGCCGGTTACCTCACCCGTCGTTTGGTTGACGTGAGTCAAGACGTGATCATCGATGAGAACGACTGCGGTACCCTCCGCGGACTCGTGGCCAGTGCTCTGAAGAAAAACGAAGACGTGGTTGAATCACTTTACGACCGCATCTTGGGTAGAACTTCGGTTCACGACATCTACAATCCCGAAACCGGTGAGTTGATCGTGAATGCCGGCGAAGAAATCATCGAAGAAAAAGCTAAGATCATTGAAGAAAGCGGTCTGCAAGAGGTGGAAATCCGCTCCGTGCTCACTTGTGAGATGCGCAGAGGAGTTTGTGCCAAATGTTACGGCCGTAACCTCGCCACCGGTAGAATGGTGAACAAAGGGGAAGCTGTAGGGGTTATCGCCGCTCAATCGATTGGTGAACCCGGTACCCAGCTTACACTTCGTACCTTCCACGTTGGGGGTACTGCATCAAACATTACCGATGAGTCTGAGATCAGAGCCAAAGTAAATGGTTTGTTGGAGATCGACGAATTGCGTACCGTTGAGAAAAAAGAGTCTGACGGAACCACCAAGACCATTGTAGTTGGCCGTTCAGCTGAAATTCGTGTTATTGATGTTAACACGGGTATCGTGTTGGCTACCAATAACATTCCTTACGGTTCAGAACTGTTTGTAGAATCAGGTGCTCAAGTGAAAAAGGGCGACTTGATCTGTAAGTGGGATCCATACAACGCGGTAATGGTTGCCGAGGTGGAAGGTGAGCTGAGCTTCTTGTTTATTGAAGAAGGTATCACTTACCGCGACGAAGTGGATGAGCAAACCGGATTCAAAGAGAAGGTTATCATCGAATCGCGCGACAAAAAGAAAAACCCGCAGATCAACATCGTTCAAGGAAAAACCAAAGAAGTAGCCAAATCATACAGCTTACCAGTGGGTGCCCACATTTCGGTAGAGGCTGGCGAGAAGGTGAAACCGGGTCAAATCATCGCCAAGATCCCGCGCGTTTCAGGACGTACGGGTGACATCACCGGTGGTCTTCCAAGGGTAACCGAATTGTTCGAAGCACGTAACCCATCAAACCCTGCTGTAGTGGCAGAGATCGACGGATTTGTTTCGTACGGTAAAATCAAACGCGGTAACCGCGAAATCGCCATCGAAGCGAAATCAGGTGAACGCCACAAATACTTAGTTCCCCTTTCAAAACACATCCTGGTTCAGGAAAACGACTTCGTTCGCGCGGGTTCGCCGCTATCCGATGGATCGATCACTCCTTCTGACATCTTGGCCATCAAAGGTCCAACTGCGGTGCAAGAGTACATTGTGAACGAAATCCAGGAAGTATACCGCTTACAGGGTGTGAAAATCAACGACAAACACTTTGAAGTGATTGTACGTCAGATGATGCGCAAGGTGGAAATTGAGGATCCAGGCGATACCAAATTCCTAGAGCGTCAGTCGGTTAATAAGTCTGATTTCATGGACGAAAACGACTGGATCTACGGCAAAAAGATCGTAACTGATCCAGGCGATAGCGAAGTGCTTAAACGCGGTCAGATTATCACGGCGCGCAAACTTCGCGACGAGAATTCGCTTCTCAAGCGCAAGGATATGAAGTTGGTGCAAGCCCGTGATGCGGTGCCCGCTACCGCTACTCCAATGCTTCAAGGTATTACCCGTGCATCGCTGCAGACTGAAAGCTTCATCTCTGCTGCGTCGTTCCAGGAAACCACCAAGGTACTCAACGAAGCCGCTGTTGCAGCCAAGGAAGACTTACTCTTGGGCTTGAAAGAGAACGTTATCGTAGGTCACCTCATCCCTGCAGGAACCGGAAGCCGCGCGCTTCACAAGGTGATTGTGGGATCGAAGGAAGAATACGAGCGAATGACCGGATCCAAAGAAAAAGTAGAATTAGCTTAAGTATACGAACCAAAACCCTCTTCGCCGAAGAGGGTTTTTTTACGTTTTTACCATGTCAGAAAAAGAGCAACCCCATCAGATCAACATCGAACTCACCGAGGATATTGCCGAAGGAGTTTACGCCAACTTGGCCATTATTACCCATTCGAATACCGAGTTTGTAGTCGACTTTGTGCGTGTTATGCCCGGTGTTCACAAGGCACGGGTTAAGTCGAGGATTCTCCTCACCCCGTTCCACGCGAAGCGCCTGATGCGCGCATTGGCAGATAACATCAAGAAATTCGAGTCTGTGCACGGTGTCATCAACGACAGCGACGGTCCGGCCGATGTAATGATGCCTATGAACTTTGGCGGTCCCGTGACCAAGGCGTAAAACGCTCAAATACGTGTAACTATCAAAGGGTCCTTTCTACCGAGAGGACCCTTTTTGTTGTTGCATGATTTTTGTAATGTATTTTTGATGTGCATGCCCAAGTTGACTTTGTCCAGATTAGTCCCAGGTACGGTGAGAATCGCAGCCCTTTGTTTCCTGTGTTTTCAATCGGTAAGGATTTTTGCTCAATCGACTGATCTGATTGAATTCTCTGATCTGATCGCCGTTGACACCTTGCATAAACCATTAGATGGGAAGCGCTACCCGAAAATGGACAGCCTGCAGCGCAGTGACTGTTTTTTTTCTTACCAGCACATAGATTCAAAACGAGGGCTGTATTCAGACCTTTTGCTAATAAAGAAATATAGTGACCACTGGGTGGTTTATCGCTTAGATTCAGAGTGGTACAGTTCCAGTAATCGGAGTCCTGAGCGTTTTGAGTCAGCCAGAGGTCCATTCATCTGCATTTGGTCTAGGAGATATCCTTCTGGCACTTGTCAGTCGATTACAGGTTGTTTAGGCCTACTGAACACTGAAACCCTTAAATATGCAGAATTTATAGATTATAGTTATTCCGAATGCCCTGGTGTGGGCGGTCAAGTGACAATTGCCCAATGTAGTTCGAAATTCGAAATCGACGAAGCGGTGATTCGGGTCAAGCAAAGTTCTGATACTGCGGCTATGGATAATTGTTTTCCAAGCGGTGCCTATCGATTGGAGCGGGAAGGCATGGTGAAGGTAGGTTATTACAACTCTGAAAGCGCTGAATTCGAGAACATAGTTTGCGATGATGCCGCGCTGCTATGCACCGGCATGCCATTCTCCGAGTTGGTGTCTCAACTGAAGGGTTCGTCGCGGCGCGAAGTCTCCTTTCGGTTTTGCGCTGCGGAAGAAAACCAGCGGGCAATTGAATTTTACCGCGGAGATTCGACTTGGTTAAGGGTAATTACCAATGCCGATGGATTAGTTATAGCATACGAGGTATATACCCCGGTCTTTTCGTTTGATGGGTTGAATACATTCCACACCCCAAAAGAGGTTTTGGATTTATACCCCCAGGCGAGAATTCACATCGACTCGATTTCCGATTGGGAGTACATCTCATTTCCAAACACCAGCATGAGGTTAATTTGGCAAACGGATCCAACCAACAGAGTAGGCCACCACGGCAAAGATTTTGAAGCGGGAACTCGGGAATTGGAAAGGCCTTCTGCTAAGGTCGATTTTATTGAGGTGTATTGAAAAACATTATTTCTTGAGCTGCTCAATTGGTTTATAGCCCTTAGGCATAAATCCCGTGCGATGGAGGAGGTTGCGTTGAAATCTTATGGAATAAACTGAACCGTTTTACCAGGGAATTTATTTGCTGGTCTCTGCGGTTTGCTCTCGGCTGATCCGCAAATCTATTAACGCTAATAAAAATGGGTCACCTGGTGATTCAGATACAGGCATGACCGCGCAGGAATACTGTTTTGCTTGAGCCGTTTGACTTGCTCCAAAGCGTTTGTATCAGGAATGAGTAAGAAAGGCTAACAGTTATGGAGGCGCGATAAATCTGTTTCATTTGATACAAAAGGTATGTTTTATCGTACCTAGAATAAGTTTGCGGGATGGAGTGATCGGTCATTCATGAAAAGCAGTAAATAATTTAGAGCTGATTGATGAATGTAATTGCACCTGAGTTGGCGCATCCAGAAAGAACCGATACGATGAATTAAATTAAGCTCAAAAATTATCAAAATGTTAAATAACTTCTATAACAATGATTTAGGTTTTTTATAAATGTAAAAATTTGTTAAAAAATGTTTTTACAAATCCATGACATTTATTTGGGCGTACCTTCATCCAAAGCATTAATCTTTGAAAAGAAAACTTATACTCCGACTACTGTTAGCCACTCTGGCCATTGTAATTGTTCTATTCACAGTCCTAGTGGTTCATATATGGCCTAAAATTGGTCCTACCGACCAAGGTCATTTGAACTGGCAACTAGCAAGGGTGGATTTCATTTCAGAAATCCAAGGTGCAGACATGGATCTGCTAAAACAGGTGGTTGGTCAAGTTCCAGGAGTTACACGCGTTCATGTCGACACGACTCACAACACCTTAGTTTACGCTTATCAGCCCGGTGCAGTTAATCAGCAAATGGTTGCTGAGAGAATAAACCAGAAAACTACTCTCAAGGCTCGTCCATTCGTCCTAGACAAAGCTGCTTTGGAAACGGGTTGTCCCGCCATTAACCGAAATGGATTTAGCGGGAAATTGGTGGATATCATCCGCAGCATTAAATATTAAACCAAAACAAATAACCATAAACATGAAAAACAAATCCTTCCTATTGGCTCTTGCCCTAGTTGCAGGCTCACTAGCTTTCCAAAACTGTGCTAAAGATCCAGAACCAACTCCTGCACCTGCAGCAGCCCCCACGTTGTATGAGAGAGTAGGCGGAACCAAAATGGTAGCAGATCCTAACAACCCTGGTCAAATGATTGAAACAGGTCGTCTTACCTTGCGTTCTGTTGTTGATAGCGCCATTTTTGTTATTGCTGGCGATACTTCTATGACCCGTTTCTTCCCAGTTTTGTTGGGTGAAGTTGGCCGTGGTGATTTATCTGGATTCAACGCTTTGAGCAAAAGCTTTACAGATTTCCTATGCGTAGCTACCGGCAGCAAAAATTTCACTTACACTGGATTAAACATGGTTGATGCTCACGACCCTGCCAAAAACAACAGAATGGGTGAGAAAGCTGGTAATACCGACTTTAACAATTTCGTTACCGATGTGGGTGTTGCTCTTGGCAAAAACGGCGTGACAGACCAGAAGTTAATTGGTGATCTAGTTGCTTTGTTAGAGACTACACGCTCAGCAGTAGTGCAAAAGTAATACAGTTTAAAACCCGCTGCTCAAGGCCATCCGGTTTTATGCAAAGCAGAAGGCAATTCTGCTCTTCGCTAAGGGTTGTCAAACTTACTCTCATTGCAAAAATCCCCAGTCGAAAGCTGGGGATTTTTTTTGCAGTTAATAATTTAACCCAAGCAGGTCGGCGCTGCCGGTTCATGTACGGCATCAAAGCCCTTAGCTCAGTATGGCCCATGATACCTCGCGAAACAAAATCAATTAGATCCATGATCACCTTCTTCGGGCTCCGGTAAAGTGGTGTTTTACATCATCCGGCCATGGGTTTGCATCAACACCCGTCATACTGGCGCTGTGATGGCATACTCTTTTCATGGGTAAGACATTACGGTCAAAAAATTTATATTTGATCAAATTAAACGTTTTGACAAAGCTTACCCTGAGCGCGGTTTTATTTTATTTCTTATTGCTTTCTGGTGAGAGCTTATCGGCGCAATCTGGCACACATTCATCCGGAGGTAATATCTCAGGAACAGATGGTAAGGTGTCATTTTCCGTGGGTCAAGTTCATTATGTGAATGCAAGCTCCTCAACGGGTTCAGTGGGGCATGGGGTCCAGCATCCTATTGAAATATTTAGATATACGGGTTTAACTGACCACGATAAGCAGGGCTTGAACGTTCAAATTTTTCCAAACCCCACCTCGAATGGATTGCATATCCAACTGAAAGACTCCAAGCATGCACATTATTCTTGTCAAATGACCACAATCAATGGTCAAGTTTGCGCGGAAATCGATGTGCTGTCAAAGGACACATATTTAGATCTTAGTACAATGTCAAAGGGAGGGTATATACTTGTTGTTTATTCTAATGGAAGAGCAATGGCCTCCTACCAAATTTTCAAAAGCCAATGAGAACCGTTTTACTATTCTGCATCTTTCTCTCATCTTGCCTTGCGGTTAGCGGCCAAAGTCCGGAGTTATTCAGTTACCAAGCGGTAATACGGGGTAGTGATAACAATCTAGTTGCGAATCGATTGATTGGGATGCAATTAAGTATTATTAAAGGGAATGCAAATGGTATTCAGGTCTATATGGAAAGGCACGAAAAAGTAACGAACGAAAACGGTCTCGTAAGCCTAGAAATTGGCGGAGGAATACCGGTACAAGGCGATTTTGGCTCCATTGACTGGGCTGATGGGCCGTTTTATCTAAAAACTGAATGTGACGTAAATGGGGGGATAGATTATACCATTACGGGAACCAGCCAGTTCCTCAGTGTTCCTTATGCGATTTTCGCTAAGTCCGCTGGTAATGTTATTCCCGGTCCACCGGGAGTCAATGGTCTAAGTGTGGTGATTTCCACTTCGCAGGAACCAGCTGGTCAGAACTGTCAAAATGGTGGAGTCATTCTGGAGTTTGGCCTTGACAGCAACGCAAACGGACAGCTGGATGCCTTTGAAATAGATAAAAGTTTGAGTCAGTACCTTTGCAACACGGGCGTGGATGGTTTCAAGCATTTTCTCGGTGAGGAGTTTGGAGGAGGTATTATTTTCCATCTGTGGAAAGATGCGGCGGGCGAAGAACACGGATTAATTGTTTCGAAAAAAAATCAAAGTAGCTCCAGAGCTTGGAGTAATGTGTCTAACACGTTAATCGGCGTCCCGGCGCAAAGTACATGGAACGGTTTGACAAACTCAGAAGCCACTGTAAATCAACCCGGACATTCAAGCAGCGCGTCCAAGCTCTGCCTCGATTTACTTGAAGAAAATCAAAACGACTGGTATTTGCCTTCCATCGATGAATTGAGCCTGCTCTGGCACAATCGATTTCATGTCAACAAAGCCCTTTCGCAAACGGCAAACTCCGTAATTCTAAGCATGGTCGGAAACTATTGGAGCAGCACAGAATATAGCGCAAATACTTCATGGTGTTTTAGCTTTCAAACCGGGGCAGCAAGTATTGATTTAACAAAAAACCAATTAGGTATCGTACGAGCCATCAGATCTTTTTAAATGATAAACCGTGAAGGTTTGCGGGGTCGATATACCAACCTTCGCAACTCCAATAACTGAGAGCTCCAGCCCCCAGCAGCCCACTCCTTTTCGTATCATACCTTATTTTCGCTATTCCGGGAGGAGTACCACGGGGCTGCTAGTTTTTATTAGAGCTGCCATCCAAGGGTAAAAGAGGAGGGTTGACTACCTGTTGTTATCGAGATAACTCCAAACTCTAGGGCACAGGCATCGTTTTCAGTACGAGGAATTGCGGCTTACCGTTTATATGTGTCTTTCGTAAACACAGGTTAAAAATCCACCGGCTTGCCTTAAAAACAGGCATTTCGCGGAAATTTGAGCGCAACAGATCGTTCACACCCTAAAATCTGACCACGAATTTCACATTCACCCTGCGGGCAGTGAGGTAATTGGGCACCGCGTATTGGGCTCCGTTGGTGCCCTCGATCCACTGATAGTTGATGGTGTTGCTGATCTGTAACAAGTTGAAGACTTCCACGCTCAAAAAAGCTTGCTTCGCGTGTTTAAGGAGACCCTTGCCAGGTTTGTTTTCATTGACAATCTCGCGCAGAAATCCGATATCTACTCTTCGGTAGGAGGGCGTGCGCAGGGTGTCGCCAAATCGATCGAAACTCGGCGGCCCGAAGGGCAGTCCCGTGGCAAAAACCAGGTTGATATTCACCTTGTAATCTTTAAATCGCAGCATTTGGTCTTGGAAAAACAGGCCAAAACTCATCAACTGGTCGGTTGGCCGTGGTATGAACCCCGGTCTTACCACCGCACTGTCGACAGCGACCTGGTCGCGCACGCCGGCATCGATGACCTGACCTTGCTGATTGAAAAAACGCGTGAATTGGTCATCCACGAGGTCCTCCTTGGTGCTCAGGAAGGATAGACTGGCCCACGATTCAATACCCTGGACAAACTCCCCGTTGAGTTTAAAATCGGCGCCTCGGGCAAATCCCACCGCATTGTTGCGCGCGTAATAACGAAGCCGCACATTCTCTAGTTCGTAAGGAATTAGGGAAGAATAGGTTTTGTAATACAGCTCAGAAACCAATTTAAACGG
>DASUEB010000156.1:0-3240 GCA_036275295.1 Luteibaculaceae bacterium | reverse complement strand
ATTCCCCGAAATTTTATCGCTTTAATGCTTTTTGAAGCTAAAAACGCAGAATTTAACCACCGAATACAATAAATAAACAATCCATCCAACGCGCAGTAGGTTGCTTGAATGGATTGTTTTGATTAACCGGTTTTTTATTTGGAATGATTATTTATACTCAGTTTTGAACGCTTGCGTTGTGTCGGCCTGCCAATAGCTGAGCTGCACTCCCCTTATTTCTTAACGAAGAAAATTCGAGTTATGAAGATTCCTTTTCCGTCCTCTTTACCCGCATCTGACTCCACAGCACTGGTAACAAATGCTACCGACCATCCTTCCTTTACCAGGTTGTTGATCTTGGCTGTAATCACCGCATCGTTTGAGGCGATATTGCCAAAATTGATACCTACCATGCTGTAAAAGTTCAACAGTTTGGTTTCCTTTAGGTTCTCTCCTGACTCCTTCACATCATCTCGATCAACCTGACCCTGTTTCGAAGAATTGCCATCTCTCACAGTGGTTAGCGCATCGACATCAGCTTTTCCAGTGGTTTCTACAATGCGCGATCTACCTAGTCCCAGAGGAACAATAGATTCGATAATGGTCACCACTTTGTACTCTTGCGCTTGTAGGGTTCCACCTGCCAATAGGACAAGTGACAGTAGCATTTTTTTCATTTTTCTTATCTTTAATTGTTTCCTACTCGTTGGCTTTTCGGATTCCGCCTTTATCTCTAGATTAGTGATTATCCATTTAATAAATAAATCGCATTTGCTTGGTTATCAAGATTTGTATTTACTACCTCGAATTCTGCTTTCACTTTCCACTTTCTTTCGTTTCTGTCTACCGTTCTTTTAACGCCCTTGTATCCAATTCGCTATGTGCCATATCCGCAAAAGCATTTTGTTCAAGCTAAAAGTTGACAAGGCCAATTTTAAATGATTGCCCACTATATTAGCCACACGTGAACAAATTCAATACAAAGATTGAGCATATGAGCAGTTTGAGTTAGCATTTGGACAGATTATAATAACCTTGAGAGTAAAAGTTTTAGTTCGCTTACCAATCGATGCCGAAAAACCTCTGCGCCAATCAGGCAAGCAGACAAGGCTGTGAGTATAACGCTCACTCAATACTGTATTCTGCCGAAATTACTACCCTTACCTTTTTGAACAATCCCGTATTAACAGATGCACCGTAACCGTTTGGATTGCCTTGCTCAAAACTTTGGTCGCGGTCTTCGATTGAGAAAAGACCTTGATTTGCCCTTCGCAAAGGCCCTAGGCCAATATCACTGTCTTTGGCAAACTGCTGCGCAGCCGACTTCGCATTTTTAATGGCTTCAGAGATCATGACGGGTTTAATACTTTGCAATTGAGTGAAGAAAAATTGCAATCCGGCCCCCTGCCAGTCGGCGCGGGTTGAGAGCGCCACACCTGCCCCAACCAACTCACTGGACAAGCGACTGATCTCCAATATTCGGTCTACTTTGGCAGTCCGCACCTCTAGGTTTTCGCTAAGCAAATACCTCAGTTTCCGATCCGAACCCTCCCCGTATTCATTGGCTTGTTTGTCGACTACGGCATAATCCAGCGATTTAATCTCGTCGGGCTCCATGCCCTTCGCCAGTAAAAAGTCTTTGACTTTCTTTTTTAAAATCTGTAAAGAGTCGTTGCCTTTGATCAAATCATTGGTTGGAAGAGCAATTTTGATTTTCCAAACGGCAAGGTCGGCCTTGACTTCTCGCTCAGAAAAACCTTTCACGCTGATTGATCGATCGTCGTTTCTAAATTTTTGTAGTGAATTTCCAACCAAAAATGCAGAAACAACCAACGCGGCGCCAATAGCTATGGAAGAACCTATAGATGTTATTTGACTCATCGTTTCTCGTTTGATAGCATCCAATATACAAATCCCAACTGAATCCCACTCTATTGATAAGGCTGTCCGTGTAAACTGAAATGGAGAATCTTATCTTTCAAGCGGTCGCCGTGAATCTACAAGAACTATGCCAAACAGGAAGAAATTCGGAGCATCCTAAAATAAATCCCACATAATCCGAGGCTTAATAAAATCGACGCGACATTCATACATAAAAAACCAAGTAATGGAATGGATAACATGGATGGAACCCAACATGCTAAACTGTTGTTCAGGCGAAACGAAGCCTTTGGAGGAAAGGCATGGCAACGGAAGTACAATGGCTATCAAACCAACCCCATCGCCGGCTAACCTCAGTTTGGGAAGTGCGCCATGGAGGTTATCCGACAATGGTTGTTAATGCATACCTTTGTCCAGAAAATAAAATGTATGTCGATCCGAATTGAATCCCTGCAAAATAACCCCAACCACTCGTTCTTCTTACTGGCCGGCCCGTGTGTGGTGGAGGGTGAAGCGATTTGTATGGATATCGCTGGCAAGGTGAATGAGATGTGTCAAAAATTAGGGATTCCCTATGTTTTTAAGGCATCCTACAAAAAAGCCAATCGAACACGTATCGATAGTTTTACAGGAATTGGAGACCGCCATGGCCTAGAAATCATACAGAAAGTAGGTAGGACCTACCAGATACCCACGGTTACTGATATTCACGAAAGCGGGGATGCTGTTATTGCCGCCGAGTACGTCGATATTTTGCAAATTCCTGCTTTTCTCTGCAGGCAGACCGATCTTCTGGTAGCCGCTGCGAAAACGGGTAAAATTGTTAACGTTAAAAAAGGTCAGTTTTCTTCGCCAGAAAGTATGCAGCATGCGATTCGCAAAATTACCGATTCAGGCAATGATCAGGTTATGTTGACGGATCGGGGAACTCAATTTGGATACGGTGACTTGATAGTAGATTACCGGGGGTTGGTAACCATGAGAAACTTTGGTGTACCGGTTGTAATGGATGCCACACACAGTCTTCAGCAGCCCAATCAAAGCAGCGGAATTACGGGTGGCCGACCGGATATGATTGAAACCATTTGCCGAGCAGCCATTGCAGTAGGTGCAGACGGATTGTTTATTGAAACCCATCCCAATCCGGCAGAAGCAAAAAGTGATGGTGCAAACATGTTGCATTTAAACCGTTTGGAACCTTTGTTGGAACGCCTGATGAAACTTCGACAAACGGTGGCAGAAATTTCGACGATGTAAGCAAAAAGCCGGACGAATGAAACGGGTTGGTTGAATTTTGGGTTTCCTAGCTTCATTTTAACTTTAAGTCAACTTATCTCAAATTGAACATCGGAAAACCAACAAATTCGGGGCTTTTGTAAT
>DASUEB010000155.1:0-2020 GCA_036275295.1 Luteibaculaceae bacterium | reverse complement strand
GCGGAAAGGGGGGGATTCGAACCCCCGGTACAGATTACTCCGTACGACAGTTTAGCAAACTGTTGGTTTCAGCCACTCACCCACCTTTCCTTGGGGTTGCAAATATAGATAAAGTGAATTTTAAAGCAAGAAAAAAAATGGGGTCCCTAAAAAATCTTTTTTGCTCCCAAAAACGCAACCGCAAGCATCAAATTGGATTTGTGTATTTTCGCACCTCAAACCAAAAATCATATGAAAGAAGTTTTTATAGTAGCTGCAGTTCGAACTCCCATGGGGAGCTTCGGCGGTGCTCTCTCATCAGTTCCCGCCACTAAATTGGGAGCAACAGCTATAAAAGGTGCATTGGCTAAGATTAATCTCAAACCTGAATTGATTGATGAGGTTTTTATGGGCAATGTGCTTCAAGCCAATGTTGGACAGGCTCCTGCTCGTCAGGCAGCCAAATTTGCTGGCCTACTCGACTCTACCCCTTGCACCACTATCAATAAAGTTTGTGCTTCTGGAATGAAAGCCATCATGTTGGGCGCCCAAACCATACTCGCCGGCGACAATGACGTAGTAATTGCGGGTGGAATGGAAAACATGAGTGCAGTGCCATATTACCTGGATACGGCGCGCACCGGTTACCGCTTAGGCGACGGAAAGTTGATTGACGGTATGGTGAAAGATGGCCTTACCGACGTTTACGGAAATGTACACATGGGGGTATGCGCCGAATTGTGTGCCAAAGAGTACGGATTTAGCCGCGAAGACCAAGATAAATTTGCGATTGAATCGTATACCCGATCTGCCAACGCATGGAATAGCGGTAAATTCAGTGATGAAATTGTACCCGTTGAAGTGGTTGATCGCCGTGGAAACACCACCTTAATCACTGAGGACGAAGAATATAAAAACGTTAACCTCGAGAAAATCCCAACGCTGAAACCCGTGTTTCAAAAAGACGGAACGGTTACAGCCGCAAATGCTTCTACCCTCAACGACGGAGCCTCAGCGCTGATCCTAATGAGCGGAGAGAAAGTAAAAGAGCTAGGCATAACCCCATTGGCTAAGATTGTTAGCTATGCCGATGCAGAACAGACCCCCGAGTGGTTTACCACATCGCCTGCAAAAGCACTTCCTAAAGCACTAAAAAAAGCTGGTCTCACAACCGATCAAATCGACTTCTTCGAACTGAATGAGGCTTTTTCTGTAGTTGGACTTGCTAACTGCAAGGAGATGGGGATTAGCACAGATAAATGTAACGTAAATGGCGGTGCCGTATCCCTCGGTCACCCACTGGGTTCTTCGGGTTCACGAATCATCGTTACCCTGATTCATGTTCTAAAACAAAACAGCGCGAAATTGGGAGCAGCCGGAATTTGCAATGGCGGCGGCGGAGCTTCAGCGTTGGTTATTGAGAATTGTTGATCCTGTAGGCACCATAAAAAAAGCGGACTGTAGTTCCGCTTTTTTTATGGTGCCTAGCGATTGAAATCGAACTTAGTGTTTCGACCGTGCGACTGGAAATCAGTCAATAATGCTAATCGACTGTATTTTGTCGCCTTGACGAATGGCATCAATTACCTCAAGGCCTTCTGTTACCTTGCCAAAACAAGTATGGTTTCTGTCGAGATGAGCCGTATTGTTTCTCGAATGGCAGATAAAAAATTGTGAGCCACCCGTATCACGCCCAGCGTGAGCCATGGAGAGAACACCTCTGTCGTGGTACTGGAGATCGCCTGTTAATTCGCATTTAATTTTGTAACCTGGTCCCCCAGTTCCGTTGCCTTTCGGGCATCCGCCCTGAATTACGAAATCGGGAATTACGCGGTGAAACGTAAGTCCATTGTAAAAACCCTCTTTACTGAGTTTCACAAAATTGGCCACCGTGCCCGGCGCATCGGTAGTATACAGGTCAACCATCATCAACCCCTTATCGGTTTTAATCTCTGCTTTCATGTGTATTACGTGTTGTTTTGTCTTAATGTTGGGCAAAATTACCCAAGTTCTTGTATTTTCGATGGAACATCCATAACAT
>DASUEB010000154.1:0-3105 GCA_036275295.1 Luteibaculaceae bacterium | reverse complement strand
TCTTCATAACTCGAATTTTCTTCGTTAAGAAATAAGGGGAGTACAGCTCAGCTATTGGCAGGCCGACACATCGCAAGCGTTCAAAACTGAGCATTAATGATCATTCCGAATAAAAATCCCGGTAATCAAAACAATCCATTCAAGCAACCTACGGCGCGTTGGATGGATTGTTTATTTATTGTATTCGGTGGTTAAATTCTGCGTTTTTAGCTCCAAAAAGCATTAAAGCGATAAAATTTCGGGGAATTTTCAATGCCGTTAGGGCCAAGTTGGATGTTTAGGTCCGCAAAGCCTAGAAATGTTAGACTGTAATTAGAAGAGAGCTGAAGGGTTTTAATTTCGAGTGAAATTTTCTATTTTGTCCATTATTTTATAAAACATCCTTTTCCGAGTGAAATTTAATTTTACCCACCGCTTGACGGCGGTATCCAATGAGGTTTGGGCTTCGTTGTTGTTGCTGCTGTTGTTGTATATTCCTATTTTCGGTTATCTCAATCAGCTTCCGCTGCGCGTTTACGACGAGGCCCGCTTGGCCGTTAATGCCCAAGAAATGATTCGGTATGGAAATCTCTTGGTTACCTATTTCGAGGGTAAACCCGATATGTGGAATACCAAGCCTCCCCTCATGATTTGGATGCAAGTTCTGTCGATTAAGTGCTTTGGAATGAGTGATTTTTCCATCCGATTTCCATCGGCTTTGGCTGCTTTTGCTACATGCTGTTCGCTGCTGTATTTTTTCTGGAAGTATTTAAATCAGTTTTGGTTGGGGTGGCTCACGGTTTTTGTGCTGATTACTTCTCATGGTTATATCAACATTCACGGATCGCGAACAGGAGATTATGACGCTTTACTCACTTTTTTCACTACGATCTCGGCCTTGCTTCTGTTTCTCGATTGCCGTGAGGCAAAGTCAAAATACCTGTACGGTTTTTTCATCTCCCTCACGTTGGGAGTGCTTACGAAAGGAATCACAGCACTCTTATTCGGGCCGGCTTATCTTTTACTTTTGTTGGGTTTTAAGAAATTTCGTTACACCCTGGCTCGTCGTGAGTTCTACATCGGCTTAGTGAGTTTTTGTGCGGTGGTAGTGGCTTATTACTGGGGTCGAGAGGTAATCAATCCGGGATACTTGGATGCCGTTTGGAAGAATGAGTTAGGAGGGAGGTACACCGAGGTTATAGAGGAACACAAAGCCGATTTTTGGTACTACTATCAAAACTTTATGAAGTTTCAACTCTCGGTGTGGTACTTGTTGATTCCGTGTGGCTTGGTGTTGGGATTGTTTTCGGCCAATGCGGTTATTCGCCAGGTTAGTGCTTATTTTACGGCCTTGGTTGTGGTTTTTTTCTTCATCATTTCCGGGGCTCAAACCAAGTTAGAATGGTACGATATTCCGATGTACCCTTGGTTGGCCTTTTTTATTGCGGCTCCGCTTTGGCTGGTATGCAAGCAATTATACGCCTTGCCCGTCTTTAAGGATAATCTGTATTATAATGTGTCGCCAGTCATTTTTGTGATTTTCGTGGGAATAACACCCTATCAAAAAATCATCCAGAAGACCTATAAACCGCAGGAATATCCCTGGGAGAAAGATTACTACGAAATGAGTTCCTACCTTCAAAAAGCCGTTAAGGGCGATTTTGACGTTAAGAACCAGTTTTTGCTTTTTGATGGATACAACGCCAACAATCTTTTTTACATGAATATTCTCAACGAAAAAGGGGCGAACTTCAAATACAAAGACTGGAAACAGCTGTCAGTGGGAGATACAGTGCTGGTTTATCAGGGTAATATCATCGATTATTTGCGAGAGCATTATGAACTAACCGAAACCAAGGCATTTTGGTCGGTAAAAACATTTGCGATAGATGGAATCAAGCCAGCGTAGAATGGAGCTTTCGGTCATTATACCCATCTTCAATGAGGAGGCCATAATTGATGAGTTGTACCACCGGCTGGTGAAATCGGTATCCGCATGTGTGGATCGATTCGAATTGATTTTTATCAATGATGGCAGTAAAGATCAATCCCTGGTTTGCCTGCAAAGACTCGCCGAACAGGATCCTCGCGTTAAGTATCTAGGATTCAGCCGAAACTTCGGCCATCAAATTGCGGTTACGGCAGGTTTAGATGTTTGCACGGGAAAGGCTGTGGTGATTATCGACGGAGATTTACAAGACCCACCTGAGGTTATTCCTGAACTCTATGCGTCTTACAAAAAGGGATTTGAAGTGGTTTATGCGCGCCGTTTGGCCAGAGAGGGGGAGACTTTTTTTAAGAAATGGAGTGCTAAACTTTTTTACCGACTCCTTCGCCGAATAACTGCTGTTGATATGCCTCTTGACACAGGAGATTTCAGATTGATCGATGAAAAAATCGTTCATTACCTGCGGCAAATGCCCGAGCAAAATAAATTCCTTCGTGGGCAAATTGCCTGGTTGGGTTTTCGGCAAACAGGAGTCTATTTTAAGCGCGAAAAAAGGCGACACGGTTCGACCGGGTATTCCTTGGCGAAGATGATTCGATTTGCTCTCGACGGTATCACCGGTTTTTCAGATGTCCCCATCAAGTTGGTTAGTCGGTTGGGGCTTCTGATTTCGCTCTTTTCATTTGCCGTAATATTGTACGCTCTATACAGTTATTTTCTCCTGAACCGCACGATTACCGGTTGGACCTCTTTAATTATGAGTTCCATGTTCATTGGCGGAGTTCAGTTGCTCTCCATTGGGATTATAGGTGAATACATCGGCCGTATCAACAAAAACGTTCAGCACCGACCTCTTTACATCGTTTCTGATTCGAATATGATAAAGGATCCTGTCGAGATGGATATGCAGCCCAAGTAAGTTTTCTAATCAGTCGTTTACAGCGCGGTTCTGGTTTCAAAATCCTATTCTAAACCAAAGGGTTTAATTGGTTTGGCTGAGGGTGTGGTTGCTCTGTTGAGTGTCTAGGGCTCGGATTGTTGCCTTTTAATTTTGTTGTCATGCGAGAGCCTATCGCCTTTGGTGTAAAAATTCGCGGCATTTTTAAGTTAGCATCCATGCCACTGGCCACATCCATGGGCTGTATCAATCACTTACCCGTTGTATTTGGTACCCCAGC
>DASUEB010000153.1:0-15020 GCA_036275295.1 Luteibaculaceae bacterium | reverse complement strand
CAGCGGTTCGGGCACGGCGTTGATCCATGTCAATCCCATTCCGCAACCCAACTTCAACCCCAGTGCCATTGGCGGATGTTCTCCGCTGGCCATCACCTTTGTCAACCAGCCTGAAACTACCTTCGTGAGCCAGCGCTGTGTTTGGAATTTCGGCGATGGTTCTCCAGAGGTCGACAATTGCTCCGACGTGGCGCACACCTTCATCGATCAGCAAGTATATCCGGTTACCCTCACCGTTACCTCTGAACAGAACTGCACCAACAGTATCACCAAAAACATCACAGTTTATCCCGATCCAGTGGCGGCCTTCAGCTTCGAACCGCAGCCTATTACCATGAGCAACTCTCTGGTGCGGTTCTTCAACTTAAGCTCAGGGGCAACCACCTTCAACTGGAACATCGACTCGGTTGGGACCTTCAACCAGTTTAATCCGCTGGTGCAATTCCCCGCCGAAGACGAAGGAATTTATAACGTCTGCTTGCGAGCCACCTCTGCTTTTGGTTGCATCGACAGCATCTGCCAACCTCTTAAAGTCAACGGTGAAGTTCTGGTAAACATACCCAATACCTTCACGCCTAACGAAGACGGTTACAACGAAGTTTGGAAACCGGTGGTATTGGGCGAGCGTCCCGATATGTATGAACTGATCATCTTCAACCGTTGGGGCCAAGAAATTTTCAGAACCACCAACCCCGATCAAGGCTGGGATGGAAAAGGAATCATGAACGAACTCTGTCCCGTGGGAACCTATGCTTACGTGGTTAAATTTAAATCAAAATACAGTGGCGAGACCATTCGGAAAATAGGTCATGTCAATCTGGTCAACTAATAAAAAAAGCCGCCCTTGAGGCGGCTTTTTTCTTGCGTCTATTTCTGACTGACAAAGGGCATTTGCCTTAGGTAAGTTCCCTCCTTCAGGATGCGAAGTATGGCATGAGCCAAGTCTGGCCGACCAATTTTTAGGCCTGAATCAACTCCCACCCAGGCCACATTGTAGTTGCCGGTAAATGGACCGTCGCTAAATCGGGCACCGCGAACAATGGTCCAATCTAAATTGCTTTTCTCTAATAATTCGGCGTGATCTTGCGCGTCGTTTATCACCTTTGGAACCAGCTTCGACATAATAAATCGAGCCAACCGATCGACCATCTTGGGTTTGTCATGACTGGGAAAAGGCAGGGCACCCCCCGACAATGAAATGATGCGCTTCACGCCAGCCAAGTGCATGGCCCTCAAAATATTACGCGTACCCTCTGTCTGCAATCCGGCAGGCGATGCTTTTAATTGGGAAAAAGAGTGGCCAAAACAACTAACCACCGCGTCGACACCCGAAATTACCTTATTCACATCATCCTGAATCAACACATCTCCTTTCACCACGTTGAGTAGAGGGTGGTTGGTTTTGATCTTGTTGGGCTCGCGAACCAAGGCCACCACCTCCAAACCGCTAGCCACGGCTTGGTGTAAGACTTCTGAACCCAGCGCACCTGTGGCGCCAAACAATGCTATTTTCATCGCTTTTTTGAGTCAAAAATAGGCCGTATACCAATTACTAACTAAATTAGCAGTACTAACCAAAAAGTAAGTATGAAGACGGAGGTTATGTTACATCCTCGTTGTCCCATTCGGACGGCTCTTGAATTGATTGGTGGGAAGTGGAAGCTCCTGATCGTGCAATCCATCGGAAATCAGGCGCTTCGACTGTACCAAATCAGGGCGGCCCTGCCGGATATTAGTGAGAAAATGCTAATACAAGAACTGAAAAACCTTTGTGAAACGGGGTTGGTAGAGCGCCACAATTACGGAGAAGTTCCGCCACGAGTGGAATACCAGCTGACCGAACTCGGCAGGTTGGCATTGCCGTTGATTGGAAATCTGGCTGACTTTGGAATACAATACGAACAAAAACGAGTGTTTTCAGCGAGGCAACCCTTGCCAAATTAACCGTTATCCGTAAAGACAGCCATAAGAATCCAGCGATCGATTATAAACCCATAAAGACTTGTTTTCCATGCATTACAGCAGCGATAGGTTTTGGGAAAATTGGAACCAAAACATCGATGCAAACAAAGTGTGGTTTCCCAAGCTCAGATTTTCGATTGCCGCTTAGGGCTGTCAAAAAATAGAGAAAGTCGATATAAAACTTTTATACTGGCATTTAGCGAGTTACCTTAGCAGCGAATGAATATCCGATTATCAGGACGTATACCGATTTTTCTACTGGTTCTGGGGCTAATTCTCCCCAACTGGCTGAGGTCGCAGTGTACGGTCAAGGTAAGCGTTGATCCAATTAAGAACTATTGCGGCAGTCCTTTTAATCCCAGCGCATTGGGTTCAGCCAGCACGTTTGTTACGGCTTATCAGGACGCTTTTAATAACAAGCAGTTGGGTCCAGGATGGAGCACATCCACAGCTATTTCTTTTGAAAATCCCTGCGGCTCATCAGATGGGACCCCCTGTGTTTGGATGATTGGCGGCACCGACCGCAACCGATCACTGGTAACAACCGACTACGATGTAAGCAAGGGCGGTCAGGTTTGTTTTGATTTTAAAATGGCCGATGTTAACGGCACCACCCAAGCACCTCCCAACTGCGAGGCTCCAGACCAATCGTTTGAAGGGGTTTATCTTCAATACAGCTCCGATGGCGGGGCTACTTGGTTTGATATTTTTTACTTCAACCCAGCGCCCTTTCCGGTGGTTCAATACACCAGCTGGAACTCGTATTGCTTCAATCTACCGCAGCAAGCCCTCACCCCTGCCACGCGTTTCAGATGGCATCAAGCCGAAGCCAGCGGAAACGACGTCGATCACTGGGGCATCGATAATGTCGTTATCAAACTGAATGACCCTAACTTTGAATACATCTGGGATCACACGTCGTCCACATCAGCTCAGCCGGGATTTCACACCCCTACAACTTCACCCTTCACCTATCGGGTAACCTACCGAAACACAGCAACTGGGGTTCAGTGTTCCGATCAGGTAACGGTTGAAACCCTGAAACCCGAGCTTTTTCTCAATCCAACATCAGCGGTTGTATGCGGAAATAATGCTGTTCCCCTCTCCGCTCGCTATGTTTTTCCAGGCCCCAACCAGTGTGAGGTTAATCCCAACGGCACCGTGGGAAACCCAAGTAACCAAACCCTAGGTTCGGGATCGATCAATACCAATCAGCTTTTTAACAATGCCTCGGCCGGAAGCAGAAAATCTCAGTTCATTATCCGAAAGTCGGAGTTAAACGCCATTGGACCTGCCACATTTAATGGACTTGGATTATATATTAACAGCACGGGACTTGAAGACCGCACGTATTATAATCTGCGCATCAAAATTGGGTGTACCGGAAACTCCGCGTATTCAACCTCCAATTTTGTAACCAACCTCAGCACCGTGTTCGACGAGCAATCGTGGTCGTTCAAAAATGGATTTAATTTTCTTCCATTTACCGAAAGCTATTCATGGGACGGATTGAATAATTTGGTGATCGAAATTTGTTGGTCGAACATTCTTATCAAAAACGACCTGCCAGTCGATGCCGACGATTTAGGGTGGAATTGCAACCTGAATCTCTCGGGAAATACCAACTCAAGCACTACCTGCAACGCGACCAATGGCGGGGTATCATCAACGGTAAGGCCTCGCTTTTATCTGTCGTTTGGCCGCTTGCCCAATCCAACGGTCAGCTACCAGTGGTCTCCTGCAACTGGATTAAGCAATGCCACTGTATTTAATCCCACCGCATCGCCAAGCTCATCCACAACCTACACGGTGGTTGCCGTAGATCAAAACGCACCCCAATGTAGAGCCAGCGGAACCGTGACGGTGGCGGTGCGAACTTCGGAATCGTCATCAGACACCAACTTGGTCGTTTGCCGGAGTGAATCGCCTTTTGACATTGCCACCCGTATATCAGGTGGTTTGCCGCCGGGTGGCAGTTGGGCGGACCCTTTAGGTAATGCCTCAAATGGTATATTCAATCCGCAAACGTCTACTCCGGGCAACTACCTGTATTCTGTTAATGATCCGGAGTGCGGGGTTTTCACCACACGTGTGGGAATTACCCTGGAGACGCCAAAAAATCCCGGAATAGGCATTGACTCCGCGGTTTGCCAGACCTCAGGTGCTTTGAATATTTTCAATCTTATTCGCAACGGTCCGCAACCCGGTGGAACCCTTCAAGAAACGACAAGCTCTGGAGCTTTTAACAATCCGCAGTTTGTGCCGGCCAACACCACTCCAGGAACCTATGTGTTTACCTATCAATTCGGGCCCGGAGCAGCCTGTCCGGCCGCCAGCAGCACCGTCCGCGTTACAGTAACAGCCCCACCCAACGCCGGTGTTCCCACCACCTCCACGGTTTGCAACAGTGCAGGAGTGATCAATCTTTTCGACCGCCTGAACGGAAGTCCACAGCCAGGCGGAACTTGGACAAATCAATCGGGGGCAGGAACCCTCAGTGGCAACAATTTCGATGTTACTGGACTTCCCGAGGGCAGTTACAATTTTGTCTACACCCTTCCCCCTAGCAACGGATGCGCCGCATCGAGCACGACACTTACCTTACAAGTGGTCAATCAACCCAGTGCAGGGCAGGATAACAGCATAGTGGTGTGCAATTCGATAGGAACGGTCAATCTTTTCAATCAACTCAATGGCACTCCGAATGCAGGCGGGTTTTGGAGCGATTTGAACAACTCCGGAGCCATGAGCCCTGCTGGCGTTTTTACCGTGAGCAATGTGCCGGCTGGAACCTACAATTTTAGGTATACCCTATCCGCTCAAGGATGTCAAACGCGCACAGCCAATATTAGGGTTACCGTTAGTCGTCAGAACAGCAGTGGCACAGGTCGCGATACGGTTATCTGTGGTGATAGAAACCTAGTGTTGACATCCCTTCTCAGTTCGTTTACCGCTGGTGGTCAATGGCAAGACACCGATAACAGCGGTCGATTGACTGGGGCGGTTTTTAATCCCACCGGACTGGGATCCGGAAGCTTCCGATTCACTTACGTGGTAAATAGCGCGCCACCTTGCCAAAATCGACAAACCACGGTTACCGTTGGCTTTGAGATGCCTGCCCAAGCAGGTAACGACGCAGTTATCCAACTGTGTAAGGGATCCAATGAGTCGCTTTTCAGCAAGTTATCTGGAAACCCGAGTCCAAACGGCAAATGGTTCATGTCGCCTCCCAACAGTGCATTGAACCCTACCACAGGGGTGCTAGCCACCCAAACACTAGATACTGGGACGTACATCATTCGATATGCCGTTACCGGTAAAGCCCCATGTCCAAACGATACCTCTACCCTCACGGTCAGGCTGAACGAAAGTCCTCGAATAAACAACATTTCCTTTACCTGTATTGATCAAAACCGATCTTATTTGGTAGAATTCACCGTATCGGGCGGACAAACCTCGAGTTACTCCTTTCAGCCCACAGGATCGGTTTCGGGAACCAACCCCGTAACCTATCGATCTACTGCCGTGCCCTCGAAATCAAGCCGAACCTTCTATGTTAACGATGCCAATGGTTGTGGACCCGATAGTTTGGTGGCCTTGATCGACTGCGGATGTGTTTCTTTTGCAGGAACCTTCGCCAGCGACACCCTCCAGGTTTGCGAATCGCAAGTTGCAACGGGTAGATTTAACAACGACGCAGTGAACGATGGCAACGACACCTTGATTTACGTTTTGCATCAAGGCAGCGCCGACAGTTTAGTCAATCCCATTGCATTTCGCTCTACCCCTACCTTCAGCTTTGCCCCGCCAATGGAGTATTATCGGGTTTATTTTATTTCCAGCCTCATGGCTAATAAAGGCGCATTCAATGGATTTGATCAAAGCGACAGTTGCTTACAAGTTGCACCGGGCCAGCCTGTGGTGTTCAATCCGAATCCGCTAATCAATCTTTCCGTTCCCGACTCTATCTGCCAGGGGGATAGCCTTTCGGTGGTGTATTCATTAACACAGGGAATGCCTCCATTTACACTGACCTTTGGTTTGAATGGAAACAATGCCTCTCTTCAGTCCAGCGCTCTAACCGGGTCGTTTCAGTTGCCCTTTGATCAAAGCGGGGTCATCTCGTTTATCCGTGTGGTAGCCAAAGGCTGTCAGTCGGCGTTGGCCAGCAGTTTTTCGGTCGAAGTCGAGGACAGTATCAAGCTGTCAGCGCTCAACTTTACGTGCAACGCCGACAACAATGCCTACCAAATTTCTTTTGCGGCTGAAGGTGGTTTAGGAGCTCCTTACGCTGTGGTTGGTATAAACACCACGCAAACCGGAGGAATGTTCACAAGCGGGTGGCTTTCCAGCGGTAGTTCCTACCAATTTAGTGTAGCAAGCAGTGGAGTATGTCCACCCATAAGCCGTTCTGGTTCCTATACTTGCCCTTGTATCAGTGATGCGGGCCGATGGACAAACACCGGCTCGATTAAATTGTGTGGGACAGATACCGCGCGACCCGCTTTTGATGGTCTTGTTCGCTTGGACGGTAACGATCGACAGCAATTTATTTTGCACAGCTCCAACCCGGGCATTGGCACCGTACTCGCCGTTTATGACGAACCTGTGTTTACCTATTTCAGTGGGCTGGCTTACGGACAAACCTATTACGTCTCATCGATTGCAGGTGATTCTACGGTTGATTTCATCGATTTAAATGACCCTTGTTTATCTCAATCGCCCGCAATTCCTATTGTTTTCTATCCCAACCTCAGCGGACAGCTGCAAGGTGACACCGCGTTGTGCGAAGGTCAGCTCCTCAATCTCAATCCCATTATCAATGGCTTTGGGCCTTATTCCGTGCAAATAAAGGATCAAGCCGGCCGAACGTTCAACTTTTCACCGGTTCCGGCTAACGGGCCCTTTGTGGTTCAACCGCCTGTTGGAGAGAGTGTTTACCGGTTTCAGCGCTTGCGCGATTTAAGCTCAGGCTGTCCTGCCGACACGTCTGGCTTTGTGCGAGTAGTCGTGAATGCTGCTCCAAAGCTCACCTTTACCACCGATACCAGCTATTGTCAAACCGGCGACAGTCTTCATTTTGGTATCAACCTCGTTGGCGAACCGCCGTTTCTGGTAGATATGGCGTTGGGCGACAGTATTTTTCAGTCACTCAGCACCTCTAGCCAATTCGTATCGCTCCAAGCCCTTTTACCCCCTGGCGAGCATGTTTTCACGCTGCGATCGCTTCGCGATGCCAGCTTGGCATCTTGTCCCGGAATATCGACCGACAGCTTACGGGTAGAGGTATTCCCCGAACCCAAAGTGAACCTCTCCGGACAGTCGATCGTCTGCTCAGGTGATTCGGCCATGGTGCCTTATGATATCACGCAACTTTACCCCGGCTATTCATCAACCTACGCCATTGAATTGCTTGAAATGCCGTCGGGAAGGAGCTATTCGTTTTCAACCACTCAGCTAAATGGGTGGCTTCCTGTTTTACCCACCGATACGGGTCAAGTATACACTGTTACGCGGGTTACCGACGTCACCTCGGGTTGTGTTGGAGTTGCTCAAGGGCTACATCACGCATCAATCATACAAAGACCTCAAGCCTCTCTGAGAGGTGACACGAGCTTTTGCGATGGCCCAACGAATCTAGCCCAATTACACCTTACACTTCAAGGCCAAGCGCCTTTCCAAGTTTATTTGAGTCAGTCTACCGGAACCCCATTTGCCGTTTCAGACACTACCACAGGGCAAGAATTTACTGTGGAGCGCATGCTGCCTGCGGGCACACACCTCTTTCAGATCGACTCCATTGTCGATGGTTCTACCTTGGCGTGTCGGGGCATTGGATTGGGTAGTGCACGCATAACCATTCACCCCCTTCCCGACGCTCAATTTAGACTCGCCGTGGGTGAACCTGATACAGCTTGTGAAAACGATACCCTTACCCTCCAAATTCAAGCGAGCGGCAGATTCCCCATCCGAGGCGAAATAAAACGCAATGGCAATCCATTTACCGACGTCACGCTGACTTCATCCGCCGTTCAGCCTATTCGGGTCAAACCACCCGTCGGAAATCATTCATTTACCCTGGAGTTGATTAGCGATGGCAATACACCAACCTGTTCTCGCTTGGTGGGCGACACCGTCAATCTCACCATCATACCCAAACCCGAGGTGAATATAGAACTCGTCCGCGACACCGTATGCAGCGGAGAGCCTCTGGTGATTCGGGTTTCACGGGTGCGCGGGTTGGGCGACTTAAGCTATTCCCTGGCTATTAATGGGCAACCGGCTATTAACTATACCCTATCTGGAAATGAGCGACTGGACACCTTCCTGTTACCTGATGGCTTACATCAATTTGCCCTGCTCAACGCACAATACAGCGGCAGTGCCCTCACGTGTGTAAACACGCTAAACTCAACCCTTTTTGCCTTCATTCAACCCCAACCCTCGGTCAGCGCATTCACCTTACAGCCCGATACGGTCTGTTTGGGGTCGAATTCGGTTATCCAGATACGCCCAAATCAACCGGGCGACTACCGCGCTTTGCTTCAGAGTCAAGACAGCAGCTGGACAGCCTCATTTACCGACAGTCTTGAAGCGCCATATGGTCCGCTGATGGCCAATAGGAACGTGGATCTATTGCGATTAGAATACCAACGTCAGCCAACCTGTAGTCAGGCAATTTCCATTCGCAGATCTGTCGTGGTTAATTTACCACCCACTCTTCAATTCGAGGTGCCAAGCGATACCGTTTGCGAAGGGACGCCGTACACGGTAAACATGCTATTATCTGGTTTTTTCCCCATAACGGGAACCTTGCGTGATCCCTCGGGCACAACCTACGTCTTTACCGCCAATCAAAGCTCGGTTCAGGTAAACATTCCCAATCCTCGGCGATCTGGTGCCATTCAGCTTTCCGGCTTGTTAACCGATGCACTGGGCTGCACTTCAGCCATTCCCGACGAATTACAGCTCACGGTTCATCCTCTACCTCCGGTATCTTTTGCAGCGCTACCGCCCGAATCGTGTGAACCGCTGGAAACTCGTTTGATCAACCTGACCAACCCAAATCTATACGTGGGGCCTTGCGGTTGGTTTATAAACGACTCCCTTTATTTCGCCGGATCTTGTGATACAACCGCCTCCTTCAGCTTGCGTGAGGCAGGAAGTTATGCCGTCGGCCTATCGCTAATAAGCACAGAAGGATGCCCCACCAAACTAACCCAAACCAACTTCCTAACTGTAAATCCCAATCCCAAAGCCGATTTTACATTCACCCCAAGTCCCATTACCATCACCAATTCACGGGTTCAATTCATAGACGAGAGCACGGGAAATACGGACCGGGTGTGGAACTTTGATTTTCTGGGACTGACGCGCGAAAAAAATCCTGTCATTACCTTTCCTGCCGATCCCGAACTTACGGTACCCATTTCGTTACTTGCTATTAGCGACAAAGGTTGCGCCGATACCATTAACAAACCCATCAAGGTTACGGGCGAAATGCTCATTAACATACCCAACACCTTCACTCCCGATGGAGACGGAATCAACGATGTTTTCTTTCCCGTGCTGGTGGGTATAGAAGTAACAAGGGGTTACGAACTCCAGATTTTCAACCGCTGGGGCGAGTTGATCTTTGAAAGCCAAGACCCCACGCAGGGATGGGACGGCACCTATCAAATGAAACCCGTCCCACAGGGAGTTTATACCTACCGGGTGAAAGTCAACAACGTATATAAGGTAGAAGTGAAAGAAATATTTGGTCATATCAGTGTATTGCGATGACGGCTTTCACATAGCTTACCTCGCTTTGACATGGGAGTAGGTGGCCTGAACACCATCGACCGAAAAGGCCCGATAGCCCGACATGGAGGGCAAGGATTTGTCTCTCCACTTTCGTTTTTTAGCCCTTTGTTCACGGTTTCCACTGGAGCTAATCCCCGTTCCCCCGGTAAGCGATTGACTCAAATTAATTATCCCGCCAAAAAAGCCCGTATGATCAGAATTTGAACCCTGACAAACCTAAAAGATAGTGTCATGCCATGAAGGTCAAAAGCAAAAAAAAGGGCCGTCTCAACTTTCGAGACAGCCCTTAATGAAGTTAGCAAAAGTGGATTATTTGTCTTTCACCCAACGAACATTCCACTTGTAAATCACCTTGTAAGGACCCTTGGTAACCGTTAATTCTTCGTACAATTTAACCGGCCATCCCGTTTTGCTGTCAAACTGGGTTTGTATCAGATCTACCACCTTGGTAACCGCTCCCACAGTACCTACCTCATCGCCAAAAGCCACCAGAAACTCATCCATCGCTTTGTATATGTATTGATATTCTTCGTTTAGGGTAAACTTACCCGGCTTTACATCGCTGATATACTGCTTATAATCGGCATCGATATTCTTGGTGGCTTGCGAGAAGAAGCGCTTCGCATCGATCTTCACTTTGTCCCTTACGGTATCTGAGTTGGTAGGTACCACTTTGCCATAAATTCCGAGGAAATTTTTGGCATATTCCTTGATAGAGCCCTCTAGGCGGCTATTTCGGGTTAATTCTGCTTTGAGTGTATCGACAAAAGCAACCCGCTCTTCCTTGCCCATTTTTTCGCCGGCTTTTTTGTCGCGTTCTTTTTTCTCTACATACACTTCCATCAATTCGGCAAGACCCACCACCTCGGTGATATTGCCGAGTTTATCCATTTTAACTACAAACTCATTACCTGATTGTCCAGAGAAAATATCGGCAACCAAGTCGCTGTATATGATCATATTTTCTACGATCTCTTCAGAGACGGCCACATCGATGGTGCGACCATCGGCTTTGATGACTTCAACCGCCCCATTCCATTTGGCTTTGAGCGTAGAAGTTACCGAGTCGTTTTTCAGGTAAATTACCTCGCCTTGAAGCGAAAGAGACCGGCTGTCTTTGAGGTTCATATACGCCTTTACTTGCACCCGATTATCGGGCAATGCGCTGCGGTTGGGTGCGGATTGAGCCATGGTGCAAACCGAACTACCCGCCGCCAACAGGGCCAGAAATAACGTTTTCATGTTAAAGGTATTAGGCATCGATACGGGCGTATTTAGCGTTTTTCTCAATGAAATCTCGGCGCGGAGGTACTTCATCACCCATCAACATAGAGAAAATGTGGTCGGCCTCAACGGCACTTTCAATCGAAACTTGTCGGAGCGTTCTGAAACCAGGATTCATCGTGGTTTCCCATAGCTGCTCTGCGTTCATCTCACCCAAACCTTTGTATCGCTGAACGTGCACCGATGTCTCTTTACCTGCGCCTTTCATCTCAGCAATGGCTTGATCGCGATCTTGGTCGTTCCAGCAATATTTGCTCTGATTGCCCTTTTTAACTTGATAAAGCGGTGGGGTTGCAATGTAAAGGTGGCCTTGTTCGATAAGCTCGCGCATGTGGCGGAAGAAGAAGGTCATGATAAGCGTTTGGATGTGCGATCCATCGACATCGGCATCACACATGATGATGATCTTGTGGTAGCGAAGACCGCTTAGGTTAAGGGCCCTGCTATCCTCTTCCGTTCCGATGCGAACACCCATGGCGGTGTAGATATTTTTGATCTCGTCGTTGTCGAGAATCTTGTGCTGCATGGCTTTCTCCACATTCAGGATCTTTCCCTTCAGGGGAAGGATGGCCTGAAAGTTGCGGTCGCGACCTTGTTTGGCGGTACCGCCTGCCGAGTCACCCTCGACAAGATACAATTCGCATTTAGAAGGGTCTTTGTCGGAGCAGTCGGATAGCTTACCGGGTAAACCTGAACCTCCCAAAATGCTCTTCCGCTGAACCATCTCGCGGGCTTTCTTGGCCGCATTTCTGGCTTGAGCGGCTAAGATCACCTTGTCGACGATGATTTTGGCGTCTTTAGGGTTTTCCTCCAGGAAATTGGTTAGCATTTCTGAAACGGCCTGACTCACTGCGGCCGTTACGTCGCGGTTTCCGAGTTTGGTCTTGGTTTGACCTTCAAAAAGCGGCTCGGCTACTTTTACCGATACCACGGCAGTAAGCCCTTCGCGGAAGTCATCACCCGAAATCTCAAACTTGAGTTTTTCGAGCATCTTATTGTCATCGGCATACTTTTTGAGGGTGGTGGTAAGACCGCGTCTAAATCCGGCCAAATGCGTACCGCCTTCAATGGTATTGATGTTGTTTACGTAAGAGAAAATATTCTCAGAGTATGTCGTATTGTACGTCATGGCGACTTCTACCGGAATACCGCCTTTGTCGCTCTCCATGTGAATTACACCCGAGATGATGGGTTCACGGGTACCGTCGAGATACTCTACAAACTCTTTCAATCCGCCATCGCTGTAGAATACTTCTTCCATCACGTTGTCGGCGTCCCGACGATCAACCAGCGTTAGACGAATACCCTTGTTGAGGAAACAAAGTTCTTTCAAACGGTGACTCAACGTCTCGCGGTTGTATTCAGTCGATTCAAAAATAGATGCATCGGGCTGAAAGGTGATGATGGTCCCGCGGTAATCGGTAGGTCCGATCTCCCGCACCGTAAATTGAGGTTTACCGATAGAGAATTCTTGCTCGTAAGCTTTCCCGCCGCGGTGAACTTCGGCTCTAAAGTAGGTTGATAGCGCGTTTACACAGCTAACACCCACCCCGTGGAGACCACCAGAAACTTTATAACTGTCTTTATCAAATTTACCTCCGGCGTGTAATACCGTCAACACTACCTCTAGAGCGGATTTCTTCTCCTTCTCCATGAAGTCAACCGGTATCCCTCGCCCATCGTCTTTCACCGTGATAGAGTTACCGGGATTGATAGATACCTCAATATTTCGGCAGTGACCGGCCAAAGCCTCGTCGATGGAGTTGTCAACAACTTCCCATACCAAGTGGTGCAAACCGCGAACTCCAACATCCCCAATGTACATACCGGGGCGCTTGCGAACCGCTTCTAAGCCCTCTAATACGGTTATACTATCTGCTGAATATTCCTTTTGTGAATTAAGTTCCTCGTTTACAGACATTTTCTAGATTTTCTTAACACCACAAAGATACACTTTTAAAGGCGGCAGAGCACCCCAAACAGATGGCTATACGGCGCTTTTATCAACAAAAAGTTAACAGAAAATCAATAGGAACCGATGCGCAGGTTATTCCTGTTCTAAGTCTTTCAATTCTTGAGCATCCTCGATGATGGATTTTTTTAAACCCGTTGCCACAGAGGCCAACTCAGGAGACACCGCTTTTTCGATGTCCTGAAAATACTCGTTGACATCCGATTTAATCTGTCCCCCTGAAGCATAAAAATCATAGGCCAAACGCTCGCTCAACATTTCCCGATCGACATCAGGAAGCTCTTTCACTCTGCCGAGCGCTTCTTCTGGAAATTGCTCGATGTAATCCAAACCTGTAGCGCTAACCAGTTCTGTCAAAACCCCATCAGCCTTTGCGCAGATGACCAAAAAAACCGAAAAATAGTGGTCGCGTACCGATCTTACCGGCGAAAGCAAACTGTCGAGACACATCAGCGTTAGCGCATTATCACCCGGAGCCAGGCCATCGTTCAGAATGGCATTTGAAAAACTCCTCAGGTCGGATAGACTGTCTTTAGCAGGGTTGGATGCGGTTGAATCGACTTGTGAAGAGGGCGCTGAGTCAGAACTGCCACCTCCACAGGCGACAAACAGAAAAAGGGCCGATAAACAAATCCAACTCGATAATGCTTTCATATTAAAGCGCAAAAGTAAAGCCTCCAAAAATAGCAAAACCTTGCACGTTATACCGGTAAAAGCGCTCATAATTCCTATTGAGCAGGTTGTTGCACTGTAAGAAGGCCGACAAACGCTTGGTGTAGCGGTATTCAAAACCGAGGTTGATGTCGTTGTAGGCCCCCAGCACAACCGATTCCACACCATTTGCGCGTTGAATCGCCCCAAATCTTTTATCGACATACGACCACTCGGCTGTGATGTAAAATTTATCGACAAGATTGTACTTCGCTGTCAAGCCCCCTTGGAATGCAGGCAAATTAAGAACTTGTCCGAATTGAGAGGGCTTATACAGAACATAGGCAACAGAAACCCCCAAATCGAGTTTCTTGATTTTGTGGTAAGCCAACTCGGCCTTGGCAGCCGTTTGTGCAACCCGATCGTAGACGGCCGACAAGGTATTCTCAGGTGCCGCACTATCTGTTAACATCATCATGAATTGATCGCTAAGACGTTGCTCAACAGCGAGGTGAAAAGAGATATGCGAACTAAAATTTCCGCGTACCCCAGCATAAATCTTGTACTTATCGACCGTATTCCTGAGGTTCGGATTCGCATTCACGAATGGCGCCGCCAAACTCAGAGCCTGAAAAGAATTTCGATTGACTCCCCCACTTATACCAGCATATGGCACCAGAATTCCGGGCACCAACTGATAACTGGCCTCTGCATCGGGGAAGAAATAAAATCGAGAATTGGTATCAATCTGGGTTTGCAGCAACATACCCGCATTGACGCTGAATTTCTCCGATGAGGTAGTTACCTTTGGATTAAAGGTCACAATGGTGTTGTTCCAATCGGTCTTGCTGGCATCAGCATAAGAAATGGCCGTGTTGTCTACGCCAATTTTAATCGAAACGGTTTCATTGCCAAACTTTTTACTAAAGTCGGCCGTCCCAGCAATTCGCTGCTCCGCAGTTCCCTGAATATTGGTTATGCGGTGATAGAAAAGGTCTTCGCGGTGATTTAACTTCTTGGTGCCGTCAAAGAAACTCTGCAAGTTGATCTCGCCCGAAAATCGATCGTAAACCTGCTCAATCTGTCCCAGCTGAAGTGCATTCGCGCCCTCCAGAGTTACCATACTGGGGCGATAACCGTAATAATACTGTTTATCGCGAGTGTAATCAAATTGTCCTCCCAATACGTGTTTGCCCAAAAACGTTTTACCCCATAGCTGAGCCGCATTTGAACTGAATGCGCCATTCGACAGTACATTTTTAATACCCCCCGCAGAACTGTGGTGCTGCAAACCCAGTCCGAACGCACCGTTTCTAGAGCGCAAACTATTGAAATACAATTCGCC
>DASUEB010000152.1:0-23611 GCA_036275295.1 Luteibaculaceae bacterium | reverse complement strand
GGTTGAGGTCCGGTTCCAATATCAAACACCAGTCCAATCCAAGTAAGACGGCTGTTTGCTTTGGTAAAGAATGATTCCCCGTTGGCAGCATCTTGGAGCAAAAGATCAGCGTCAGGAAATTCGCTCGCAAAGGTTGAGCTAGACGGATTCCCCCAAGAGCTGAAGTTGTCCACGTGGGCTTGAATCGCGCTCAAATCCCAAGATTGGCCAGCCCCAGTGCCACCTTTGTTCACAGAAGGAAGGGTATCTACGGTGTTAAAGTCAAAGTCGCCAGCTAGAGGCGCTTTGTTGGCTGTAATTACGTATTGGGCACTAGCGAAAAGTCCGCTGGCAACAGCAATACTTGCAAGTAAAAGTTTTTTCATATCTGGTAAGATTTTCGACAAATATCGCTTATTTACACAAATCGTGCAAAAAATCAGTACGAACGGCAAGTGTCAATTTTGCGCGGCTTACGACTTGTCTTTCTGGAGGTACTTACGTCTAATTCCCTCCACGATGTTGCCATTGATCTGTAAATCATAGGCATCATCTACAAAAGTGGTTGGAGTTTGATCGGGATACAATGCAGCGAACTCCTTTCGGTAGGGCCCCGCCGTCACTACTCCCGCATGCTTTTCTTGCGAGGATTGCTGAAAATAAATTACCTTATCACCCACTTTGATCATAGCCGTAAATTTTTTCTCAATGTACTACAAATTTCGTCGGATCGCTATTGGCCTGCTTTCGCTCCTGTTGTGGGGTTGTGAGGAGGAGCAGATTGCAACCTCACAGGCGGGTTCCTCTTTTGCATCTAAAGAGACTTATCTGCTCAGCACAGCTTACCAAAAAGGGGATGCCAGCGTTTATGGTGTACAGGAATTTTTGTTCGCGACAAACCACACAGATACCTTAACCACACAGCGGTATTCATTAGCTCATAGAGGCGTGGCTCCCAATTTCTTGGCAAATTTCTTTTTTGCCAACGATTCATTTCTGGTCTTAGATACGGCACAGGAAAGCGAGAGTAAAGGACTGTATAGAGGGTTGCTGACCAGTCAAGAAGTGGTTTGGAAAATAGATTTTGGTCCTGAAGTAGGTTTGAGGGTGGTAGACGATTCGAGCGAATTCCCAGTGCTAGATGCTTATCAGTTTCCGGATAGCCTGAATACGCGATCAGGGATTAATGTTTACGTTGAATCAGACGACGGCGATTTTATGACCGTTGGTGTTCAAGGCGTTGATGGTAAACAAGTTTTTAAAACGGTTCCAACGCCTGTGGCTACAGCTAGTTTCATTAACGGGGAACTCGGTGATATTCTCCGAAATTCTGATGTTGTGTTTTTGGATATCAGTGTTTTCCGGGGTAAATCAGTTAATGCCGATGGCGCAAAAGTCAATGCGGTCAAAATAAGCAGATACCGCTATCCTATTCGGGTTGTGAAATAGGATCGTCCGTTTTGGCACACACTTTGAGAGAATAAATTCGATGACAAGGGTTTTGTTCGCTGCTTTTGCCTTTCAACGCAGGGTTTCGATACTTGTCGGGGGTAAAAGGTGCAGTTGACGAGCAGCAAACAAAAAAGCCGCAACGGTTGTGTTGCGGCTTTTCAGTTAAAAGAAAAACTTAGGCTTTCAGTGCCTCTGCACCACCAACAATCTCTAGGATTTCGTTGGTAATAGCGGCTTGGCGGGCCTTGTTGTATGAAAGTTTTAATGCTTTAAGAAGCTCTGATGCGTTGTCGGTAGCTTTGTGCATGGCCGTCATCCGTGCTCCGTGTTCTGAGGCGAAAGAGTCTAGAAGGGCTTTGAACAACTGCAACTTCAGGGTCTTAGGGATCAATCCGCTAACAATTTCCTCCTTGCTGGGTTCAAAAAGATAATCAACCGAACTGGTGCTGGTTTGATTTTGAGGGATCATTGGCAGGAATTGTTCGACTTTAATTACCTGAGATGCGGCATTCTTGAATGAGTTGTACACCAAGATTACTTTATCGATCTTTCCTTGCGAGAATTGATCCATCGCAACTTGAGCCAATGCCGAAGCATTTGTAAAAGTTAGCTGGTCAAAGATCTCGAATGGTTTTTCAGGAAATCCGTCAAGAGCCAGCTGATCGCTTTTTTTGAAGTGGTCAAACGATTTTTTGCCAAGGCCTAAAACGCGCACATTCTTTCCTTTGAAGTCATCTTGAATGAGGCGGGTGGTGTTTTTGATCACGTTGTTGTTAAACGCGCCGCACAATCCGCGATTGGATGTAATGGCAATGATCAACACGTTTTTTACCTCGCGCTGGGCGGAGAAGGCGTTTTCAGAAATGTCAAGCGTAGCGCTCACATTGCTGAGGATTTCCTGCAATTTTTCAGCATACGGCCTCATCTGAACCACTGCGTCCTGAGCGCGGCGCAACTTAGCCGCCGAAACCATCTTCATAGCAGATGTGATCTGCTTTGTTGAGTTTACAGAGGTTATTCTATTCCGTACTTCCTTTAAGTTTGGCATAGTATGCGAAGTTAAGCGGACCGGAGTCCGCTTAGATTAAATATTAGGCGAATTTGGCACTTACTTGTTCAGCAACTCTGTCTAATACATCGGTGATTTCTTCGGTGTATTTTCCAGCTTTAAGCTGACCTAGCACTTGAGCGTGTTCTACCTCAAGTACGTTCAAGAAGTCTTTCTCAAATGCTTTCACCTTGTTTACTGGAACTCGGTTCAGCAGACCTTTAGTACCGCAGTAGATAATAGCGATTTGTTTCTCCACGCTAAGCGGAGAGTTAGATGGTTGTTTAAGGATTTCTACGTTTCTGGCACCTTTATCAAGTACGGCTTTGGTAGCCGCATCTAGGTCAGATCCAAATTTCGCGAAAGCTTCCAATTCACGGTACTGCGCTTGGTCTAGCTTCAAGGTACCAGCCACTTTTTTCATCGACTTAATCTGAGCGTTACCACCTACACGAGATACAGAGATACCTACGTTAATAGCTGGACGAACACCTGAGTTGAACAAGTTCGACTCGAGGAATATCTGACCATCGGTAATAGAAATTACGTTGGTTGGGATATAAGCCGATACGTCACCCGCTTGGGTTTCAATGATGGGGAGTGCCGTAAGCGAACCACCACCTTTAACCAATGGTCTGAGGCTTTCGGGAAGGTCGTTCATTTGCTTCGCTACATCGTCGTTGGCGTTGATTTTTGCAGCTCTTTCCAATAAACGGCTGTGCAAGAAGAATACGTCACCGGGGTAAGCTTCGCGTCCTGGTGGGCGACGAAGTAGAAGGGAAACCTCGCGGTAAGCAACCGCCTGCTTCGATAAATCGTCGAATACAATGAGGGCAGGACGACCCGTGTCGCGGAAATATTCGCCTATTGCAGCACCTGTGAAGGGTGCGTAGAACTGCATGGGAGAGGGGTCTGATGCGTTAGCGGCCACTACTACGGTGTAGGGAAGAGCTCCGTTGTCTTCTAGGGTCTTAACGATATTCGCAACCGTTGATCCTTTCTGACCTACTGCAACATAGATACAGAAAACAGGCTCACCGGCATTATAGAACTCTTTTTGGTTGATGATGGTATCAATGGCCACAGTAGTCTTACCGGTTTGGCGGTCGCCAATGATAAGCTCGCGCTGACCGCGACCCACTGGAATCATGGCGTCGATAGCTTTGATACCTGTTTGAAGAGGCTCGTTTACCGGTTGGCGGTAGATTACCCCGGGAGCTTTGCGCTCAATAGGCATGGAGTAAGTGGTTCCAGTGATCGGACCTTTACCATCGATAGGCTCGCCAAGGGTGTTTACTACACGACCCAACATGCCTTCACCTACATTTACTGAAGCGATGGTACGGGTTCTTTTTACGGTAGCACCTTCCTTAATGGTGTCACTGCGACCCAAAAGTACAGCACCCACGTTATCTTCTTCAAGGTTAAGTACAATTCCTTTGAGACCGTTTTCAAATTCGATTAGCTCTCCCGACTGAACGCCAGAAAGACCGTAGATACGGGCAATACCGTCACCTACTTGCAACACAGTGCCCACTTCTTCGAGTTCGGCAGCTGATTTGAAGCCTGAAAGCTGCTCTCTTAATATTGCTGATACTTCAGCTGGTTTTACTTCGGCCATGATTGATGTTTTTGTTTGATTAAAACCCGGGTATGTATTCGTTTTTATTAAAAGTTTTGCGCAGTTCAACCAGTGAGCGGGCAATACTGCCATCAAACTGTTTGTCGCCTACGCGCACGATGAATCCGCCTATGAGGCTTGGATCGATAATCTCTTTGAATTCGATAGGAGTGTCTACGCCTATCTTGGCTTTGATTTGCGATTTGATGTTGTCATCAAGAGGAACTGCCGATTTTACAAAGGCCGTTACAATACCTCTAATTTCATTGAACTGAGATGAAAATTGAACCGCAATCTCAGGCAGGAGGTATTCGCGTTTTTTAGCGCACATCAAGGTTAAGAAACCAGCAGTCATGGGACTTACCTTATCCTTAAAAATGGCGTTCAGTATGTTGATTTTTTTGTCGGTCTTGATTACCGGACTGTTCAAAACCACTACCAATTCGTGGTTTTGTTCGCAAGTGCTGGCTATCATTGACATATCGGCGTTAACCGCGTCAAGCTGGTTCTTTTCTTGCGATAGGTTAATCAGCGACTTGGCGTACCTGATGGCAACTTTAGTTTCTTTCATTGAGCTGATTAATTAAGACTTACCTCTTTAACAAGGGTATTGGCAAGCGCTTGCTGTTTCTCGTTGGAAGAAAGATTTTCCCGAACGATTTTTTCGGCTATCTCGATCGATAGGGCTGCTACCTGATTTTTCAATTCAGTCAGTGCCGCTTGTTTTTCGATGTTGATGGCTGCGCGGGCGTTGTTGATTAGTTTATCGGCCTCGTCTTTGGCAGTACCTTTAGCTTGAGCCACAATGGCTTCAGCGCTTTCTTTCGCTTTCTTGAGGATGGCATCCTTCTCTGCGTAAGCTTCTTTAAGCAGTTGCTCGTTGGTAGCGGTAAGTTTCGCCATCTCATCACGAGCAGCATTGGCAGAATCCAAAGCGTTTTTGATGCTCTGCTCACGATCTTTTACAGCCGACAAGATGGGCTTCCAAGCAAACTTGGCCAATAAAATAAGCAGTAAAACAAACACGATGGTGGTCCAAACAATAAGGCCTAACTCGGGTTTAACTAGTGGATTCATAGTATAGTAGTGTTTTGTAAATACGTTGAAAGTGGCCTGCAACCAACCGTTGCAGGCCAACTCAATAAGGGTTGATTATTTTGCGATAAGCGCAACAACCACACCGAAAAGTGCAACACCCTCAACAAGTGCAGCAGCGATAATCATCGCGGTTTGGATTTTAGAGGTAGCTTCTGGCTGGCGAGCGATTGCGTCCATGGCAGATCCACCAATTTTTCCGATACCAAGTCCTGCTCCGATTACGGCAAGTCCAGCACCTACTGCGGCTAATGTTCCGGTCATTTTGTTTTGATTTATTTGGTTTAACGTTTAATCTTAGTGATGTCCTTCGTGCTCGTGCTCATGTTCAGCCACTGCGCTGCCAATGAATAGAGCCGTAAGGAGCGTAAATATGTATGCTTGAAGAGCGGCAACAAGCAGCTCCAATACGTTCATGAACAGTACGAAGGCAGCTGAAACTGGCGCAATCGCTAATGATTGGAATATGAAAATGAGCGAGATCAAACTCAAGATGATGATGTGACCAGCCGAGATATTCGCAAACAAACGAATCATCAAAGCAAATGGCTTGGCAACGACACCGGCAAACTCAACCAATGGCATCAAAGGAACTGGGAATTTCAACCACCAGGGCACTCCAGGTGTGTTGAAGATGTGTCCCCAGTAGTCTTTGTTTCCGCTAAAGTTGGTTACAATCAAGGTAACCACAGCCATGGTAAAGGTGAAGGCGATGTTTCCGGTTAAATTCGATCCAAAGGGGAAGAAAGGAATAAGGCCAATCAGGTTGTTAATCCAAATAAAGAAGAAAATGGTGAGCAAATAAGGCATATACTTAGATGCTTTTTTCTCTCCAATGTTTGGAATTGCGATATCGTCTCTAACAAATAATACCAAGGGCTCCAAGAACGATTGGATTCCGCTAGGTGCAGCCGTTCCGTTTTTCTTGTACTTTGATCCCAAGGGCAAGAACAGGAGTAAAATGAAGAAAGCTGAAAGTAGCAACGATGCTACGTTTTTGGTGATGCTGAAATCGTAGGGTTGTTCTCCCACTACGTGGTGTTCTTCATCCATTTCTACAAAAGCACCGTGCTCGTTGGGCGTTTCGCTTGCGTAATAGATTTTTTCGTGAGCTTTTACAAAGCGCTGACCGTTTTTCTCAACCACCACTTTGCCTTCATCGTCGTGATGGAATTCACCAGAGGAGAAGGTAACCAGACCCTGGTTGGTGTAGAGAATGATAGGCAGGGGAATGGTAAGTCCGTTGTGATCATCACCGTACACGTGAAATTCGTGTGCGTCGGCAATGTGGTGCATGATCATTTCGGTGGGATTGAATTCTTTCTCGGCTTCGGCTGGGTGAGCAGCCTCTCCTTCTGAGGGATTGGCAAATCCGAGTAGAGATGCCGTTACGGCAGCTAGACAAAGGACGAAATGCTTCATTTTTGGGGCTAATTCGGTTCTTGGATACCAGGTCATCTCGCGAGAATTTCTTTCTAAAAAATCGCGGCAAAAATAGTCAAATATCCCTTACCGAAAAATGTGGAAACTTTTTTTTGAAGCGGTGTTGATCAATTACCGATTTTTTGGCAAACCAAAATAAGATTCCGTAATCAGGAAGATCAGGTAGGCCGCTAAAAATAAGAACATGGCTTGCGCTCGAGCCTCATCGAAATGCACGTACAAAAACAGCAGAAAAAAAAGTGAGATTACAAATTTGGTGCCAGTTTTCAACAAGAAGAACTTGGCTTCTAAAGTGGGGTTGTCTGATTTTTCTGCACGCCGTTTCCATACGTAAAATCCAATTAGGAAAAGACTAAACATGCCGCCAAAACCTAATGGCCACACCTCGGCCATATCGGGCCAAAGGAGTTGTTTTAAGGCAACATAAGCGGCTCCTAATAACACATTAGGCAAAAGCAACGACAGCAGGAGTCTACTCATGGGGTTTGATGAAGTCCCGCAAAACGGAATAAAGGGCCAACCCCACGGCTACAAGCGAGCATATCAGGGTATATACAGGAGTCTCTCCTTTGGTGAATGCCTTGTCAAGCTCCATTCCGCCCCAAACACCCAGGCCGATGATAAGCCCCATTTTGATGGTCATGCCCGCGTATTTGGAATAATCCTTAAGCGGCGATGGAGTTTTATTTGGCTGCGGCAACTTTTTGTGGTTTGCTGTGCATTTCCTTGATAACAGCCCCCATGGAGCACTGCCCATTGAAGACGGCTCCTGGTTCAACAGCTAATTTACCGGTTGCTATATCGCCTTCGATACGGGCACCCGCTCTAAGGGTCAATAATTCGGTGCAGGTTATTCTTCCAATAATCTTGCCTTCGATATCGGCTTGGGTACAAGTAACCTCGCCGTCGATAGATCCGGTGCTGCCCACAACCAACTTGCCTTTGGTGGAGGTGGCCCCAAGAACTTTGCCGTCGATGCGGATGGAGCTCTCGCTTCTGATTTCGCCTTCAATAACCGTCCCCTCAACAATTCGATTGAGTTTCTCTGGAGCGACAACGGTTTTGCTTTTTTGGTTTTTTTCGCTAAACATGAGGTGGGTTTATAACAGGTAATGCTGCTTGAAAAAGTTCAGGTATTCTTCAATGTTTTTCTGTTTGTAAAAGGTAATGAAATTCTCTACTGATATCACAAATAGAATATTTTCCTTCCGAATATTGATGATTCGAAGAAATTTTCGCTCCTCGGCAAATAGTTTAAGGTAAGTTTCTGCTTCTTGTTTAGAGAGAAACGATTTAACCACAATCACTTGATTATCGTTGTCGATAAAGGTGTTGGTGACATCGAAGGTTTTTCCTTTGTAGTTGCTGCTGTTGTAATTGAGTATTGACGATATATAAACCGACGGATCGATGCCCGTATTAGGGAAGATCAAACACAGGAAGTGTTCTGCCAATGAGTCGGTGACGTAGGTTGATGTCGCTGGATTGGCGACTGCCGAGGTTGACGGGGCAGTCGTCTTAACAGAGTCCATTTGAACTTGTCGTTTCTGGAGCAGCGCAAGTATGCGGGCAGCTTCCTTGCCTTCGGGGGTTGAGGTATGCGCATTGGCCAAGGAGGTCAAGGTAATCGTCAATCCCGCTAAATCTTGCTGTTCCGCTTGCATTTTCGATTTCAGCAATAGGAACTTCGGCGTCAGTAGACTCGACTTTCCATCGCTTAGAATGGAGTCAACCAGAGCGATGCCTTCCGGATTGCGCCGCTCTTTGTAATGAGCAAAAGCGATATTGTAGCTCTGCAAATCACTTTGCATATTGGCTTGAGCATCTTTGAGGTAGTTCGGGTTTTCTACCAGCCGAGCAAATTCGCTGTTAGGGAATTCTGTTAAAATCAATTGGCGATAGTAGTCTGATGAGCTTTTGGTATCCAAGCTAAAAAACTCGCCCGTTTTTTTACTTTCCTTGTTCAGATAGAGTCGGTACAGCTGGTAATACGCGATAGCCTGATAACGAGAAGTGTCGTAGCGAAGTACCAGGTTCGAAAAAGATTCAATGGCGTTCTCGTTGTCTTTGAACTTTTCTCGGTACAGCGTACCTGAAGCGTATAGCGATTCAATGATCAGGTTATTGGCTTTTGTTTTGTCCTCAGTGGAGAGCGGAATGTTCTTTTTTAGCTCGTCTTTGTCGATTACAACCGCGTTTGCAGTAGAGGTAGTTGATTGCGTGGCATCGGCTGGGGTGGTGGTGGCATCGGCATTTGCCGGATCAAATGACACCGTCTTGTCTTTTCTTCGCCAATTATCCTCCAGTTTACGTGCTCCCCATATTTTTCTGAAATCGTTTGCACCCGATTTCATGGCATTTGGGTTGTAGAAATAAAACTCGCCTACGGTGGTGGTTACTACCGGGGTAATGGGGGCATTAGCCGCCTTCAGAGCCGCTAGTTCCTGCGCGGCGGCAGCCTCATCGGCCTCCTTTTGAAGTTGTTTGACAATGGCGTTCAGGCGCTTGTCGAGTTCGCTTGGCGGCAAGGCGGCAAGAGCCAATAAACTGTCTTGGGTTCTTACCGTTCTCAAATGACCAACCAATTCATCGAGATTGGCAGATATCTCCTTAATGGACTTGGCTTCCGGGTAGGTGTCGGGAAGAGCACCTACGGCGCTGTCGTAATAGGTTTGAGCGGGTTCGTACTGCTTTTCTTTAAAGTAGTACTCTGCCATTCGGAGAAATGACTTCGATTTTTGCCGTGTGTTCGTTGTGCTTACCTCGGTTGATTGTTTCCAACTGGCCAATGCTTCTTTGTACCGCCTCTCTTTGAAATTGATTTCACCAATGGCGTAGTAAATCTGGTCTTGGAACTCAATGTTCTTATCGTCTTTCAACATTTTGTTCAGTTGATCGCGCACCCTATAGCCGCTTACTTTGTTCTGGACATTCAGAGCTTGAAATATTCGAGCATTGAATACCAAGTTGTAGTCGTTTGACTTCATAGCCACCGTTTCAAAGTAGCGAATAGCCTCATTGGGTTTGTTGGAGCGGGCGTATAGTTGCGCTAAAATGTATTGCAGGCGGAGCTTGTTCTTTTTCTTTTTTTCGCGCGGTACCGCCTGCAAGAGCATCTCTGCAGCCTTGGCGTAGTTTTCCCTTGCCAAATAGTATTCGGCATAGGTTTTATAAAAATCCAATTTCAGTTTTTCCGGAAGTTCTTTATCCTGAGCGATCACTGACAGCAATAAACCCGCCTCGTCAAGCTGTTTGGCAGCCGTGTGATTGCGGGCTTGCCAGATTTGAAATCGGTTTCTGATCAAGGGGTCCTCTTTGTAGTCCCTTGCCCCAAAAGCGAAGATGTCGTTGGCTTTGGGATACTCCATCTTGTAAAAATGACTAACTCCCACGGCGAGGTAATTGTCGTCAATCCATCGACAGCGCTCCTTTCCCGACGATTTGAGGGAGTGGCGTTTGATTACGGTAGTCGACTTGGTGATGGCTCGGTCCATCTGAGAACTCAGAGAACCTACTTGATCACCTGTTTTGGGAATAATAAATATGGGTAAGATTTCTTCGAAATCGTCGACATGTGTTTTTTTGAATGCGGTAAGTCCTTCTTTGATGCTTTCTCGAGCATAGAAATAACCATTGTAGCGAGCAGTGGTATTGTGATAGGCCCTATTGAGGAATCCGTCCTTTTGGTTTGAGCAAGAGAGAATCAGAATTCCCAGCGCAATTACTAGGATATGTCGGATGGTCGATTTCAACAAAAACGGAATTTCCGAGTGACTAACGGCAAAAGTATTTCATTTAGCACGTGAAGATGCAAATTTAAGCGCAAACTGTCAGCGCGGTTCAAAATTTGCATATTTGTACCTGAGAACCTGTGTTCATGGCTGAGGTAAACGAAGAACTAACCCGGAAGAAGAGGCTCATCAAGCGATTGAAGAGCAAATATCGACTTCAGATCATAAGAGACAACACCTTTGAGGAGCGATTTTCGCTGCGCCTTACGCCTATGAATGTTATTGTAGTGGGTACCGCGCTTTTCTTGGTTTTGGGCGCTTTCTACGTGTCGCTCATTTTGTTTACTCCGCTAAAAGAATACATTCCCGGTTATGCCGATGGTTCGGTGAAACGGTCGATTCTGCGCGCTTCCATGAAAGCCGACTCGCTGCAGCAACAGCTAGACGCGCTGGTGTTGTACGAGCGAAACCTCAAGATGATTCTTCAAGGTAAATTGCCGATGGATACTGTTGATGGCGGCAAAAAATTGGCGGTTGACCCGGGAGCGATTGATTTTAGCAAGTCGGAACAAGACAGTCTTCTGCGCGAACGGGTGAAACAAGAGGAGGAATACAGTTTGTCGGCTGCCACGGCCGATCGCAAAGTGAGTGCCGAGAACTATTTTTTCGCTCCCCTTCGAGGGGTTGTCTCAGCTAAGTTTAAGCCGGGAATTGGTCACTACGGCGTTGATGTGGTGGCACCCGCCGGCGAGCCGATCAAAGCCATTGCGGAGGGAACGGTTGTTTCTAGTGCGTGGACCTCTGATGCCGGTTATGTTATTCAGGTGCAGCACAGCAATAACCTAATCTCGATATACAAACACAATTCCAGTATATTAAAAAATCCGGGCGATAAAGTAGCGCTCGGAGAACCCATAGCCATCATAGGCAATACAGGTGAAATGTCGACCGGTCCCCACTTGCACCTTGAATTGTGGCGCAACGGAAGAGCCATCGATCCAGAAAAACTAATCGTTTTCCAATGATGACCTTTAAAGAATGGGTAGCCAAACGTGTGGCCAAACGCGTTTTCCGCCAGCTTCAGGAGCAGGCGATCAGAGCGGTAGATCAACAGAAAACAATCCTACAAAAGCTCCTCGAAAAAGGTTCGGCCACGTCTTTTGGAAAAGATCATGGCTTGAAGGCAGGTGATGATTACTACTCCTTCAAATCTAAAGTGCCCATCAGGGACTACGAAGGTTTGAAAGCGTATTTTGATCGGGTCAAGGCCGGTGAAGAACATGTGCTGTGGCCTGGCAAGCCCATATACCTGAGCAAAACCAGTGGTACGACCTCGGGAACTAAGTATATTCCCATTACGAAAGATTCCATGGGCCATCACATTACGGCAGCCAGAAATGCGCTGTTGTGTTACATCGAAACCAGCGGAAACAGTGCCTTTGTCAACAACAAAATGATATTTCTGCAGGGGAGTCCTGAACTCGATAAAAGTGGATCTGTTCCCACCGGAAGGCTTTCGGGCATTGTGGCCAACTATGTGCCAGCGTATTTGCAGAAAAATCGATTGCCATCGTATGCCACGAATTGTATCGAGGACTGGGAGCAGAAAGTTGATTCTATCGTCGATGAGACTTGGAATCAGCCCATGGGATTGATTAGCGGTATACCCAGTTGGGTACAGATGTATTACGAGCGACTTACAGAGCGAACGGGCAAAAAGATTGGCGAGCTTTTTCCACAGTTCTCTTTGTTTGTTTACGGTGGTGTGAATTTTGATCCCTATCGCAAGCGCTTTGACCAACTGATTGGCCGCTCGGTCGACGTAGTTCAGACCTATCCTGCATCGGAAGGTTTTATTGCATTTCAGGATCGGCATCAGGCTAATGATTTGCTTCTGAATACCAATGCGGGTTTATTTTTCGAGTTTATTGAACCCCAGTACTTGGATTCTCAGCCTGATAGGAGGCTCATGCTGGATGAAGTAGTAACGGGCGTTAACTATGCGATCATTGTTTCGTCTAATGCTGGACTGTGGGCATACAGTCTTGGCGACACCGTTCGATTCACATCGATCAAACCCTATCGAATCGTTGTTACGGGTAGAATAAAACATTTTACATCGGCATTTGGTGAGCATGTGATCGCTGAAGAGGTAGACCGGGCCATGCAAGAGGCTGTAACCGGTACCAATGCCGTCGTTCGGGAGTTTACCTTGGCTCCTCAGATTAACCCCGAAAAAGGCTTGCCTTACCATGAGTGGTTCGTGGAGTTTGAAGAGCCCCCCGCTGAGCCCGAATTGTTTCTGCAGCTACTGGATCAAAGCATGCAGCGCCAGAATGTATATTACCGCGACTTGGTTCAAGGAAGTGTGCTTCGGCCATTGATTGTCAGTTCAGTCAAGGCGGGTTCATTTACTGCGTACATGAAAACGCAAGGTAAGTTGGGGGGCCAAAACAAAATACCGAGGCTGCAAAACAATCGGTCGATTGGCGATTTTTTGACACCCTTCGTCGAACGCCAGTTCCAATAGAAACAAAAATAGTTTTCAACAACAAAATGGTAGAAAAACCCGTTGGCTTTTCAATTGGCCCATTTTGCTTGAGAAATAGGTATTCTATGTTTGTTAGCAAAATGCTGAAAGGCATGAAACTAAAATTATTTTTTTTAGGTTTGCACAGGATTGAAAAACCGCAATTCCAAAAACAGAACATGCGAAAGTTACGTAATCTACTGATTCTTACGGCGTTAACTGTGTTAACTCAGCAGTTGAAGGCACAAGATGTTTTTGCCAACTCTGAGACCAACTCGTCTACTCCGGTCACCTGTGTCACCTGTGCTGTGACCAATTCAGCCAACTCCATTGATGGAGACCTCACGAATTTTGCCACCTTGGCATTGCGCACTGCGTTGGTAGGGGGGTCTGTTGAACAGACGCTCTTTTTTCCGTCGCCAGGTGCAGCGGGAGATACGGTGGTATTTACACTGGAGGTTGGTTATGCCCCAGCTGCTGGCCGTGCGCACACACTGGAGTTTAATTCTTTCTTGGGCGGTGTTTCAAATGCAGAGGCGGTTTCTACACCCTTTGCTTCGGTTGCTCCAACCGGTGGCGGAATATTCCAATTCGTTTTTATGCCATCTGCTGCTTACGACGCAGTTCAAATAACTTTTCAATCGGGAACTATTGTCAATGCCATCACAGGTGGAGACAGTCTTAATATTTATTCAGCCCGAATTCTCAGGTCGCTTTTAACCCCCAGCACCCCCGCAGCCATATCAGGTTGTGAATACCCAGACACGGCGACCACTGCCATTTCGGCCAGTTGTCTTGCAGGCTGCGCAGTCGACAATCCGCAGAATATAACTACTCAAGATCCGACCGATTTTGCAACCTTGCGAATCAACCCACTTTTGCTGAATACCTCTGTTACGCTCAATGGTATCTATGCCGATACCGCTTGTTATTCAGACACTGTTTTCGTCTCTATGGAGAACGCAGCCGGCGCTTTTGATACCGCATCATATCCGCTTATAACGGTAAATGCCTTGCTGGGTGGAACCGTGGTTTTTGGAGGTACCTTGGATACATACAATCCAGCTGACATTACGTTTGTTGGCAATCAGCTTTTCCTTCGCGTTACCCCAGGGGTGCCTTTCGACGGTATTCAGGTTATCAACTCGGGCACTGTAGGGAACGTGAACAACATCAATGCACTTCGCGTTTACAATATGTGTTTGCAGCGACTTGCTCCTCCCGTTCCAGTAGATGGTCGTGTGGCTCAGGTATGTTTCAACGACGGCTACACCATTCGCACCCTTGCACCCACCAATTGCATTGCGCAGTTCTATGACGCTCCTACAGGAGGTACGCTGTTGGGTTCGGGGTCTCAGTACTTTACAGGACCTTTGACCGATACAACGGTAATTTATTTTGAAAGTCTTGACACGGTGCAAGGTTGTGTGAGCCGCTTGAGAGACTCAGTGGTGGTGAATGTACTTCCGCTAACGCCTCCGCCGTTTATTCCTCAGGATACCGTGTTCATTTGTTTCAACCGTCCGGCTATTCTTACCCCTATGCCGTATGGCAGAATCTACAATTATTACTCGGATGCCGCCGGCACCAATCTCATTGGCAGCGGTGTTAACTTCATTACCGACACGTTGCTCAACGACACGGTGTTTTACATCCAAAATACCAACCTAGGTATATGTCCCGGACCGGATATCGTGCCGATGTTCGTCAAACTCATCCCAGATGCCTACACGGCCGATATCGCAGATACTATTGTTTACTGTTTGAATTCAGTGAACGACTTGGTTATCAATGAGCCTGTGCCTGGTATTACGTATCGTTGGTATGCCCCGGATGGAACCCTTCTTTTCTCAGGCAATCCATATCCCAACTATTTGTCAGATAAAGACAGCACCCTATTCATTGAAACGCTTTTTGGGGTTTGTACAGAAAGTCCAAATCGCAAGCCTCTTACCTTGCTAACGGTTGATCAAGCAACCCTAGATGCATTTGTACAATCGCCTATTTACGTGTGCAACAACGATACAGCAGTTGTTACCGCCACTACAGGTAGCACTTTCCCGGGTACGGTTTTTGAATGGACTGACTTTAAAGACAGTCTGGTTTTTGTAGGCAATCCTATATCGGTAAGAAGCCCCATCGATTCAATGGTATTTTACGTAAACACTCGCGTGGATCAGTGTATTTCTGCCGACAGCGCAGAGTTGAAGCTTATCAACCTACTCACCGTAAGCGATGAGGATTTTGACACCTTGGTTACCATCTGTGATGGAGCACAGGCTGTGCTTACCTCAAATATCAAGATTCCCGGTGCTGTGTATTCTTGGTATGACGATCCTTTCTCTACCACGCCCGTTTTTGTTGGTGATACTTTTATTACCCCAGCCCTGAACAACCCTGAGGTTTACTTCTTCGAAATTTCAAATGTGAATTGTTTGAACGAAGTAGAGCGCCGACGTATTGACGTGCGTATTTTCGCTGCCCCGCCTACCATTTCAGTTGATACCAACTTGGTGTACTACTGTAACGGTGATTTTGCGGTGCTTTCTGCTAAAGCAACTCCAGACCCAGCCGTAGTTACCTGGTGGGATGCTCCATCGAATGGCAACAGACTGTTTACCGGTGACACATTCCGATTCCAGCCTACTGCTGACACTTTGCTCATTTTTGCTGAGTCACGAGTTGATCAGTGCGCCAGTACCAGTCGTGTACCAGTATTGGTTGTAAATGCCACCACGCTGATGGGCGTGAGTGCTAATGGAGCTACCATTTGTGAGGGATCATCAACTCAATTATCTGCCAGCTCTCAGATCGTGGGAGGCAGCTTCTCTTGGTGGTCAGCCCCAACGGGTGGAACTAAGTTGGCAACGGCTAATCCGTTCAACACTCCTATTTTGAACAATACCACCATCTACTACGTGGGTGTTGAATTCTTCAATCCAAACATTTGTGCAGATCCGCCAAGAACACCGGTAACGGTTGAGGTTCGGAGAATTCTTACCGCTCCTCAAGTTACGTGTGGACCTGCGTCGAATACTTCGTTGAGTTTCTCATGGACGGGTGATCCCAATACCGTGAACTACGAGATATCAACCGACGGAGGTAACACCTTCTTTGCGCCGAACAATGCATTAGGGCCCAATACCCACGAGATTACTGGACTAGAGCCCGACAGCACCATCACGGCCATCGTGCGCTCTATAGGCTCGATACCTTGCCAGAATTCACCTTACTCTGCTGCTGTGACTTGCAAAGCGACCGATTGTACTCCGGTTAATTCAAATCTGGACAAAGCGTTTTATGAGATCTGCGACGATCAAACCGCCACCATTACGGTGCGGAACTTGCCGCCAAACTACCGCGTGATCTTCAACGGACTTGCTGCAACAACAGACACGGTTTTCACTTATTCAAACAATAATCCAGGAACCTATGAACTGCCGATCCGCGTTTACGTAGATGGCGAACAAAGCTGCGACACCTTGGATTTGGTTGCCACGGTTATTGTAAGAGACTCTCCAAATGCCCAAATCGATGCCGTTGCCTTGGCACCGACGGTAGCTGGTGGTTTCATCAACACCTTCCAGTTCTTGTCGAACACCGGAGGTGGAATGACTTGGTCTTGGAACTTTGGCGATGGAGGCACCTCGTCGCTTCAGAATCCGGTTTACGCTTACGCTGATACCGGAAGATATACCGTAACCTTGTTTGTTGTAAACCAATACGGCTGCGACGATACCGATACGCTAGACCGCGATATCATTGTAACCCGTATTCCCGAGATCTTTATACCAAACACATTCACTCCGAATACCGATGGTAAAAACGATCTGTTCAAAGTTTACGGTCAGAACATTACTTTGGTTAACATGAAGATTTTCAATACCTACGGAAACTTGGTATTTGAGTCAAATGAGCTTGCACGTGGATGGGACGGACGTTATAACGGCGAACCGGCACCTTCTGGGACTTATTATTACACCGCCACTATTAAAGATGAGGTGAATGTTAAATACGAAAGAGAAGGAACCATCACGTTAATTCGCAAATAAGTATGAAAAAGAATTTTCTATATACGTTAGTTTGTGCTGCATCTGTTGCGTTTTCGATGGTTGCTAGCGCCCAAGATGCGCATTTCTCGCAATACTTTGCATCGCCGTTGTATACCAATCCTGCCATGACAGGACAGATCAATGGTAACGTTCGCCTCAACAGTTTATTCAGAACCCAGTGGGCACCTTTCCAAGGGGCTTATACAACGGGATCTTTCTCGGCCGATGCTCGTTTCAATAATTTCGGAGCTGGACTTGCCGTTATTGATCAGGTTTCGGGCCCCAACGATTTCAATCGTCTAAGTATAAACCTGAGCGGGGCATATGACATTGCTTTCCGTAGCAATACCAACCAGCATTTGGTGGTAGGTATTCAAGCCGGAATTTACAATTTGTCGTACGGCAACAAAAACGTTACGGTTGGTGATCAATACGTAGATGGATTTGGAGCGATAAACGCCGTTAACGAGGATTTTAATAACCTATCGGTTTTGTCGCCCGACCTCAATTTTGGGGTGTTGTGGTTCAACGGCTCTACTCGTCAGCGCTGGGCTCCCTTTGCTGGAGCAGCTGTATTCCATTTGCTTCAACCGTACGATTCATTTGACAAAAGCTCGCGTATTCCAATGCGTTACTTAGTACACGCAGGAGTTAGATACCGCACCAATAGCGCCATCGACATTATACCCAACTTTAAAGCTTCCATGCAAGGTGTTGGTTTGGCTTACAACGGTATAGTGGGTTGTAACATCAACTATCAGCTCATTGATACTTATACGAGCCTAGAAGCTGGTTTAGGTTATCGCCTCGACGACGCTGTTGTTCCCTATCTTGGTTTGTCATACAAGGACTTCTCCTTTGGAGTTTCTTACGACGCGAACATCAGCACACTTTCAGATGTAGGAAACAATAAAAGCGCACTTGAATTTAGCGTAACCTACATCAGCCGCAGAAATTCGGTTAAAAAACAATTTATCTGTCCACGTCTCTAATCACATAAAGCAGTCATGAAACGCATTGCTCTAGGAATATTATTTGCTGCTAGCCTTCTCTCGGGTCTGAACATGTTCGCTCAAGGAAGAAAGTCTGCCCTTCAGCTGGCCGACGAGAGTTTTGCTGAGCGCAGCTACATAACTGCGGTTAACCAGTATCTGGAGGTTTTTGAGGCCATCGAAAATCCGGGTGGTACCAGCTACCCCTATCGCGGTGGTGGTGCCGTTCGCAAGAACCAGGATTTTAAAACGTACCAGTACGTGATAGGTCGAATTGCCGACTGTTATTTTTATACCCGCTCTTACACGGAAGCAGAGCGTTGGTACGCCAAGGTTGCCGCATTGGAGGAGTTTAAGGATCTGAAAAGCACCATGAATTACGGTTCTGCCCTTCGCAGCAATGGCAAATACGACGAGGCCTATGTAATGTATAAAAAGGCTAAGTATATGCACACTCCTGAGTTTGTTAAGAATGACAAGGGTGTTGTGGTTGAGTCTGAAAAATCGAAGGAAATTACCCGCAGAATTAATTTTGAATTGGCAAGTGCCGAATTCGGTGCGAACGCCGTAAAGAAAAAGAACAATCCCGATCCGGAGTTGATGGACACGGTTAAAATCAACCGGGTAGGCGAATCGGCCTATGCAGCAGGTAGAATGAAGAATGACAAAATCATGTTCACCACCACCCGTTTCAAGATCGATAATCCTTCATCAAAAAGGGTGGGCGATTATGCAAATTCATTCATGACCTACCATCTGTTTGATAGCACCTTGATTCGTGTAGACTTCGGCTTCGGTATCGACCGCAATGTGGTTAGTCCAACGTTCACCGCCGACAACATGACCATGTATTTTGCTTCGTGGTCTGCCGAACTCGACAAACCGGTTTACCAGATTTACATGTCTAAACCACTCAACGATAGTATTTGGGAGGAACCTAAGTTGTTGAACAGCATTGTAAATTTCCCTGAAACCCGCAATTTGCACCCGTATGTGACGAAGGATGGCAAAGGCCTTTATTTCGCATCTGATCGCAAAGAAGGATTTGGTGGTCTTGACATTTACTATGTGCGTCTGGATGAGAAAGGGCAACCCACTGGCCAAGCTCAAAACCTCGGTCCAAATGTGAACAGCGAAGGCGATGATCAAACTCCATGGTTAGATGAACCCTCTCAAACGCTATTCTTCTCTTCTACAGGTTGGATAGGTATGGGCGGTTTGGATAATTTCTTCGTTCATAAAAAATACGAAGAGTGGTCGAAACCCACCAACTTAGGCTACCCCATTAACTCATCGCGCGACGACGCGTATTTGGCAACCAGTCCCAATACGAATGTGGCATTTTTCTCATCAGACCGCAATGGTACATGCTGCTACGAACTTTACACGGTTGATCTGAATCTTTACACCGTAAAAGGCAAGGTAGTTGATGCCAACGACGAAACACCACTAGGGGGTGTGAAAGTTGTGTTTTATAACAAGGAGACCGGTGGTGAAATGCTGACCACGTATACCGATGCCAGTGGGATGTATTACGGCAAGATTATGAAAGGCCTCAACTACAGCAATGTTTACACGAAGCTCGGCTACATTGATAATGATTTGCAATTCAACACCAACAGCGCGATTCCTCTCGACACCATGGAGTTACCGCTTGTAAAGATGTTGAGTACCGATATTGGAAGAACTGCCCGCCTGGAGGATATTTATTATGACTTCAACAAAGCCACCTTGCGCCCCGAGTCTTTTGTGGTTCTAGACCGCTTGGCACGTAATTTGAGGAAGTTCCCTTATTTGGTTATCGAATTAGGTTCGCACACCGACAATGTGGGTAGTGACGACTACAACCAGCGCTTGTCGCAGGAAAGAGCTAAATCAGCTGTTGAGTATTTAATTTCTCAAGGTGTGGCTCGTGAGTCGATCATCGCGAAGGGATATGGCGAAAGTCAGCCGCGGGTTCCTAATGAGAACCCCGATGGCAGCGATAACCCTGAGAACCGACAAATTAATCGCCGCACCGAATTTAAAGTGTTGGATTATAAAACGGAGCGAGGCGGCACCAATTGATATCTAAAAAGACAATAGCTTGTGTAAAGGGTCGATCCAGCTGGATTCGGCCCTTTGCTTTGGCAGTCATTTGGGTCTGCCAAGGTTTCTATGCAATCGCGCAGGAAGGGGTGGTTCTTCGCTTTACCGATCGGTTTTCATCTGCTGCAGTAAGGCCCGAAAAGACGATTATCATTAAGGACGCTGACACGTTGGTGGTGCCGGTGAATGCAAAAGGCTTAAGTGAACCGGTTGTGGTTGATTTACCTTTCCGCCTGGTGGTTCAATGTGGAGGTTATCAAGGGGTCGACACTTTAGTCAGTTCACACACCCTGTTATTGGTTCGAATCTTGATGGAAAAAACGTGGGTCAAAGATTCCGCAACCGTGATAGGCATGGGTAGGCAAGGAAATACCATAACGTTTGATGCTAAAAATACGGTTGTAATTCCAGAGGAGACCACAAAACCCGATTCCCTATCGCTGGTTAGTGCGTTAAAACCAGAGCTGTCATCAAGGCACGAAGAGGGTCAATTGGCCGGAACTGTTCAACCCCGCGAGAGGGTTCACGTAATTTGGGTGATAGACAGATCAGCATCCATGCGCCGTCAGGGGCAACAAACCATGATGGTAGGTCTTTTTGAGCGTGTCAAGACCTGGTTAACCTCTGGTGATTTGGTCTCACAAATAGATTTTGCCACGCGATGCACGCCCATCTGGCTGGGTTATCCGGCTGAGCGATGGGAGGGATATCAGTACGGGCCATACGATCCACCCGGAAGTCAGTCGAAAGTAGCTGAAGCCCTTCAAATGGCATACGATTTAGCCGATTCATTAGCTAATAAGGTAGATCATACGGCCATATTGTTGGTTACCGATGGGGCGGTATTGCTCTATAAACAAAAACTACTGGAGCGCGTTAGCCGTGCGACAAATCAGCGCGTTCATTTGCATATTGCAGGTGTTGGGGTGTTGCCCGAATATGTAGGCGGTCTAGTTGATTTGGCCCAGCGCGGCAAGGGATTGTGGATTGACCTCTCAAAAGAAGAGGATGAGTTTGAACAAATGCGATTTCGCTTGGTTACTTTTGCAAGACAAGACAATAAATGAAAGAGGAAAATAAGAGGGGCGTTGCCATCCTGGGATCAACCGGTTCGATAGGCACACAGGCTTTGGATGTGATTCGTGAAAACCCTGATCGGTTTTCGGTTGAAGTCCTTACAGCCAACTCTAATGCGGACTTGCTGATTGCTCAGGCTCTTGAGTTTTTGCCCAATGCGGTGGTTATTGTCGATGAAAAAAGCTACCTCACGGTAAAAGATGCCCTATGGCCTAAGGGGATTAAAACCTTTTGCGGCGCTGCGGCCTTGGAGGAAGTGGTAACCTTTCAGGATATTGATATCGTGTTGACGGCGATGGTGGGCTCTGCTGGCCTTAAACCAACGCTAGCCGCTATCAAGGCTCAAAAGACCATTGCGCTAGCGAACAAAGAAACCTTGGTGGTGGCGGGTGAGTTGATAACTGAAATGGCACGTGAATACGGGGTAAATATTTATCCCGTCGACTCTGAGCACAGTGCCATTTTCCAATGCTTGGTGGGAGAGTTCCACAATCCCATTGAGAAAATTATTTTGACGGCATCTGGGGGTCCGTTTCGAGGTTACAACACGGAGAAATTAGGTAAAGTAACACTTGCGCAGGCACTGAAGCACCCCAATTGGGCCATGGGTTCAAAAATCACCATCGACTCTGCCACCCTAATGAACAAGGGTTTGGAAGTTATTGAGGCCAAATGGTTATTTGGATTGAATTCGAATCAGATTGATGTGGTGGTTCATCCGCAATCTATTATTCACAGTTTGATTCAATTTGAAGACGGCAGCATCAAGGCTCAGTTGGGTCTCCCCGATATGAAGTTGCCTATTCAATATGCTTTGGGTTATCCGCATCGAATCAAGAATAATTTCCCCCGTTTTTCCTTTGCACAGTATCCTAACCTCACATTCGAGGCACCCGACATACAAACCTTCCGTTGTTTAGGTCTGGCCTTTGAAGCCTTGCAAAAAGGGGGTACCGCATGCTGCGTGCTCAATGCAGCGAATGAAATTGCGGTTGCGGCCTTTTTGCAGTCAAAAATTTCGTTTATTGAAATTCCTCAGGTCGTTGAGCAGGTGCTTGAGGGCGTACCTCACATCGCTAAACCCAACCTGGAGGATTTGTTTAACACCGACCAAAGCGCTCGAGCATGCGCGCTTACTATGATCGATCAAAATATTTTGAAATAACCGTTATGGATTTATTGGTACAAGGAGGGCAGTTATTGCTCAGTTTATCGCTCTTAATTGTTTTGCATGAGTTTGGCCATTTTTTACCGGCTCGACTGTTTGGCACTAGGGTGGAGAAGTTCTATTTGTTTTTTGACTGGAAATTCTCGTTAATCAAGTGGAAACACGGTGAAACCGAATACGGATTGGGTTGGATTCCGCTGGGAGGCTATGTGAAGATCGCTGGAATGATCGATGAGAGCTTGGATAAGGAGCAACTCAACAGCGAACCGCAGTCGTGGGAGTTTCGGTCCAAACCCGCCTGGCAGAGGCTAATCATCATGATTGGCGGGGTTACGGTGAACCTGCTTCTGGGGTTCTTTATTTATGCCATGATATTATTTACATGGGGAACGGAGCGTTTGCCATTGAGTTCGGCGGAGTACGGCATGCATTTCGATAGCTTATTGGTTGCCAACGGTTTTCAAGATGGGGATAAAATCTTAACTATCGGTAACGAAAGGCCTTATGATGGTCAAGATTTTACCAAGAAGCTCCTTCTGGGCGATAGCCGGAAAGTTGAAGTGGAGCGCTCTGGACAGCGTGTTTCTATCGTGCTTCCCAATGATTTTCCTGAGCAAGTTATTGAGCAGAATAAACGCGGACCCCTTGTATTTCCCAGGTTTCCGGGTGTCATTTCTGATGTTATTAAGGGCTATCCCGCCGAAAAGGCAGGGTTTAAGGCAGGTGATAAAATTGAGCGCATTAACGGAAAGGAAGTTCCATTTTGGATGGATATCAATCAGGCGATCAAATCTTCGGGCGGAAAAACATTGGTAATTGATGTGGTGGGCGCTGATGGCGGGCCACGCAGTTTAACGGTTACTCCCAACAGTGAATCGACTATAGGCATCTACCCCAAAGGTCCCGAGGAATTGCTTAAAACGGAAAAACAGACCTATACCTTTTTTGCTGCGCTGCCTGCAGGAGTGCGGTTTGGGGTGGATGTGTTGTCGGGTTATGTAGCCCAATTTAAATTGGTCTTCACCAAGGCTGGGATCAAACAAGTGGGCGGCTTCGGCACCATGGGCAAATTGTTTGATAAAACGTGGGATTGGAATACCTTCTGGGAGCGCACGGCACTGATTAGTATCATATTGGCATTCATGAATATATTGCCAATTCCCGCGCTCGATGGGGGTCATATTTTATTTCTGCTTTGGGAAATGATCAGCGGAAAGCCAGCGCCTGAAAAAGTACTGGAGTACGCTCAATACGTTGGAATGGCACTCCTGCTCACACTCATGGTCTACGCAAACGGAAACGATATTTTTAGAAGTTTTTTTCAGTAATTCGCAA
>DASUEB010000151.1:0-3916 GCA_036275295.1 Luteibaculaceae bacterium | reverse complement strand
ATATTGTAGGTTACACCCAAGATGAGCTGCGACATTTGACTTTTCAGGATATTACCCACCCAGAGGATTTGGCCTCTGATTTGGCCTTGTTGAAGAAATTGGTTCAGGGAAAAATTCAGAATTATCAGCTATACAAACGCTACTTTCACAAACAGGGGCACATCGTTCATATTCTGCTGGGTGTCTCGGCGGTAAGGAAAGAAAATGGAGAAATCTTGCATTTTGTTTCTCAAATCATTGATGTAAGCGACCAGCAGCGTTCGAAACTTCTGTTGGAACAAGAGCTTCAACGGAATGAACGGATCTTAAATGCCAGTACCCATGTGGGGATAATCAGTACCGATAAACGCGGGCTTATTTCCAGTTTCAATCGGGGGGCTGAGAATTTGCTGGGTTGTTCCTCCGCTCAGGTTCTGCATCAGAAGCACTTGATTGAATTTTTTGATCCGAAGGAATTAGAAGATCGCAAGGCTCTGCATGAATTGCAATACGCCCAGTTCATCAATCCTTTTGAGTTGCTCATACTCTCCACGAATAAACAAAACGCATCCGCTGGAATCTGGACAGTACAAACTAAACAAGGGCATTCATTTCCGGTTCAAATTTCCATCGCCCCAATTGAAGTCGATCAGCAGGTAACCGGATATTTGGTCATTGCAACAGATTTTACAGAATTGAAATCAGCCCAAGAGAAAGTACTCAGTTTGTTGGAGCGCAGCAACGAGCAAAATGAAAAGTTGAGGGGATTTACGCAGATGGTGAGCCATAATTTACGCTCTCATTCGGCCAATATGGAGCAATTGGTACAAATCTTGGTCGAGGATTTTCCCTCCATTCGCGAGTCAGAAACCTATCATTACCTGCATAAATTGGTGGGCGATTTCGCTCACACCATAGAGAATCTTCATCACATTGCTCTAGTAAATGCATTTAAGCCATCAGAGGCAGTGACCGTGCCATTGGCACCCCTAATTAATGAGGTGATTTCTGAACATCGAGATCTGATAGAGGAGGCAGGCATGGATGTGAAACTCGAATTAAAGGGGAAGGCGAAGGCCAAAGGCGATCCTTCTTTTTTGAGGTATATTTTTGGCCAACTCATTAGCAATGCCATTACGTTCAGGGATACGGAGAAACAATCGGTGCTGATTATCAAGGTAAACAAAGAATCTGGGGGTTTGATGCTGGAGATCATCGATAACGGCATTGGATTTGATATGGCCAAGAATGAGAAGAAACTTTTTGGACTGTTTAAAGTATTTCACAAGGAATCCAAAGGGAAGGGGTTGGGGTTGTTTTTGGTGAAAAATATGATTGAGGTAATGGGGGGTAAAATTCATGTAAGCAGCCAAGTTAACAAGGGAACTATTTTTAACATACTTTTGGAGAATGGATAAATTAGAGCAGGTTTGCATCATTGACGATGATCCTATCTACATATTCGGTGCCAAGAGAATGATTCAAAAGGCCGAGGTTTGCGAGAGTATCATGGTGTATCGCAACGGAAAGGAGGCCTTCGAAAGTTTACACGCATTATATCAGGCGCAAGTAAAATTACCCGATGTGATTTTACTGGACTTAAACATGCCCATTTGGGATGGATGGCAGTTTTTAGATGAGTTTACTAAGATACCCATCGAACAGAAGATTATTCTTTACATCGTAACCAGTTCAGTAGATCCAGCAGATATGGAGAAGGCGAAAAAATACGCCTTGGTGAGTAATTTTGTTGTGAAGCCAATCACCAGTGAGTCGATACGCTCTATGTTTGATCCGATTCTCGGCAAGTAGACCCATCTCATTCGTCGATAGAATGTGCTTTTCTGACCTGTTTTAGGGTACTTCATCAAAATTTAATCTGAATGAAAGCAGGGGTGAGCTACCTTACCGTATGCAATGGTCTTCCGTATCGCGTACCACCCGCCCTGAGTTCTTGTTTCTCTCTCCTCTGGGATTGGTCATTAGTTTGTTGGCCCTTTCCGTATGCTTGAGTTGGCTGACCGGGTTCGAAAAGCTTACCTATCTGGTCAGCGGGCATAATTCCATGAAGTTTAATACGGCCGTTTCGATTTTACTCACCGGTCTCATCCTTTTTCACTCTAGGTTTATTCACCCAGATATCATTTGGATTCGTGCATTGGCAGCCGTGGTAGGCTGTATAGGTTTGGCAACCGTATTTGAATATCTTTTTGTCATTAATCTTGGGATTGATACACTGGTTGTCAGCGATGACGGGGTTGGTTTACATTTCGGTCCACCGGGTAGAATGTCGCTTGGTTCGGCCCTGAGTTTTTCGTTGATGGGCATTGGAAGTTTTTTTATGTATTCCAATCGCCGCGTTCTGCGTGTTGCAGCTGCTTGGTCGTTTATATGCACCTCCGCAATTGCGGTCATTGCTTTGGTTGGTTATTTATACGACTTCCCCCCTTTCTATAATTTAGGAGTCACCGGCGCAACCGCCATACACACCGCAATTCTCTGCCTTGTGCTCTCTGTGGCTTTGTGTTTTAACTTAACAGAAATTGGGTGGCTCTCATTTCTACAGGCCAAGACACTCGGGGGTGTATTGGCCCGAAAGTTTGCGCCCACTTTTTTGTTTATTATTCTCCTCTTTGGCATCTTATATCAGCATCTCCCACATGTGACATTTCTCTCGGCACAGTGGTTTCAACCGGTGTTAGCAGTCTTATTTCTTTTGGCCTTGGTACTTCTTTTTTCTTTCGTCATTCGGTATGCCGATCGAATTGACAATCAGCGCTTGGCTGCCGAGCAAAAATTAAAGGAGACGCAGCATTTATTAGAACTAGAAATTGAAGAGAAAACAAGCTATTTGAAAGATCAAACGGATCGATTACACGAGAATAGAGAGCTATTTGAAGCAGCGTTTTTCATGAGTCCTTCAGGAATGGCTATTGCCGATTGGCAAACCGGACAAATCGTTCAATTTAACGAGGAGTTCTCCCGATTATTAGGGTATCTCCCAGAGGAGATCTCAGGCAAGACCATGGTTGAACTCTCAGCCATGTCAAGCGATTACCGAAGTCAGCTGCGCGATGAATTCGGTAAAAATGGTTTTTTTAGTTTGAAAGAAATTTCATTCACGAATAAACACGGGGCGAGGGTATACGGTTTACTTTCTTCGCGACTGATTGAGATCAACAAAAAACCACAAGTACTCAATATTCTTCACGACATCACCGCCCGCAAAAAAATAGAGACCGATTTATTAAAAGCGAAGCAAGAGGCCGAACACGCTCGCGAACAGGCCGAGAAGTTGAGTATTCAAGCCGAAGAAGCATCCAAAGCAAAGGAGCGCTTCATGGCCAACATGAGTCACGAAATCCGAACCCCGATGAATGCCATCATCGGGTTCACCAATTTAATAGACTACAAGACACTGAGCGATAAAAATGCGGAATATCTCCGCTACATCAAATCGAGCGGAGAAAATTTATTGGGGTTGATCAGCGATATTTTGGATTATTCAAAAATTGCAGCCGGAATGATGCATTTGGAGCATATTCCATTTAATCTTCGACTGACCTTGCAATCAATCGAGCAGATGTTTAAACCCAGCACCAAGGAGAAACAGCTCGAGTTGGTTTTTGCCATCGATGAATCAGTTCCCAGCTTGGTGTTGGGTGATCCGACCCGATTGAGTCAAATCCTCATTAATCTCATCGGCAATGCGTTTAAATTCACTACCCGAGGAAAAATTGAAGTACATATTGGCGGCGAACAAAAGGATCTCAACGCTTTTCAATTGTCTATTTCCGTGAGAGATACAGGTGTGGGAATACCCGCCGACAAACTCGATCAAATCTTTGAGCGCTTTGTGCAAGCCAGTTCCGAGACCACCAGAAATTACGGTGGATCTGGTCTTGGACTCAGTATAGTTAGAAGCTTGGTTGAGGCG
>DASUEB010000150.1:0-44835 GCA_036275295.1 Luteibaculaceae bacterium | reverse complement strand
GTGAGAGATACAGGTGTGGGAATACCCGCCGACAAACTCGATCAAATCTTTGAGCGCTTTGTGCAAGCCAGTTCCGAGACCACCAGAAATTACGGTGGATCTGGTCTTGGACTCAGTATAGTTAGAAGCTTGGTTGAGGCGCTGGGAGGAACCATATCAGCGAGCAGTGTAGAGGGATTGGGTTCGGAATTTATGGTGACTTTACCTTTCCACTTGGTAGATCCAGATGAAGGTACTGAAACACAAATGATAGATGCTGCCATGGAGGATACCCTTTTTCCAGGTATTTCGATCCTGTTGGTTGAAGATAATCGATTGAATCAGCTAGTGGCCATTGAAATGTTTAAGCGCTTAGGCTGTTCGGTTGATTTGGCTGAAAACGGCGGTGTAGCCATTGAGATGGTAAAGGTAAAGCGCTTTGACCTTATATTTATGGATATTCAAATGCCTATCATCGACGGTTATAGTGCAGCACAAGAGATTCACACGGTGTTGGGTATTGATACCCCGATAGTGGCTATGACCGCGCACGTGTTACCTGGTGAGAGGGAACGCTGTTTGAGTTACGGTATGTCAGATTACATCTCAAAACCTTTCACGCGCGAACAACTTGTGAAGGTGATAAGTGGTCATTTGCAAGCGAAGCGAAAAGATTGATGCCATAAAGCCACGCCTAGTGAGCTTTGCATTCACCTTTGAATGTTAAAATGCGATTTCATGTTGATTGCCAGATAAACTGGGTTTGCATGCCGATTAAATTGCGTCAAGTCTATGCCGTTAGTATAATATGGGTTAATTTGTACTTCTTCACGATGAAACAAATGAAATTCGGTTCTTGGGTCCTGGTATGTCTTGTTTTTTGCACGGGTTGTGCTGAAATGAGCTCTGAGGTTTTACCCCTTCGCCGCGAGGTTGTGCAAGCCGTTTACGCCAATGGTTCAATAGAGTCAGAGAATGAAATAGCCGTAGTCAGCCAGCGAAACGCAACCATCGTTAGTTTGGTAGAGGCCGGTGATACCTTGGAAGCGGGCGATGTGATAGCGGTGTTAGATGACGGCTATACGCATGCTAAAACGGCTGCCCTGATTCAGGCGTATGAGCTTGCTCGGGAGAACACACTACCAGATGGTCAGCAAAATCAAGAGTGGGCAGAGAAAATGCGCGTTGCAGCACAAAAATTGGAATTTGACTCCATTCAATTCGAACGCGCAACACGATTGAGATCTTCCGATGCGGCATCTAGGGTAGAGTGGGAGCGCAGTAAATTGGTCTATGCTACCAGCAAGGCCGAAATGAATCAACTGCAGCTTAATTATCAATGGGCGGTTAAACGCCGCCAGCTAGAAGCTCAGCAAGCCAAGACACAATTGGAAGCCCAGCGATTCGACGAAAGTTGTCAAGTAGTCACCGCACCATCAGCAGGCGTGGTATTCAAAACCTATAAAAATAAAGGCGAGTTTATTCGGGTGGGCGAGCCCCTTGCGCGATTTGGTTCTATAAACCATATGGTAGCCAAGGTCAAGATCGACGAACAAGACATCAGCAAAATTCACGTCGGCCAACCCTCTCTCCTCCACCTGGAGGCCCTTCCCGGAAGGAGCTTTAAAGGAAAGGTAAAACGAATTCACCCATGGGTGGAATCGCGAGATCAAACCGTACTTGTTGAGATCGCATTCGACGAACCGAAGTCATGGAGTCAAACGGGACTCACGGTGGAGGCCAATATACTGGTGAGGCACGATAAACAGCAACTAACCGTTCCCGTTGAGTACTTGGTGCAAGGGGATTCGCTTCATATCAAACGCAATGGAAAAATAACAGTGCTGCCGGTAGAAACCGGGGTGCGAACCAATGAATGGGTTGAAATTAGAAAAGGCTTACGGTCGAACGATATCGTTGTAAGACCATGAAACAAGCTTGGTCTATAGCGCGGACTCATTTGTTGGCAAAGCCTAAGCAAACCCTAGTGGCTATGTTAGGGGTCACTTTTGGAATTGGTATGTTCATTGCCTTGGTCAGTTTAATGAGCGGCTTAAATCAATTTACTGAAGAGGTTTCGATGACCAGTTCGCCCGATATCAGATTGTACATGGATCCGACCATTCAGCCCCCGCCTTTGGTGGCGAGTGAATACCCACAGGCCCTTGTGCAAGTGGATCACGTCAGACCGGCTACTAAGCGAATAAACCTCAAAGACGGATTGCAAACCATTGCTCAGTTAATGGCAAGGGAAGGAGTAAAAGGAGTGGCTCCGCTGGTGAGTTCGCAGGTGTTTTTTAACTACGGCGCCATGCAGCTCAATGGTGTGGTAATGGGTATAGATGTTGAGCAGGAAGAGCGTTTGTTCAACCTGAGTAGTCATTTGTTAGCGGGCAACTTGAGTAGTTTAAAAGCAACACCCAACGGCATCTTGATGGGCTCTGGTTTGGCCAGGAAATTAAATTTGAAGCCCGGTGACCGGGTATCGGTAACCACCCCCGATGGCGCTCGTTTCTCACTAAAAGTGGTTGGCATTTTTCAACTGGGTTTGGGCACATTGGATAATGTCCGCAGTTATGCCAACCTTTCTGCAGTTCAAAAGCTGCTGCAAGTAGACCCCTCCTATATCACGGATATCAACGTTAAGTTGCACAATAACCAAGATGCAAAAGATTTGGCCAAGAGTTGGTCGAAGGAGTTTTCGTGCTCGGCCGACGATTGGGAAACCGCCAACGCCACTTTTTTGACCGGCAATATCATTAGAAACGTTATAACCTATGCCGTTTCATTGACTTTACTGTTGGTGGCGGGTTTTGGAATTTACAATATCCTCAACATGACTATTCACAATAAAATGAAGGATATTGCCATTCTCAAAGCCATAGGATACACTCCCATCGATGTGCGCAATATCTTTATGCTACAGAGCATTGCCATCGGTTTACTGGGCAGTTTACTGGGGTTGGTATTGGGTTTTATTTTATCGTGGCTAATCAGCCTAGCTCCATTCGATGGCGGCGATGTGGTGAGTTTAGATCATTTTCCAGTCAATTTCAGCATCAAGTATTACGGTATTGGAATGGTGTTTGGAGTTGTTACCACAGCCGTTGCAGGCCTAACCCCCTCTCGCAAGGCGGGTAATGTAGATCCAATCGAAATCATTAGAGGCCAATGAGTAATATCGTCTTACAAGCCACATCCATCACCAAATGGTATCAGGATCCGGTTCCTTTTAAGGCATTGGACGGGGTGAATCTGGAGATAAAAAAAGGTGAATTTGCTGCCTTGGTCGGTAAATCAGGTTGTGGCAAGTCGACCTTACTTTATGTGCTGTCTACCCTTGATACCCGGTATGAGGGCGAACTTCAGATAGCAGGTACCTCGTTAAGAAATGCCAATCAAAACGATTTGGCTTTGTTTCGCAATGAGCATATAGGTTTTGTTTTTCAATTTCACTTTCTTCTTCCGGAGTTTACGGTGCTGCAGAATGTGATGATCCCTGCTCTGAAACGAGGCATTTGGTCGACCGACGAGGTGGAGGATCGTGCACAATCGCTATTAAAACACCTCGGCGTTCAAGACCAATCACTCAAATTGGCCTCCTCGCTCAGTGGTGGTCAGCAACAGCGGGTGGCCATTGCGCGCGCGCTCATCAATAAGCCGCTAATTGTGATGGGCGATGAACCCACGGGCAATTTGGACTCCTACAACACGGAGGTGGTGTTTGAAATGCTGCGAAATATCAGTACTGAGATGGGGCAATCTATCATTGCCGTAACCCATGATCCCGAATTTGCCAAACGCTGCGACCGTGTGATAGAAATGGTTGATGGTAAAATCGTCTAGGTAATCTAGTTTTTACGCGCTATATATCAGAGCGCCTTATCGCCTAAACCTCAATAGCATTGAGATGCAACGGTTTCAAAACGCCAAAAGAAAGGACCTGGCTCTGGAGCTTTGGTGCGCTCTACCTGATCAAAGTCAGTAAAATTTGCTGAAAATTGCCTAAAAGTAATCCTGAACCGTATATTTGGATGGTTGCAGGTGTATTTTCTGATTATTTTGCCGTTTAGCGTATGAATTTTTGGGAATGACATAAATTTAGTACATTTGTTCCAGTTCTTTAAACATATACTTATCCAGAAAGACGGAGGGAATTGACCCGAAGAAGTCTTAGCAACCCTTTCGCAGAAAGAAGGTGCTAATTTCAACCCCATGGGGAAAGATAAGTAGTTACACTGCTCATTGCCGGTGTTTAACTGCTAACCCTCCTGCTTTCTAAAACTAAAAATGGAAATGGCCAGGAAGAAGCTTACCCTTGGATTATTTGGTTTTGGATGCGTTGGCGGCGGCTTGTACGACGTGCTTCATCAAACACCCAATTTGAACGCGGAGATCAAAAAAATCTGTGTGAAACACCGTCACAAACCGCGCAAATGCAGTTCCGAATTATTGGTGTATAACGCTCTTGAAATAATCGATGATCCCGAAATCAATGTGGTGGTTGAGATGATCGACGATGCAGATGCTGCCTTTGAATTGGTGAGTGCGGCGCTGCGCAGAGGTAAAGCCGTGGTGAGTGCCAACAAAAAAATGATTGCCGAGCATTTTTCGGAGTTACACGACCTCCAAAAACAATTTCAAGCCCCTTTCTTGTATGAAGCATCCTGCTGCGCCAGTATTCCAATTATCCGAAATCTAGAGGAATATTACGACAACGACTTACTTTCTTCCATCCAGGGTATTGTAAATGGCTCCACCAATTACATACTTACGAAAGTCGCCGAAGAGCGAAAGTCTTACCATGAGGCATTGCTCGATGCGCAGCAATTGGGCTATGCCGAAAGCAATCCGATTTTAGATGTGGGTGGATTTGATGCAAAATACAAGCTTCTCCTGCTGGTTATTCACGCCTTTGGATTGGTTTTAAAACCAGAACAAATCTTGAATGTGGGCATCGATCGATTGAACGATTTGGACCTGTCATACGCCAGGGAAAAAGGCTATCAAATCAAATTGGTAGCTCAAGCGCGCCGCACGGAGGAGGGAGCGGTGGCAGCTTGTGTATTGCCCGCACTGGTCGATTCAAATGATCCCTTATTCCGCGTCAGCGATGTTTACAACGGTCTAAAAGTAACATCGGCCTTTAGCGATCAACAGTTTTTTGTAGGCAAGGGAGCTGGGGCTTTTCCAACGGCGTCGGCAGTGCTATCCGATATATCCGCATTGAGTTACGATTATCGATACGAATATCGCAAGTTAGGACAGGGGGTTAGTTTGTCGGCCGAGGATCAAATTCACATAAACGTGTATGTTAGAGCTCAAGTAGACGAATTACCACAGATCGGTCAATATTTTGTGGACGTAATAGAGCGTTACAGCAATCAACTTGAGGGCTACTTGGTGGGCAAGGTTTCGTTAGCCAGCCTGCGCATTCTGATTAACCGTTACGACAGATTGTCGGTATTGGCCTTCAATAGCAGTCCGCTCGAGGTGGTCAAAGAAAATCAATTCGAGGAGAGCTCATTGGCCTCCGTACTTGAAGGTTGAGGAAGGCGATCAAGCAGTAGAATGATACTTTGTCAAATGCCATAAACCAAAGAGGCCAACGTGTATGTTGGCCTCTTTTTTCGTTTCAATTTGAATTATATTTAAATAATGACCTCTCGTCATTTTTTTCGCTAGCACATCCTATCGCTTTGTATAGGATTATTTTTGGACTTATCGACCCAGGTCGTCGAAATCGATATCCGTGTAATCGGCTACCGCTTTTACTTCGGGCTCTTCGCTATTGCTTTCTGCTCTGTTACCTTCTGACTCGCGCAATTCTTCAATTTTGCTTATGGCATCGTTGAGGCCTTCTACGAACTTTTCGAAATCTTCTTTGTATAAGAAGAGCTTGTGTTTTTCGTAGGTGAAGTTTCCATCGTCGGCATACCTTTTTTTGCTCTCCGTTATGGTGAGATACAGGTCGCTTCCTTTGGTTGATTTCACGTCGAAAAAATACGTCCGTTTACCGGCCTTAACCGACTTAGAGTACACATCGTCTCTGCTTTCTTTACCTTCAAACATCTGTGTCTAGCGTTTTCGTTGCGAAACAAAAATACAGATTTTCCTAAAGACTGGAATTAGACGACTCTAAATTTGCCTGCTCGAGTTGTTGTTTGGTGAACAATTCGCTGTATTTACCGCCTTTTTGAATCAATTCGGCGTGGTTTCCTTGCTCAATGATTTCGCCGTTTTCCAACACAATAATTTGGTCAGCGTGTTTAACCGTTGAGATTCGATGGCTTATAATGATGCTGGTCTTGCCGTTCATTAGGGTACTGAGGTGCCCCAAGATTTTGTCTTCGGTGTCGGTATCCACTGCCGATAGGCAATCGTCGAAAAGCAGGATATCTGGGTTTTTAATGATGGCCCGGGCAATGGAAACCCGTTGTTTTTGTCCGCCGCTCAGCGTAATGCCTCTTTCGCCCAATACGGTGTCGTACCCTTGTGCAAATTCAGCAATATTGTCGTGAATGCAAGCGGCTTCGGCTGCCTGTACAATGCGATCCATCTCCACGCGGCCCTTCAGTCCGAAGGATATGTTTTCGCGAATACTTTCTGAAAACAAAAACACATCCTGCGGAACATAGCCTGTTGCAGTGCGCAACAAATTCAGATTGTGCTCCTTGATGTTGATGCCGTCGATGGTGATTTCGCCGCTGGTTACGTCGTACATCCGGGTTAGAAGAGATGCAAAGGTTGTTTTTCCGCTTCCTGTATGACCTACAATGGCTAATGTGGAACCTCTTGGAATGCGCAGGTTTATGTCTTTCAGTCCGATAATTCCGCTATCGGGGTAAACAAACGATACGTTTTTAAACTCAATCTCGCCTTCAATCGGATAGGTGGTATTATTGGTATTCACAATTTCGGGTTTTCGCTGCAAAAACTCGTTGATTCGGGCCATGGAGGCCGATGCCTGTTGGTTGATGGAGGTTACCCACCCCACAGCTGCAAACGGCCAAGTAAGCATGTTTACATACATGATGAATTCAGCAATGTTGCCCACGGTAACCTCGCCTTTCATGGTTTGAAGCCCACCAACGTAGATGGCAATACTGGTACTTAGCCCAATTAAAAGAGTCATTACCGGCATAAAAAGGGCATCGACTTTTACCCGTTCCAGTTGTCGTTTCTTGAACAGGTCGCTGCCTGTGAAAAACTGATCCTTAAAGTGCTGTTCTTTTACAAAAGCTTTGATTACGCGGATGCCAGAAAATGTTTCTTGTGCCAGCGTGCTCAATTTGCTTTGTTCTACCTGAACTTCGTTTGATTTGCGATTGATGAGATCAGATACGTAATAGATGATCACCGACATCAAGGGCAATGGGGCCAGCGTCCACAGGGTAAGCTCCCAGTTTTCGCGTATCATGAACCAAATTGTAAAAATAAACAGGAACACCAAGTTGATGGTGTACATAATTCCCGGACCGAGATACATACGCACCTTGCTTACATCCTCCGAAATTCGGTTCATCAGATCGCCGGTGTTGTTTCTTTTGTAAAATGCGGTCTCCAAGCGCTGATATTGCTCGAAGATCTCGTTTTTAAGGTCGTATTCTATGTAACGCGACATCACAATGAGCGTTTGTCGGGTAAAAAACAGAAAAACTCCTTTGATGATGTATATGACCAAGTAAAGGAGTCCGAGATACAAAGCCATTTTGATGAGCGACCGATTGTATTGCTCAGGGGTATTCATTTGAAACCAAGAGGAGATATCGATCGAAAAATCGTTTTGAAGCTCAGCGAAAAGTCGGGCTAAACTCGACTGATTGCCTTGGGCTCCCACCACGGAGCCAATGAGGTCCATCGCCATTTTGACGATTTTTGGACTGTATACCCCGAAAACATTGGTCAGGATGATAAATAATACACCCGATAAAAACAGTCGTTTGTACTTCCAGAAATAACTATTGAGAGAGGAAAGATTTTTCATAATGCGGCTGAACCATCGACAGGGCTGAACAAAAATTGAGTAGTTTTGCCAACTCTAACAAAGGACGACACAAAATTAACCTTTTACCCATCTAAATAGTTATCTGCGATGATTGAAGTTAAAGACATCAGCGAAACCCAATTGGGAACCTCCGCCGTTTTAAGTCAACTCTCGGCACTAGGCCATGAACAAGTGGTGTTTTGCAATGATGCAGCCACCGGATTGAAAGCAATCATAGCCATTCACAATACCATTTGCGGCCCTTCGCTTGGTGGAACTCGCATGTGGCCATACACCAGCGAAGCCGAGGCTCTAACTGATGTACTTCGATTGTCAAGGGGAATGACCTATAAGTCAGCTATTTCTGGCCTTAATTTAGGTGGGGGTAAGGCTGTAATTATTGGTGATTCGCGCACTCAAAAAAATGAGGCGCTATTCCGCCGTTTTGGCAAATTCGTCAACAGCCTTGCCGGTAAATACATCACTGCCGAAGATGTGGGCGTTACCACAAAAGACATAGAATACATCGCCATGGAGACGAAACACGTTGCCGGTAAACCCGAGCACATGGGCGGAAGCGGCGATCCATCACCCGTTACGGCTTATGGGGTATACATGGGCATGAAAGCCTCTGCCAAAAGAGCTTATGGTTCCGATAGTCTTTCCGGCAAGATGGTTGTAGTGCAGGGAGCGGGTAATGTTGGAGCGCACTTGGTAGATTACTTGGTGAAAGAAGGTGCCAAAGTGAAATTATTTGATATCCACAACGACAAGGTGGCAGCCATCACGGGCAAGCACAGCAGTGTTCAAGCTATTAGTGCCGATGAAGTGTACAGCACACCCATGGATATTTATGCCCCTTGTGCCCTGGGAGCAACCATCAACGACGATACCCTTAAATTGTTGAGCTGCCAAATTATTGCAGGCGCAGCCAACAATCAGCTCAAAGACGAGGTTAAACACGGATTGGATGTGCTCAACCGAGGTCTGTTTTACGCCCCCGACTTCTTGATCAATGCGGGTGGGGTTATCAATTGTTACACCGAAGTGGTGGGCACCGACCGCAAAGCGGCCCTTAAGCACACCGAGAACATCTACAATACTACCCTGAGCATTTACGAGAAGAGCGCGGCTGAAAATATCCCAACCTCTATCGCGGCTAATAAGCTGGCAGAACAACGTATTGAGTCGATTGGAAAACTCAAACAGACGTTTTAAGTCGGTATGGGATTACTCAATCGAAGACATCTCCGAATAAAGGTTCTGCAAGCCCTTTATGCCTACCAGCAATCGAGCAACACGGCTGTGGTTAAAGGTGAAAAGGAGCTTTTTCACAGCATCGATACCATATACCACCTGTATTTCCGCATGCTCTCAATTTTTGGGGAGCTGCACCATCAGGCGGAATTACGCATCGAGGAAAACAAGGGCAAAATTCGTCCCAGCGCAGAAGACTTGAATCCCAATCGAGCGTTTGTAGACAACCAAGCCCTGCTTTTGCTGACCAACAATCAGCACATTGCGGCGCACGTAAAACACTACAAGATCAATTGGTCGCAGGAAGAGGTGATGCTTCGCAAACTTTTTACTCAGCTTACGCAAACGGCCGAATATGCGGCTTTTATGGAGCGCGGTGAATCGACCTTCGAGGAGCAAAAAGAAGTATTGCATTCGCTTTTTAAGAAATACATTGCAAACTACGCTCCTTTGCACGATTTGCTCGATGAGTTGAGTATTTACTGGCAAGACGATCTCGACTTGGTTTGTGTAATGGTGCTGCGGACCATTAAAGACCTGAAACAATCGGACACCGAGTTTACCGATTTGATGCAGTTGTACAAAGACGAAGAGGATGATACCGAGTTCGTGCGTTTGTTGTTTTTTCAAGCGGTCAAAAATCAAGAGGACCACTTTGCGCTGATCGACAGTAAAACCGGCAATTGGGAGCTAGAGCGCATTGCGTTGATGGACCGATTGTTGATGAATCTGGCGATTACTGAGGCCAAGTATTTTCCCAATATCCCACTCAAGGTTACCCTTAATGAGTACATTGAGATTTCCAAATTCTACAGTACTCCGAAAAGCAATGGTTTTATAAATGGAATTCTCGACAAGGTGATGGATGAGCTCAATGCATCGGGCACCATCCGAAAAACGGGTCGAGGTTTAAAGGAATAATGGAAGATGAAAAAACTGATCTTTTTGAGCATGCTCGCTTTGGCGATGACCGCTTGCAAGAGCGAGGGCCAGGACGGCGAAATCACAACAGACATCATTAAAAATCCCGCCACCGTTGATCCCGATGAGTTACCCGTCATTACATTCAAGGAAGAGCGTATTGACTTTGGAACCATTCAAGAAGGCGACAAGGTAACCAAGACATTTGAGTTTGAGAATACGGGCAAGTCGGAGTTGGTGTTATCTGGCGTCTCTGCGGCTTGCGGGTGTACAGTGCCTAACAATTGGCCTCGTCAGCCCATCGCACCCGGCGAAACAGGTCGCATAGAGGTTACCTTTAATTCCCAAGGAAAACCTGGCCAACAGGTGAAACAAATTGTAGTCACCGCCAATACCAACCCAGCCAATACCACCATTGCACTGGCGGGCTTCGTTACTAAAACCCCAATCAATTAATATGAATTTATCCTATCTATTGCTAGCGGCACAACCGGCCGGAAAAGCAAACCCACTTGCCAGCTTTCTACCCATTGTGGCGATCATGATTGTTTTTTACTTTTTCATGATCCGTCCACAGGTGAAAAAGCAGAAAGAGCTGAAAAAATTCCGCGAAAACCTTCAGGTGGGTTCTCGTATCGTAACCATTGGCGGCATTCACGGTAAAATCAAAGAGATGAACGATACCACCGTGGTTATTGAGACCGAAGGTGGACGTTTGCGCATTGAAAAGGCCGCTATCTCTTCTGAATCGAAGGTAGAACTCGGTCAAAACTAACAACAACAGGATGCAGACGGTTTGCATCACAGGAGGAATAGGCTCAGGTAAAACCACGGTGTCGCGCATTGTGGAATGCCTGGGCTTTCCTGTTTATTATGCCGACGAGCAGGCCAAGCGCATAACCGCTCAAAGCCCCGAGGCCTTAGCGGCTATTCAGGCCCTTTTTGGGTCCCACCTGGTGGTGAATGGAGTGCTTGATCGAAAGGGACTGGCGCAAGTGGTCTTTGGGAATCCCGAGGCACTGAAAAAATTAAACGGCGTGATTCACCCGCTCGTTCGGGCCGATTACGATCAGTGGTTATCTTCTCAGTCGGCAGCACTGGTTTTTTCTGAAATTGCCATTGCCATTGAGTCGGGAAGGTACCGCGATTTTGATCGCATTGTGCTGGTAAAGGCCCCTTTGGAGGACCGTATGCGCAGAGTTATGGCAAGAGATGGCTTAAACGAACTGGAGGTGAGGGCCAGAATAGCCAATCAGTTGAGCGACGAAGAGAAATCGGTTTATGCCCATTCGATCATTCACAATGCCGATACGGATGGGTTGATTCCGCAGGTAATTTCGGTTGTACAATCGCTGCTTGACAATTGAGCCTGGCGGTCTTATGGAAAATTTAGGATTTAATACGAACTGTAAATGTTGACTTTCGCCTCGTTTTGTGTGGCTGGTTCCTTGAGAAAGGCCAACTGCGAAAAGTCTACATTGCCACCGGAGATAATAATACCGATTTTCCGGCCTACAAAAAGTTCTCTGTTGTTTAACAAAGCGGCCAATGGAACGGCTGAAGAAGGTTCGATGATGAGCTTCATGCGTTCCCAAACAAATTTCATCGCCTCCGCAATTTGATCTTCGGTGACGGTGATGATGCCTGAAACTTCGTTTCGAATAATTTCGAAGGTTAGATCACCGAGGGAGGTCATCAATCCATCCGCACTGGTAGGAAGTCCGCGAGCGGGTTCTATTTGTCCCGATTGCATGCTCATCCAGGCATCGTTCGCCTGCTCAGGCTCACAGCCGTAAACCTGAATATTTTTGCCGAAATACCTGGCAGAGAGGCATGATCCGCTGAGCAATCCACCGCCGCCCACTGGTGCAAAGAGGGTGTTCATATCGGGGAAGGCTGCGATCAATTCTTTGGCAGCGGTCGCTTGGCCCTCAATTACTTTACTGTCGTTGTAGGGATGAATGAAGGTGGCGCCGGTTTCTTGACGGACGCGCTCAACGGTAGCTTCGCGGTCGCGCTGGGTAGGTGCACAGAATATAATTTCAGCTCCATAATTAGCCACCGCTTTCACCTTCACTGGATTTGCCGTTTCAGGCATTACAATATAGGCCGGCACCTTGAGCGATTTGGCGGCGTATGCAATAGCTTGTGCGTGATTTCCACTGCTATGGGTACAAAACCCAGCGGTAATTTTGTTATGCGGGAGACTCAAAGCTGCATTGAGAGCCCCCCGCGCCTTAAACGCCCCCACTTTCTGCATGTTCTCGGCTTTGAAAACCACCTTCGCTCCGCACAGCTCGTTGAGGGTTTGGTTGGTGAATAGGGGAGTGCGGTGAATGTAATCTTGGATGCGCTGATGCGCCAACTCAATCTGCTCTTTGTTCGGAATGACCTGCATACGGGTTTGAAATAACGAATTTTTCCGCTATTTCCGTTAAAAAAGTCCTAATTATAGCTTAAATGTGAAAATCCGTAGACCAAGACCTGTCGGAATCGATTATTCAATAAATTTTGAAGATGGGGTATAAGCGATGGCTCCTTTCGTAATATGGACTGCGGTAATAAATAAAATCGAGTTGCTTGCGCGCACTGTTTCTCAGGGCCTCATCTTGGGCCTTGGCTCGATCCAATTCTTGTTTGATTTTTGGGTTCTCTTTGAGGATTTGCACAGCCAGATCTTCAAAAACATAATCGCTGTAATGTTCCTTTTGTTGAACCACGGCATCGAAGAAGTTCCAATTGAAATAACTATCCGAAGCTTCCGGACTTAGGACTTCCATCAAAAATCGAACCGGATTGCTTTTGGTGTAGACCAGGTAATCGCCTTTAAAAAAGTTCATTTCCAATACGGTGTCCCGTGTGCGCGTGCCATAATGCAGGTAGTGGCCCTCGTAGGGATAGGTCGGGGATTTGAAGTCTATGATATAGGTTGCGTTAACTTTAATGGTGCTATCGCTTTGGATGGGTCTCAATTCGACCTGATTTAGGGCAAGTCTTTCGATAACCTCACCCCAGGCTTGTGGAATGATAAATGCCTTGGGTTTTTTGGCTTGTTTGATGGCGTCGTACTGGTTGAAAAACGGTATTTTTTTGGAATAAGGAGCTGATCTGTCGTAATACAATCGACTTAATCCGCTGATTTCACTTGGTTTGTATTTTGCCTCGTAACCTTGGAACACAATAGGGGTGCTTTTGCGCTCGTTAAGCGCCCATTGAATGGGGAACTGGGTGATGGCTTGCTCTGCAGACTTTGATTCGACTACCGCATTGATGATGGCATAGGTGTTTTTTTGGCATTGATCAGCTATGGCTTTCAGCAATGCTTTGGTTGCAGCTACGCGCTGAGGATACGGTTTTAGCATGTGGGTTTCGGCCACAAAACCCAAGCAGTGAAACAAAGTGGTGTAGCCGGTGCTGTATCGGGGCGTCTCCAAGAATCCCACCAAGCCCGAATCGGGTATTTCAGCCTTGGTGTTCACATAGGGAATCATGGGAAATCCAACCGACTTCATTTCGGCATAGAGCTTGGGTTCAACAACGGTGGTGAGTAAGTTGCGCAAGGGCTCGCTCAATTTGTCTTTTTGTGAGCTGATCAACGTCATGGTATAGCTGTAGTCGGCGCCGTTGCTGACATGGGTATCGATAAATACCTGAGGTTTGTACTGATGGAAGATGCGGTAGAAGGTTTTTGTATTGGACGCATCCGCTTTGATAAAATCTCTGTTCAGATCCAGGTTTCGGGCGTTGGCCCTGAAGCCTTGCAGCTCGGGCCCATCTTGATTGGCTCGGGTGCAGCAGCTTTGTGTGGAAAATCCGTCAACATTGTAAACAGGTATAAAAACAAAGCGAACGGCAGGGTATAAATTGGGCGATTTGAGTATCTCCTCGGCAAATGCCAATGAGGCCTCAATTCCGTCGGGTTCACCAGCGTGAATACCATTGTTGACCAGAAAGGTAACGTAGGCCTTGCCTAATTTTTTTACCGATGGCTCGATGACAAAGGTGTATATGGGTTTGCCGTTATCGCCCTTGCCTTCGGCATTGAGCTTGGCGAGGGTGGGGTAGGTTTGAGCCAGCTGAGCATACGCCTGAATTACTTGATCGTATGTCTTGGAGTCACTTGCATGAGTCGTAATTGCGGTAAAAAGGCTTAGAAGTAGGATAATTTTCTTTTTTAACATCACACGAAAGTGGTTTTGTAGTGTATTTGAACTATTTTTGACACGCCAAAACGGAAATTCATTCCGTTCGGATGCAAAATGCCAACAAATAACCAAAAATCTCACCAACGATGAGCAGAAGAGAATTAAAAAAAGCGGTAAGTAAGGATATCTCCCATTTCGCCGGTAAATGTCTCGATAAAGAAGAGCAATCGCCTTTGCATGCTCTAGCCGTGGAGCAATTGTTAGACGATGCGCTTGATTTGGAGGTCGAGTTGCTATCGCTAATTTCCGAAACCAAGAAATACCGGGGTAAAGAAGTTCGACATCATTTCTTTCGCTTGGAGAAAAAATGGTTTGACGGCGTTGCACTTTTAGAAAAACGACTAGCGGAATTAGATTGATGATAGTAATGAAATTTGGGGGCACGTCGGTGGGTTCGGCGGCCCGGATGCGCGAAGTTGCCAGATTGGTAGGTGCCGAGAAACGTCCGAAAGTGGTGGTGCTATCGGCCATGTCGGGTACAACCAATAGGCTGGTGGAAATATGTAATTATCTCTCCAAAAACAATGTAAATGCAGCAGCAGAGTGCATCGCTGCACTGGAGGAGCAATACCGACAAGTGTGCGCCGAGTTGCTCCACAGTCCGCAGTGGTTAGAGGCTGGACTGGCATTGGTTAAGGAGCACTTCGCATACATCAGCCAGTTTACCGAAGATCTTTTCACCTTGCACGAGGAAAAAGCCATTTTGGCGGAAGGTGAGTTGTTATCTACGCATCTTTTTCACCTGTATCTGCAGGAGAACAACATCCCGTCGACGCTCATACCGGCCCTTCAATTTATGCGCATTGATTCTGATGGAGAGCCCGAGTTGTCTTATATCTCAGAACACATCAAACCTTTTTTGGCGGGCCAGGAGGAGAGGCTAATTGTTACCCAAGGCTTCATTTGCAGAAATTCTTTTGGTGAGATTGACAACCTCAAGCGCGGCGGTAGCGATTATACTGCTTCGTTGATTGGCGCAGCCATCATGGCCGAAGAAATTCAGATCTGGACCGACATCGACGGGATGCACAACAACGATCCGCGGGTGGTCGATCAAACGCGACCCATTGAGGAGTTGAGTTTTGAGGAGGCTGCTGAGCTAGCTTACTTCGGAGCCAAGATCCTTCACCCCTCCAGTGTTTTGCCAGCCAAGCTCAAGGGCATTCCGGTTAAACTGCTCAACACCATGCAGCCAGAGGCCAAGGGAACAACCATCAGCAATCGCACACAAGCAGGCAACATCAAGGCCGTAGCGGCTAAAGATGGTATTACGGCCATCAAAATCAGATCGGGCCGCATGTTGCTCGCATACGGTTTTCTTCGCGCTGTTTTTGAGGTGTTTGAACGTTACAAGACCTCTATCGATTTGATCACCACCAGTGAGGTGGCCATATCCGTAACCATCGACGACAAAAAATATTTGGCAGAAATACAATCTGATCTGGCTCAATTTGGCGTGGTCGAAGTCGACGAAGATCAGTGTATCGTATGTGTGGTAGGCGATTTTATTGCCGATAACAAGGGTATTGCATCGCGAGTGTTTCAAGCCTTAGAGAGCATTCCCATCCGTATGATCTCTTACGGCGGTTCGAAAAACAACATTTCGATGCTGGTGCATGCCAATGACAAAATTAAAGCACTCCAATTGCTCAATAAACACGTATTTCAATTGTGATAGGGCTTAAGAGTAAATTAGGTGAGTGGGAAAAACGCTCCACTCCGTTTTATGCGTACGACTTACAGGTGTTGCGGACGACTTTGCAAGCGTGTAAAAATTCAGCGGATAAATTTGGTTTTCACGTGCATTACGCCATCAAAGCCAATGCGCGGCCTGAGGTAGTTCGAGAGATTTCTTCTTTGGGTTTTGGCGCCGATTGTGTGAGCGGCAATGAGGTGCAATGGGCATTGAATCACGGATTTGCCCCGAACAAAGTCGTTTTTGCGGGGGTAGGAAAGAGCGATAAGGAGATTTCGGGTGCCCTGGATCAGCAAATACACAGTTTTAACTGCGAGAGCTTAGAGGAGTTGGAGGTTTTGAACGAACTGGCTGGTTTAACAGGCAAAAAGGCCCCGGTGGCCCTTCGGATTAATCCCAATGTAAACGCACAAACCCATCATTACATTACCACCGGACTAGATGAAAACAAATTCGGCATCAACCGGCAGCAATTGCCCGAGTTACTGGATAGGTTGAGTCAAATGGCTCATATTGAGTTGGTGGGCTTGCATTTCCATATCGGTTCACAAATCAACAATTTAGAGGTGTTCAAAAATTTGTGCCTCCGTGTCAATGAGTTTGTTCAATGGTTTGAGCAGCGTCATATATCCATTAAGGTCATCAACGTAGGTGGCGGATTGGGAGTGGATTACGATCATCCGGATCAGAATGAGATCCCCCCATTTGAGTCGTATTTCGAGTTGTTTGATCGCTTCCTGGAGCGCAAGCCAGGTCAGGAGGTTCACTTCGAATTGGGGAGGTCGTTGGTTGCGCAGTGCGGCGTTTTGGTAAGCAGGGTGTTATACGTTAAACACGGCCTCAAAACCAAGTTTGTCATTCTCGATGCCGGTATGACCGAATTGCTGCGCCCAGCGCTGTATCAAGCCAAACACAAGATCGAGAATTGGTCGGTAAGCCCCGAGCAAGAGCCCGATGTAGAGACGTATGATGTGGTAGGACCCGTTTGCGAGTCGTCTGATTGTTTTGCGAAGTCAATTGAACTGCCTGTCACCAAGCGCGGTGATATGGTAGTGATACGCACCGCTGGCGCCTATGGTGAGGTAATGGCGAATTCTTACAATTTGAGGGCTTTGGAAGCGCCGTTTTTTAACGGGTGAGAGGGTTGTCTGACCCCAATAATCTCGATTACTGCAGAAAATTTGTAACAATTACCTGAATTTAAGAAATAACTTTTCGCATGCCACCGAATACGATAGAATCCAACCTTTCAAATATGGAAGGGTAATTGGATGCCTTACTTGTTCACTCCTCTGGATTTTCCGTTCGTTTTATGTTGCCCATTTCAGATGAACTAAATCCAGTGATGATTCAGTTGTGAAAAATTAGTGAGATCATTAGAAAGGCATAATGATTGCATTGAACCAAGCAGATCAGGAGTAAATTGCATAAAAGTCTCATTGAAATTAGTAGTGCAAGGAATGGTCGTGTTCTGTTATTTAATCAACATCCGGTTCAACTTGTTGTTCATGGCCTTATCAATAGTGGGATGTGATGCTGTAGCCCAGAAAAATGAGGTGGTGATGAAGCTTATCTCATCGTCATTGATCAAAAAACCCATCGATGGCTATTGTGTGATGAAGAAGTTAGGGGACAAACCCGTTCTGTGCTCGATTTTTACTTCAAACGACTCGATTGTACTTACGAGTTTGGATTCGTTAAAAAGTAGTTTTTTAACTTTCCCAAAAGGGTCGTTGAAAATAATCAATTCGGACGATTTCTCACTGGTTGATTCGGTTTTGTGGTTTTACAGCGAGGAACAAAGCAAGGTATTAAAGATTTCGGCTTCAAGCCCCGAGGAGCAGACGTTTCCTTTCCCAGACAGTTTGGCTATTTGGGGTAAGCCATTGCTTTTTGAATCATTTATTTTTGGTCATGTATTATTCAAGGAAAACGTATTGGACATTGGTACTCATTACGAATATGTGCGCCATGCAAATATGTTCAGGTATAATTGCGAAGATGGAAAATTAGTTCTATTTGGCAGTTATCCAGAGAATTATAAGAGGAATTTCTTTGCTGATTACTGGGGCGAATTAACGTGGGCCGGTCAAAAACCTCCCCTACTTATATCTTCGTACTCATTTTCGGATTCGGTAGAAACCTATAGCTTAAGTGATTTAAGTAGAAAAGTGCTTTGGATGGGTAGCTCGGAATCTTCAATTCAAAACATACCTGATGAGTATTTCGACAATTACCATAGGGAGAATCAACATTTTATGTCCTCAGGTAATTACGATATGTTATCGTACAATGCGCTGACCAACGAATTTCTGAGGGTATATTACACTGGAATCCAAGATTTGTCGGTTGATTACCTACCTGAAAGACAAACGGTTGTGCGCAATCTACTTATTTTTGATGGTGACTTTCAATTCAAATACGAGTTTAAGTTCCCCAATCAACGGTTTGATTATTTTCAACTGGAATACTATGGCAATAAAGTTTATGCGCTCAGAAAGGACTCCAATAATGATTTTATGGTCGATATTTTTTTGCTGGAATTTGACAACTAGTTTGCACGGTCAAAATTATGCACCACCTTTTAAACCTGAATTCCGCTACCTCAACCTTTTAAAAGATATTGCAGCCTCCAATAACGCAGAAGTAACGGATGGCATTTATGTATTGATACCGGATACATATTGCCGTGGTTGTGTTTTAAAGCAATTAACCTCACTTAAGCAGCTCATGAAAGAATCATTTATTTCAGATTCTTTGGTGCGTCTAATCAACAATTCCGCATTGGCAAAGAATTTCTCTCTGTTGGCATGGGATGATCCCAATCATCTTTCCTCGAGGACCACACTTCCTATTGGAAGTCTAACATTTGTTCGCATTGAAAAGCAAAATGTAGTGCAGGTATATGTGGTTGAAGGTATAGATCAAGTGCAAATTAATGCAGATTTTTTCTCTCACCCTGACTGACCTGAGCAATAGCCCCCTTTCCTTACCCAAGGTTTCCTCAAGCGACACATCCGCGAGTTTTCATTTTTCAAAAGGTATCTAGTCCCGATTTAAGGAAAAAAAGGCGGTCTCACCGGGACCGCCTTTTTATTTGCCTTTTAATTATTTAATTTTCAAATGTTTATATATGAATGCCCATTGATCCGCAAATTCATCAATTTGTTTGGAAATGGGTTTGCCCGCGCCGTGACCTGCATTGGTGTCAACACGCAGAATTACAGGTTTTTTACCGGTTTGATTTTTTTGCAGGGCTGCGGTAAATTTAAACGAATGCGCGGGTACCACCCGGTCGTCGTGATCGCCCGTAATAACCATTATAGCGGGGTACTCCCGGGGCACTACGTTGTGCAAGGGGCTGTATTTTAGCAGGTATTTGAACATTTCCGGACTGTCATCTGAACGGCCATAATCAGAAGCCCAAGCCCATCCAATGGTAAATTTGTGGTAGCGAAGCATGTCGAGCACACCCACCTTGGGCAGCGCTACCGCAAATAAGTCGGGCCTTTGGGTAATCATGGCGCCAATGAGCAATCCGCCATTTGAACGACCGTGAACCGCAAGTTTCTGCGATGAGGTATACTGTTCTTTGATCAGGTACTCAGCGGCTGATGCAAAATCGTCGAATACATTCTGTTTGTTGAGTTTGATACCTTGCTCATGCCAGCTCTCACCGTATTCGTTACCACCTCTGATGTTGGCTACGGCATAAATTCCACCGTCTTCAAGGAAGGGTATAAAATCAACGGCAAAATTGGGTTGAATACAGATGTTAAATCCGCCATAACCATATAGAAATGTGGGATTTTGTCCATTTTTCTTCAAGCCTTTTTTGTAGGTTAAGAACATGGGTATTCGGGTGCCGTCTTTACTCTTGTAGAACACTTGCTCGGTTACAAAACGATCGAGATCGGCCTTGAGCTGGGGTTTGCGGTATACTTCGGCTTTGATCTCATTGACCATCAGCTTATACACGGTTCCTGGGCTGGTGAAGTTGCTGTATGAGACAAAAGCTTCGTTACTTTTTTCATCGGCTTCCAATCCACCAATAGTTCCAAAGGGCGGAAAGGTGAATTCTCCTAGTTTTTTTCCGTCGAGCGAGAAGCTGTACAAATGGTTTGACACGTCCTCTAGGTAGTTAGCTAAGATTTTGCCATTGGCCAGTGCCGCACTTTGAAGAAAGTGTTTGCCCGCCGGTAAGATCGTTTTCCACTGCTCCCGTTTGGGATTCAAGGGGTCCATCTCCACTAGTTTCCAGTTTGGAGCCTCGTAGTTGGTCATGATATAAATCTTGCCTTGGAATGACCCCAGCACATTGTATTCCCAAACCGAACTGGTGTCAATATTGGTAAACGCATTTTCGCTGGTCTTTCTAAATGCCAAGCTGCTTCCACTGGTTCCTTTGGCGGTGGTTAAAAACACAAAAGCCTCGTCGCTTGTGGTATATGCACCAGCAGTTTTTTGACCGTCGCTGGGATCGCGGTAAACCAACTTGTCGGCCGCTTGGTTTTGCCCCAGTTTGTGATAGTAAACTTGATGAAATTCATTTTTTTGAGAGTACTCTTCGCCTTTTTGAGGTGCATCGTAGCGAGAGTAATAAAAACCGTCGCCCTCCCAGCTGATGCCAGAAAATTTAACCCATTCCAATACATCGGGAAGCAATTGTAGGGTGCTCAGGTCCATCACGAAGATTTTGGTCCAGTCGCTACCGCTATCTGACCGGCCGTAAGCCAGGTACTTCCCGTTGCTGGATACCGCCAAGCCGCTGATAGACGCAGTGCCGTCTTTACTCCAGCTGTTCGGATCAAGAATTACCTGGTCACCTTGAGCCGTGCTGCGATACAATACACTTTGGTTTTGAACGCCGTTGTTCTTGAAAAAGAAAGTCTGCCCCGCTTTTTTAAACGGAGTGCCAAATTTCTCGTAATTCCAAACCTCGCTGAGGCGCTTGTGAAGTTCCTCGCGCTCGGGAATCTCATCCAAGTATTTCCGACTGATTTCGTTTTGTTTTTTTACCCAAGCTAAGGTAGAGTCAGCATAATCGTCCTCTAACCAGCCATAAGGGTCTTTTACTTCCATACCAAAGTACTGGTATGAGCTATCGCACGTGGGTGTTTGCGGATAGGTAAGCGCCACCTCTTCGGGTGATGATTGGCAAGACATGATGGCCATGGGAATTAAGCTCCAATAAATTTTTTTCATGGTTAAAATCGAGTTACGGTGAGCAATATGAGACAAACCAAAAGGCAAACCAACGTGAAGAACCAATAGGCAAACCACGACGATTGCTGTTTTTGCAGGGCGTAAATGGTCAGAGCACTAACCACCAAGCCCGCTAAGGGGAATAGCACAAATTCAACTAGGTTAAATTTAGCTTCAATGGGTTCACCTGGCGTTGTTACCCGAACAAAATCGCCCAGCAGCGGCAATCGCTCCACTTCAATAGGCAAACCGACGGAGAAACTGTCGCGATACATGGGTTCTATCGTCAAATGTCCAATTTGGGTTTCCATTCTGTAGGGCCCATCCTCACTGCGTTCAATGCGCGTGATCTTCTCGCTTGTTTTTTCGGTAGGCAGAAGAAGAACTGCACTGAAAAACGCAAAAAACAGCCAACCTATGGCACAAGCGCCAACAATGGCAGCATTTGCGCGTGGTACAGGCTGAGTGTTCATGTTTATAAGGCGAAAATTAGGGCTGCACCAGGTCATCGACATCCAACTTAAACAGTCGGGAGTCGGTGATAAAATCTTTGTCGTTGAAGGTAATGCCCGGATTGCTGTCTACCAGCCTTTTGTCGAGGTCTTTGTCGGATGGGCCCCCACTGGCTAGCTTGGCTTCTTGGGGTGTATCGCGCAGCTGATTGTTTGGTAAAGGGTTGTAAGAAAAATACACCGATGCCGCTAATCGACGGGCATACGCAGAGTGATACACTGCATTTTTGAAGTCGTTTACCTGAAAGTAAGATCTGGCCATACGCTGATGCCCGATGGCTTTAGCGAATTTGCCTTCCATTTTGGCGCTATCGAGCTTAAACAGTTCCTTGTGGGCCTGCTGAATGATGTAAGCGCTTCGGCGGATATAGGTTGCGCTTTCGGCTTTTACGTAATTCTGGGCTTGCAATGGGCCCACGCATGCCATTAAAATTAGGATGAGGAGGTTTCTCATTTTTGGTTTGATCTTTTTCGCATCGTAATGTTAAGCATTTCTACGCTCAGAGAGAAGAAAACGGCAAAATAGATAAAGCCTTTTTCAATGTGGGCGTGGAAAGGGAAAGCCTCCACTTCCAATACCAAGGTAAAGCCAATCAGGATGAGAAAGGAAAGTGCTAAAATTTGAAGAGTCGGGTATTTGTTAATCAAGTCGCCAACGGCACCCGCAAATACCATCATGATGATGAGCGAGATGATAACCGCCATGATCATCAATAAAACTTGATCACTAAGTCCGATGGCGGTCAGAATGGAGTCGATAGAGAAGATAATGTCTAACAACACAATTTGAACCACAGCAGGCCAGAATTTGCCCTTTTTTTTCTGTTCTTTCGATTCTTTTTCTCCAAATGATGTCACCTTGTGATGAATTTCGGATGTGCTTTTGGCAATCAGAAAAACCCCGCCAGCAAAGAGTATGACGTCTCTGCCGCTAATTCCCCGGGAAAATATTTCCATGAATGGTTCCTTTAATTGAATAATGAAAGAGATGCTCATCAAAAGCAAAATCCGGAAAACCAGTGCCATAGATAAACCCAAGTTGCGCGCTACACGCTGTTTTTCGGCTGGCAGTTTTTGTGCTACGAGGGAGATGAAGATGATGTTGTCGATGCCCAGAACAATTTCCAGGAAGGTGAGCGTGAGCAAAGCGACCCAATTCTCGGGTTGAAGTAAGATTTCCATTTCAAGATTAAACTTGGTGCAATGTTATGCGATTTTCCTATAATTTTTGTATATTCCAGCATGTTCTTGTCAACCCGAAATTTCAATTTATCGAGCGGTGTTTTTGTCCGTCAGTGGGGCGATCCCGGTTTGGATACGGCCGTGGTAGCGGTTCATGGTATGGGTACGCATTCGGGCCGCTTCGATAAGATTGGCTCGTGGTTGGCCCAAAACGGTGTAAAAAGTTACTGTTACGACCACCCCGGCCATGGTCTCTCGCCCGGCAAAAGGGGGCATATCGACTCGTACGAGGATTTGTTGCAGCCCCTCGACGAATTATTGGATCGGGTTGTAGCCGAAGTTGGCGCTGATCGTGTGTTTTTATTCGGGCACAGCATGGGTGGCAATGTGGCGTTGAATTATTTGCTGCGCCGAAAGCCTGAACTAGCCGGTGCCGTCATTTCATCGCCTTGGTTAAAACTGGCCTTTGATCCGCCTTTTTTTAAAATGATGCTCGCCAAGTGGTTGGTTAATGTATTTCCAGCATTGAAACAGGAGTCGAAACTCAATGTAAATTACATTTCCCACGACCGCGAAGTGCTTAAAAATTACGACCAAGATCCCTTGATCCACCAGCAAATTACCCTTCGATTTTTTCTGGAAGTATCAAAGGCCGGTTTATATGCCTTGGATCACGCCAGCGAATTGCATATTCCTGCCTTTTTATTTCACGGCACCGACGATCACATTACCTCATTTGAGGCCTCACAACAACTGAGCACGCGTTCAAACAACATTCAATTCAAAGCGTGGCCGGGTTGCTATCACGAGGTTCACAACGAATGGGTTTTTGACGAACTCATGGATCAAACCCTGCAATTTATTCATCAGCAAATCAATCTCAACCTGCGCCAATCAGGCTGAGCGGAGTTCCAGAAGTGTGATTTCGGGTGGCATGCCCACCCGTCCCGGAAACCCTAAGAAACCAAAGCCTCTGTTTACGTAAAGAAAACGATCGTCCTGCTTGTACAATCCACCCCAACGCGGGTATTTGTATTTCACGGGACTCCATTTGAAGCCGGCGATTTCAATACCGAATTGCATGCCATGGGTGTGTCCACTTAAGGTTAAGTCGATGTCGGTATTGGGCAGCACCTCTGCATCCCAGTGCGAAGGATCGTGGCTCAGCAATACAGAGAACACTTTCTGATCTATCCCTTTTACGGCCTGTGCCAAGTCGCCATGCTGAGGAAATGGGGGAAGCCCCCAGTTTTCCACCCCAGCGAGTTGCAGATAGGTTCCCGAGGCGATTTCTACTTGTTCCGATCGATTGAGCAGCAGGGTGAATCCCATCTCCCGATGAATGGCTTTCAGGCGGTCGAGGTTGGCCACTTTCGCCTCAGGTGAGGGGAATCGCACATAGTCGCCGTAGTCGTGGTTGCCCAGAATGCTAAATTTACCATAGCGGGCTTTGAGCTGTTTGAATTCTTCAATCCAGAACTCGGCTTCGTCTGCGTAGTTATTGACCAAATCGCCTGTGAAAACCAATACGTCCGGATTGAGTTTATTAATCATTTCAATGGCCCGGTGGATAGGAGCAGGATCTTTCGAAAAACTGCCCAAGTGTGCGTCAGAAATCTGTACAATGGTTAATCCGTCTAAGGCGGCAGGTAGCTTTTTAGAGCGGATGCGCTCGCGAATAATGCGGAAGTCGTATTTGCCTTTGGTGATTCCGTACAAAATCCCCAAAAAGGGAACAGCTGCTATGATGAGACCCATTCGCGTTAAAAACGCCGCGCGGGTCAGCGGAATTCCCCCCGAAACGGCATTTTCCTGCGTAGCATAGCGCTTCCACAACCACTGCAGCCCGAAGGAGATATCGTCGAGGAGGTGGAAAAAACCCCAGATCAAACCGGGCACGAAAAGGGCGATAAACCAACCGAATAGAGCAAAGAAATGCTGGCTGTTTTTTGCCTGCTCCAAGGATTTTGCATTGGCCAACACCCAAATGGCATAGGCAATATACCCAAGGGTAGCTGCCCAAAACGACCATTTCACTGAGCGTTTGATCCATTCGCTCGCAACGGGCTGCAAAAGCAATCGAATGCCTTTGTAGAGGTAAATATCCAACAAAAGGAGTAGGACAGTGGTAAATAAGAAGATGGGTAAAAATCGCATGATCAATAATTGGTGCAAGTTTAGCTAACAAAAATGTGATCATCATTTGTTGGCCTGTTAAGATTTCAAAACACCCTTTTGTACATTTGGAACATGAATTTGGAAGAGGAACGCAAACTGAGAGCGCAGCTAGAGCAGATGCACAATTGGCCCGATGTATACATGTATAAGTTTGTATTGCCCAATGATGATGAAAAGCTGGCTACGTTGATGACTTATTTCACCCAGAGCGCCGATGTGCAAGTGAAGCAATCTAGTGCGGGGAAGTACATTGCCATTACGGTTAAAGAAGTGATGATGAGCGCCGACGCCGTCATTGAAAGGTATAAATCCATTAAAGCCATTGAAGGGCTCTTATCGCTATGAAGATTGATTTTTTTCTCGATTCGCTTTTTTATTCACTGATCATTATTTGCATCCTGCTTTTGTATCGCTTGGTGCGAAGCCGCTTGTTACACAAACACCGCGCTCGTAACCTTCACGCGGTTTTACTGCCTATAGAGGTGGATTCGAACGGCGAAGTGGAACTCAAATACGAACTTCCTTTCGATAGCCATGTACGCATTGAGTTTTTAGATGCTTCCGAAACCCCTACGCAGCAATTGCTGAATAAATCGCAATCGGCGGGCAATTACTATCTCAAGGTAGTGGTTGATCGGCCGAGTGATGTAGCTTTTGTGCGATTTTCTACCGATGATACCAAGGTACTGCGCCGTTTTACCCTTCCAGCTGCCTAACCCATGAAAGGGGCTGTTTTTAAGAATAGAACCATTGTATTGGTAATAACCGCCCTGATCGGTTCTTTATTGCTATACGCGTTTCGAGGTCTTACTATCGCTTTTCTAGGGGTTTTGTTGATGTATTGTTTAATGCGTCCTTTTCTCCTGATTTTCCATCGGCGATGGGGCTTAAATAAATATGCCGCTGGAGTAGCGGTGTTGCTGATTTCCATATTTACGGTGGTCCTACCGGCGTATTTGGTGCTTCAACTGGTTCTTTCGAAAGTGAATCAATGGATTGCCAATCCCAATGATATTGAAGCCGCCTATCAACAATCGCTGTTGCTTATTAAGGCATATCTGCCCGACGCATCAACCTTGATGAAGGCATTGGCCGATTTTCGGTCGGTGGGACTTTCGTGGATTTCTGGTATCCTCTCTATTTCAGCCGATTTGATTCTGCAATTGGTGGTGATGTATTTTACCTTGTATTTTTTGTTTGTCGACTTTGATAAATTTGAAAAGGCGCTTTTCTACTACTCGCCTTTCAGACCCTCTAACACCCGGAAATTCGCCAATGAATTTAAGGCGGCATGTTATGCCAATGTGCTGGGTCAAGGGTTAGTGGCGCTGGCTCAGGGATTGCTTCTGGCGCTTGGTTTTGCCATATTCGGTGCGCCCGATCCCTGGTTTTGGGGTGCGTTAGCGGTATTTGCTGCGTTTATCCCGTTCATCGGAACGGCGCTTATTTATGTGCCTATAGCCCTCTATTTATTGGCCAAGGGCGATGGGTATCACGCCGCCGGAATGATGATTTACGGAGCTGTTCTGGTGGGAAGTGCTGATAATTTTCTGCGTATTTTGGTGAGTAAGCGTTTTTACAATACCCATCCGCTGATTTCCTTCTTAGGGATCACGGTTGGCCTTCCGCTTTTTGGTTTACTGGGGTTGGTATACGGTCCTTTCTTGCTTACCTTTTTTCTACTATTGGTAAAGGTTTGCGAAGAACTTTACAGCAAATCGCCCAAGAGGGTTGTCAAATAAAGATCTTCAAACTCTGCGATTCGCTTGCGCTTGTATTGCATTACATAGCGCGGGTGGGGCAGGGAATAAATGCGATCAAACCAGCCATGTTTTTTGTTTAAGGTCTTAAGCAATTTTATGTTTTGCCCTTCACCCAAGCAAAAGGCTTTGTCACGGCGTATTCCCATGCTCACTTGACGATCAATGGATGAGCGAATCTGTGACTCCAAGAGCTCATAAACCTGGGGATGGTCGTAATAGTTGGCGTTCACTCCCTGGTACAGCAGTCCAAAGGGATACACCGAAGTTAAGTAGATTTGTTGGTAGAACGATTCGTATGACCCGTAAGCGCGAATGACGCGGTGGATGTATTGTGCCGACATTTCCGTTCTCCCCTCGATGCGGCCTAATTCGGGAAGGACTGCTTCGAGCTGGGTAGGATCGGTGAAAGGTATGCCGGTGATGCCGCTTCCCCAGCGCCCCGGATTGATGCCAAAAACCGCTATTCGCGGGTGATTATCTGAGTAGTATCGCCTGTAAAACCGTTCCGACCAAGTCCTGGCCGGCTCACTGCCGTGGGGATGCATCACCTCCCAGTGAAGGTTGGGTAACGTGGGTGGCTCAAGGGTTTGTAGGTAGTGAATGACTCGATCTGCAAATGTGTTCATGTTCCAATGCGTTCCTCTACTTCGCGAAAAACTACGTCGAAGTAATTAAAAAACGGAATGGATCGCTGATAGGTTTGAACCAATTGATCAAGAAAATCGGGCTGCTGAGCGTCTTTGTCAGAAAATTTGCGGCTGATCAAGAATTGCTTGTGTTTGAGAAATTCTATGTGTGTATGATTGGGGTCGTAGTCCTTGGGTGCTTTTTTTAATTTATCACCCCCCATCGAGCCAAAGGTTTCAATGAATTCAGGGGTGTTTACAATTCCCAATAATTCATCTCCGTTGTAATCTATTTCCTGTCTGATGGCTTTGAGACTCTCTTTGTTAGGCTCCCATGCGCCACCGCCAACAAACACGTTGCCCGGTTCGATGTGAATGTAAAACCCGCATTTGTTTTGCCATTTTTGCCCCCTGTCGATCACCGCGGCAATATGCGTTTTGTAGGGTGTTTTATCCTTGCTAAAACGCACATCGCGATAAATCCTAAAGATGGTTTTTTTGGGCTCAACAGGCAGGATATCGTCAAAGCTTTGTATACGCTGAAGGAATTCACTCATGAATTGAGTAAATTCTGATTTGATTTCTTCATAGCGGTTTTTATTGGCATCAAACCAGGTCTTGCTATTGTTGGCTTTCAGTTCGTTGAAAAAATGAATCCATTTGGGTGTGAGACAGGTGGTCATATGGGTTATTTTTTGTCTTCTATATCTAAATTTCCGGTGGACCAAAGGCGCCTTAGCATTATCAAGCGCTTCGCCATCTGGGCGCATTACCCGGTAGAGAACTTAACACTTACTGATCCTTGTTAAGAACACTCAACGCATAGAATTCGTTGCCAACGCGGTAAGGATAGCATCTCTTGTGTAGTCCCATTTTAACGAGTTAGGTAACAACGCTTCGTCAAATTAATAAGGATTTCAAAGGTTATACGGTCAATCAAATCAATGGCTCCTAAAGCAAATCGGAATCTTTAAAGGTACGAAAATTGATTGAACCCTCGGTTCAGGAAATCATTTTCGATTTACCTTAGCGACATGTATCGTATTTGCGCGGCTAAACTCACTGATATCGCGTTGATCAAGTCGGTCATTGGTCCCGCTTGGCGCGCAACCTACATGCCCATATTAGAACCTGAGCAGGTAGAATACATGTTGGAATTGCTTTACCACAGGGAAGAATTAAAGCGGCTCATTCAGTCTGGTGAACAGCGTTTCCGCCTCATAGGCGATGGTGAGGAGATTTTTGGCTTTGCGGCCTGGTCGGTGGTGGATGCGAATACTTGCAAGCTGAACAAGTTATACCTCGATCCCCAGCGCAAGGGTTCAGGGGCGGGTAAAACCCTGTTGCGCTTTGTTGAAGTAGAGGTTGAAAGCTGGGGAGCTAAAGAGCTTATTCTGAATGTCAATCGTTATAATCCCTCTTTTCATTTTTACCAGAAGATGGGTTACGAAGTAAGAGAAGAGGTTGATATCCCTATCGGTCCGTATTGGATGAATGATTATGTTATGGTGAAATCGGTGGTTACAGCCCCATTAATTGCTTCAAGCGGGGATAACCAGTACGGCTCACGCTGAGAATTTTGCCATTTGCCAAGATGGCCACATAGCTGTCTTTTTCCAGCAACTCTATTTTTTTGATGGCCTCCACATTACACAGATAGCTCCGGTGAATACGGGCGAAGAGGTGAGCAGGCAGATTTTCTTCCAGGGTATTTAGGGTGGTTTTTTTACTGAATACGCCATCTCGGGTGTGCAGATTCACGTAATCGTCGTCGGCTTCGCAGTACCAAATGTCGTTTGGATAAATGAAGTGTATCTCGCCTTGTTTTCGCACAACAAGTCTTTGTTGGGCCGCCGACGGCCATTTGTCATCGGGCGCAGCGACCGGTTTCGCATCGGCGAGAGCAGCAATGGCTTTTTGCAAGCGTTTGGGGTCAATAGGTTTTAGCAAGTAATCGATCGCTCGCACTTCAAAAGCTTGAATGGCAAACTGATCGTATGCGGTGACGAAAATAACCTTTACGGGTATATCCAATAATTCAAGTAGTTCAAAACCGGTTAGTTTGGGCATCTGAACATCAAGGAAAAGCACATCGGGTTTGAGCTCGGCAATAAGTTTAAGCGCCTCAAAACCATTTTCCGCTTCGCCAACAATTTCCATTTGAGGGTAGGCTTGAAGTTGTTCCGCCAATGCCTCGCGGGCGAGTTTTTCATCGTCAATGAGAAGTGCTTTCATATAACAGGAATTTTAACCTGGGCTGAGAATAGGTTTGCCTCTTGTTTTATCTGGAGTAAATCGCTCCTGCCGTAAAGCAGTTGCAATCGTCTGTTTACCAGTTGCAGTCCGATGCCGGCCCCCGGGTTAGGCCGTTGATGGTGCTTCTCCAATGGGTTGGTGATGCTAATCGACAATAAACCACTTTTTGCACTGGCTTGAATATCGATGCAAAAGGGCCCAAGCGACTCGTTCAGTCCATGTTTGATGGCATTTTCGATCAAGGGCTGTAAGATCAATGCAGGTACCATGAGGTTGTCCGTTTCTGAGGGTATGTCGATGCGCAATTGCAGGCGCTCTCCGAAGCGAATTTGCTCAATTTCAAGGTAGAGGAGAAGGTGTTTTATTTCTTCTTTGAAAAGTTGCTGACCATCAGGCTGCACCAGTGAACCCCTGTAAAACTGAGCTAATTTAAGGGTCATTTCACGTGCTTGGTCGGGTTGTGATTTAACCAGCGAGTAGATGGAATTTAAGGCGTTAAAAAGAAAATGCGGCTGCAACTGCTGCCTCAAGCCGCTCAATTCGGTGTCGCGCTGAATTTTCTCAATTTCTGCCCGTTTGTTGTTCCACGCTTGTTGATCGACCCGCATGCGCTTCAACTGGGTGAATAATGCGGAACAGGTCAGCGCAAGCGCAAATACGGGCAATTGGGCACGGGAAAACTCACCGAGCCTCAGATTGATTTGAAAAAATTGTTTGTAGGTCACAAAGGCAACAAGCAGGCTCAACACGGTTGCTGACGCAATGTATATGAATAGTTGAAACCATTGGTTGTTTTCGGGCGAGTAGTAGAGAAGTGCATTAGAAAGTGCTAAGCAACTCAAAAACAGCACCAGGGCCATGCATGTGGGCGCCGAGAGGCTGTTTTGCACGCCCGTGGCTAAAGGGTGTGGCGAAATCCATTCCAGCGTTAACAAGACAAAAAACCACCCCGCCAGAAGCAAGGTGGTCTGCAGCAGGGATGGTATTTTTGGGTTCGATATCAATAGCCCACAATGGTGAGTCCGCCAAACAGACAAACGCCGTCGATGACCAAAATTTTATTTGGATCAGGTACTACCATGCCGGGTGATCTGCGGTCGTCGACCCCGCCAAATATGGCGGTTACATCCGACTGAACCGTCCAATTCGCAGGGACGGCTATTTTGGCGCCTCCAAAAATCTGAACGCTGTCAATTACTACGGTGCCGTTGATGTCTGCTTGTGCGAGGTTGATTTCTGAACCCCCGAAAACACTCACCATATCGCCGCCCTTGAAGTTTTTGCTCACTACAATTTTCTTAGCGCCCCCAAAAACGCTAACCACATCGATGGTGTCTTCCGGACTGATGGTACCGCCGTCGGCATCCAACACATCTTGATTTCTCTGGAAATTACCAAAACTGCGACCTCGTTGAAAAATGATCACCAGACCAACCACAATCAACAAAGCCGGCCAAATGAATTTGTGCAGTTTAAGATCGGGGAAAAAGTCGGTTAGCAACCAAACGGCACCAATGATAACGGGTACGTACCAGCCCCCCTTTCGGAAATTGTTTCGAGCGCCAATAAATAAACCCAAGGCAATGAGGAAGGTTTTAAAACTAATTAACCAACTGGGCATGATGTATCCCAGTTGTCTAAAAATGAGAACGGTGCCAATGGCGATGAGCAATAAACCTGCAAAGGTCTTGCCCCATGAGTTGTTTTTGGAATAGCTGAACATACGATCAATATTAGTGTTTTTGTCGGTGGTTTCCATGTGAGTGGTTGTTTTTATGATACAAGATTCCGATTATCTGCTCGAAGGCACAACATGAAGTCGGTAAACGGAGGTTTATGCGGCGGTGAGCGATCGCTTTGCGCAGGTGAACACCAACGTTGAAGGCAAAAAATTAGTGGATACTGCCAGTGAATACAATTTTTATACGTTCTTTGGGGAGCAAACCCATCTCATGAAAATCCCTGCTATCGTATTGATCTTGTTGTCAATACCCTTTTGCCTCAGTGCCCAGAAATCAAGAAAAAGAGGTACCCCTGTTGAACGAAATACGTATCGAATTATCGACAATAACGTTGAAAACGTACCCTCTATTTACGTCGGTGCCATGTTTGATTTGAATTTGGCAGAGGCCATAGGCTTGAAATACGGCGGATACGGGATGGTTAAACTAAGCTCCATTGGTCAGCTACACGCCAAGTACCTCTTAACGGGAGGTGGCTTGAGGCCCAATTTGCCTCCTTTCGGCGAGAATAAAGATTGCTTGCAATGTCCAGACAACAATTTGGACGGTCAGACCGAAATTGAAGTGGGCTTTACCAAATATTTGGGCGCTAAGATAGGTATGGATGAGTATAATATTACCCTGTCTTCTAGTTCATTTGGGGGCGTACGTACCACTTACTATACCATGGTCCCTGGCGAAATGGTAACGGCGCTTGCCCTTAGGGTAGGGGGTATTTCTCACCGCGCAGCCTATGCACAAGCCTCTCCTAATGGTGCTTTTTTAACCTATGGATTTGATCGCAAGATTATTTACGGAGGTATTGCCAAGGTCTCGTGGGGCAGGATGGTTATTGATCACGACAAATATGGAATTCGCGGGGGAGGTTTTCAGTCTACAAGCTACTTTGACGTGTTATTCGCACCCGTACAGACCATATACAGTGAATTAAATCCCAACAGCAGATTCGCTGCTTTTGCGGCTCAAGACCGAATGGCTAAGGTGTACCCCCTTGGTTTTCGGGTGGGCTATGAGGGTTACTCAACACGCAAGCCCAAGGGCTTCAGTTACCTTCTCTCAGTTGAGGCTGGTTTGAGACCCACTTATTTCAGTTGGTATCGAGAGGCTTATGCGGCAATCCGCTTCGGTTTTGGCGCCGGTTTGGGTAAATCAACGATTCGAAATATGGCAGACGGCACAGCTGATGAAGACGATGGGCCTAAAAAAATGCGCAATGGCATCAATGCCTCCGGACGTAAAAAGGCGAATCGAATACAAGACAACTACAAAAATAGAGGTAGGTACAAACCCAGTAAACCCGCCTATCGTTTTGGTTAATTGATCTCGAAGTCTCCCAGTTGCCTGATTTCTCCCTTACAATTGCTCTCCAAAAGCAGCCGTGAAGTGCTGCTGTCGTGAGATTTCTCTTGCTGTCAAATCAGGCGCATCATAAAAATGCAGTAAAATAAAAGAGCCGTCATTCATTTCATGGACGACGGCTCTGTGTTTTAGTTTTTCTTGTTAAGGTCGATTAAATGATCTTCATCCAGTGGTATTCGTCTTCAATCTTCCCCATTCTTAGGTCGTGCAGCCATGAAGACACTTTGTTCGAGAACTCGCGATTTTCGATGGGAGGAATTTTGTAATCGGTACCGTTGTATCCAATGATATCGATGTGAGCGATTGTGGCTGCAGTACCAACGCCAAAGGCCTCTTGAAGTTCACCTCTTTTAAGGGCGTTGATTACAAAGTCGACAGCGACATTGGTTTCCTCTACTTCCCAGCCCCAATCGCGGGCCAAACGCAATACCGAATCGCGGGTGATGCCCGGCAGGATGGATCCACTGAGCGAAGGCGTATACAGCACGTTGTCGATGACAAACATAATATTCATGGTTCCACTTTCCTCAATGAATTTGTGTTCTTTGGCATCGGTCCAAACCAACTGATCGTAGCCGTCCTTCTGAGCTCGGCGAGCCGGAAATAGGGCAGCGGCGTAGTTGCCAGCGGCCTTTGCTCTTCCTACTCCCCCTTCACAGGCCCTTGAATAAACCGTTTCTATGCGGACTTTTACCGGATTGCTGTAATAGCCAGAAACAGGACAGGTGAAAATGATGAACTTATACGTGTCGGATGGTCTAACCCCAATAAAATCATCGGTAGCGAACATCAACGGACGAATGTATAGGGAGCTTTTCTCGCCGCTTGGGATCCAATCTTGGTCAATTTGAACCAGCTGCTTGAGCCCTTCGAAGAATAGTTCCTTGTTCAGGTGTGGCATGCACATGCGTTCCGCACTGAGATTCATTCTATTAAAGTTGGCTTCGGGTCTAAACATCACCAACTCGCCGTTTTCACGGCGGTAGGCTTTCATGCCTTCAAAAATAGATTGGCCGTAGTGCAGGGCAGAGGCGGCGGGACTGATTTCAATTTTGCCGAAGGGTTTTATGCGGGCGTTGGACCAAACTCCGTCGCGATATTCCATTTCGAAGCAGTGATCAGAAAAAACCTTGCCAAAGGGAAGATTGTTGAAATCTACGCCGGAAATTTTACTCTCCTTAATGCGCTCAATTTCAATCTCAATGGGGTTGTTGGCGGTAATCATGCGTTATCAATTTTGTGCAAGTTAAGGTTTAGTGCATATTTGAGTGAAATTTAAGCGGCATTTTGTTTGATTACCAAGCCATATTAAAAAAGTATTGGGGCTTCGATCAGTTTCGGGAGAAGCAATTGGATATCATTCGGGCCGTGGTTGAAGAGCAACGAGATGTACTGGCTCTCCTGCCCACCGGGGGAGGAAAGTCCATTTGTTTTCAGGTTCCAGCCCTCGCTATGCCGGGCATGACCCTTGTCATCTCACCGCTGATAGCACTGATGAATGACCAAGTTGATCACTTACTAGCTGCTGGAATTCCAGCTACCAGCCTCGGTGGAAAGCTGAGCTCTCAGGAATTGGATCGTCGCTTGGATCGCTGTGTCGACGGCAAGATTAAACTCTTGTACATAAGTCCGGAACGCTTGCTTTCGGATCGATTTCAGCCCTATTTACAGCATTTTAAGCTGAGCCTTATTGCCGTCGATGAGGCTCATTGTATTTCGCAGTGGGGGTACGATTTTAGACCCTCTTACCTAAATATAAAACAAATCAGGGTGCTGCATCCCAAAACCCCCGTGGTTGCCTTAACAGCATCGGCTACCCCTAGAGTGCAGTCGGATATTGCAGAGAAACTGGGATTTAAAGACCATCACGTTTTTCAGCGGACTTTTTATCGGCCCAATTTGGCCTTGTTTGCCGTAAACACAGAGAAAAAGTACGATTACCTATGGCGGGTCGTACAAAAAAACGCCGGTTCGGGATTGGTCTACACATCATCGAGAAAATCGACCGTTTTGGTGTCTGATTGGCTTCAAAAGGCGAATCAAAGTGCGGCTCACTATCACGCCGGATTATCGCCTCAAGAGCGATTGCAGCGACAATCGGATTGGATTACCAACAAAATCCGCATCATGTCCTGCACCAATGCGTTTGGCATGGGTATTGACAAACCCGATGTGCGATTTGTGGTTCACTGGCAATTGCCTGCTTCTCTTGAGGCCTATTATCAAGAAGCGGGACGAGGTGGCCGCGATGGGAATTTATCGTATGCGGTTTTGTTATACAATCAAGCTGATCTCAGGCAGTTACGCGCTCAACTCAAGGAGCAATTTCCTTCGAAAGACCTCATAAAAAAAGTATACCAGCGGCTGGGTGACTACTTTCAGTGGGCGGTAGGCTCAGGAAAGGGAATCTATAAGCCGTTTTACCTCGAGCAATTTGCTAGGTACTGCGGTTTGGGCAACAAAGAGGTGCTTCATGCTCTTGAAATTCTCCGATTAGATGGCTGGATCGACTGGTCAGAACCGGTGGTGCAACCCTCGAGACTGCAGGTTTTGGCCGGTAATAGGCAACTTTACGAATATCAGCTGGGAACGCCTTTGCATGAGCCCCTGATCCAGACTCTCTTGCGCGGCTATACGGGTATATTCGACGAAACGGTGAAGATTGATGAATGGGCCATTGCCAAGCGAATTTCCAGCACACCTGAATGGGTTAGAAAACAGCTGAGAACACTGGATAAATTGGGATTTGTACTCTATGTTGAGCAGAGCGATGAACCCGTGTTGGCCTTGGTAACCGAGCGACTTCCTATCTCCTCCATCAAAATAAGCAAGACAGTGTACGAAGAGCGTATTAAAGCTCTTGGCGAGCAGGTAGAAGCCATGATTGGTTTTGTGGAACACCCGGGTGAATGTCGTTTTGTCTATTTGTGCAAGTATTTTGGTGAAGAAGATGTAAGCCCCTGCGGCAAGTGCGATGTTTGCTTGCAAAACAAAAAATACACCCACCCCGAGCAGGTGGCTGAGGCAGTGCTGCAATTTATTGCAGAATCGCCAGCAACTTATGAGAGCCTGCTTGTTTCACTGCAGCGAAAATACGCCGCTAACGATATCGAAAATGCCCTTGATTGGCTGCAAGGAAAGGGACTCATTGCCAAAAACGAGCAACTGATACAGGCGGTCAAGGACAATAAACGCTAATTTTGTGCATGAACCTACCCAATCTTACCATCGCACCACAAAAGCAAGACAGTTTACTCAGAAAACACCCTTGGGTATTTCGAGGAGCGATTTTAAAGATGGATGCCGAACCACAGGAGGGCGACTGGGTTAATTTGATTACCAAATCGGGACAATTTTTGGGTTTGGGTCATTACCAAGCAGCTGGTAGCATAGCGGTTCGGGTTATTTCTTTCGAACCGAATGACTTGGATCAAGCTTTTTGGGATAAAAAAATCCAAGCAGCTTGGAGCCTTCGTCGCGATTTGGGGCTGACACACAAGGCCGATTCAATATTTCGCTTGGTTCACGGTGAAGGCGACGGTTGTCCGGGTTTAATCGTAGATGTATACGGCCAGGTGGCGGTAGTTCAATGTCATACGATGGGAATGTACCGCCAACGCCACCTGATTGCCCAGGCGATCCAGAAAACATGCGAAGACCGGTTGATCTCGATATTCGATAAAAGTGCAGAATCGCTACCCAAAATGCACGGCTCCGAACTCCAGAACGATTGGCTTTGGGGCGAGCGATTGGTAAAGACCGTCGCTTCAGAGGATCGTTGTAGATATGAGGTCGATTGGGTTACCGGCCAAAAAACGGGTTTTTTCGTGGATCAGCGTGAAAATAGAGCCTTATTGGCACACTACGCAAAGGACAAGAAAGTGCTCAATACCTTCTGCTATTCGGGTGGGTTCTCCATCGCGTCCTTACTGGCTGGAGCCAAGGAGGTTTACTCGGTCGATAGCTCACAAAAAGCATTAGATTTGGTTGATAATAACTTGAAAATAAACGGTTTACTTGAATCGAATCACTTTTCTATCAAGGCAGATGCGGTAGAATACATCAAATCTATTGCATCAGATTTCGATATCATTGTATTGGATCCGCCGGCTTTTGCCAAACACATGGGCGCGCGACACAATGCCGTTCAGGCTTACAAAAGATTAAATGCCCACGCCTTCCGGCAAATTAAAGAGGGCGGTTTGGTTTTTACCTTCTCTTGTTCGCAGGTGGTTGATAAGAATCTTTTTCGGGGTGCTGTGACGGCTGCGGCCATAGAAGTGGGCCGGCAAGTACAGGTACTTCACCAACTCAGTCAACCCGCCGACCACCCCATCAGTGCCTTTCATCCCGAAGGAGAATACCTGAAAGGTTTGGTTCTAAGGGTATTGTAAATCAGGGTTTATGCTCTGGAAAATGAAAAAAGGCCCTAAATAGGCCTTTTCAAGTTTTTTATATCTTCATTGATCCGTTGCTCGGCACTGCAAACGGATGGTATTAACCCAGTTAGTTCGGAGGCCTCCGTGCCTTAGCATGTTTTAAATTGCGTGCAGGTCTAACTGGCAAGGCGCAGAAATGCTGACATCTCGTTTACCATGTTGAGAGATACAGCTATTTCTGCACTTTACTTCGGGTGAATTACAAAAATCTACGCAGCAGAGCCCAGCCTGAGCCGTACTTATTTTTCTATGTCGAGTAGCTCAACGGTAAAAATCAAGGTGCTAAATGGCTTGATCTTGGATTGACCTCGAGCGCCGTAGGCCAGATCTTGAGGTACATAAATTTCAAACTTATCGCCTACCACCATCATCTGGAGGATTTCAACCCATCCTCTAATTACTCCGTTTACCGGGAACGAGATGGGCTGGCCGCGATCAACCGAACTGTCGAACACCGTTCCGTCGATTAGTGTTCCGTGGTAATGGGTTTTAACCTTGTCGGCCAAGGTTGGTTTTACCGTGCCTGTTCCTTTGTTGATGACTTTGTATTGCAAGCCCGAAGGAAGGGTTATCACTCCGGGTTTCGACTTGTTATTGGCTAAAAATGCTTCACCAGCCTTGCGATTGTTTTCATTAGCAATTTGTTGTTTTTTGCTGATGAAATCTTTCAAAAAAAGCTGGGCTTGATCGTTGGTAAGCCAATTTTGATTTTCGTAGAATGCCTTGAATCCCTGATAAAACGCATCAAAAGAGATGCTATCCACACCTTGATTTTTGAGATTATTTGCCAAGCTGATGCCAAATGCATAGCTGATAGAGTCACTGTAGGTGGCAACCGCGGGTGTGTCGGATTTTTTCTTTTTCTGAGCCGAAGCTCCCAAGGCGATCAATATGGCGCCCCCAAAGAGAATGTGTTTTTTCATGGTTTCAGTCGAGTAAATACATAATGGTTATCGCTGCTGCGATTCGGCGCAAAAATATAACCTTCACTGTCAAAAGCACGTAAGTCATCAAATTTTGTGATTTGGTTTTCCAGTATAAACCTCGTCATGAGTCCGCGAGCCTTTTTCGCAAAAAACGATATCATCTTGTACTGATTACCGTCACCATCGAGGAAGTCGCATTGTTTTACCTTTAGTCGAAGCGTTTTCAGCTGCACTGCCTTGAAATACTCCTGCGAGGCCAAATTGAGTAGGGTATCCGTACCTATCGATTCGGCATGCTCGTTGAGCTGAAGGGCAATTTTTGGTCCCCAAAATTGATATAGATTTTTTTTGGCAGGACTGTAGGCAAAGGGTGTTCCCATTTCCAGTCGGTAGGCTTGCATGAGATCGAAGGGTCTCAGCAAACCGTAGAGTCCGCTGAGAATTCGCAGGTGCTGATCGGCAAATTTCAAACCGTCCTCGCTTAAGGTCTCGGCCTCTAGCCCCTGGTACACATCACCTTTAAAAACCCGCAGGGCATGGTGCGCATTTGCTGGATTAAATGGAAACGAGAAATCTTGAAATCGATTGAAGTTTAATTCGGCAATAGAATCACTCACCTCCATTAGATCAGCAATTTTCTTAGCATTCAGTTTCTTGAGTTTGCTAGCCAACTGTTGAGCCTCTTCTGCAAAAATGGGTTGCGTGTAAGCTTTGGGTTCTGATGAAGGGAATTGAAGCGTTTTAGCGGGTGATATTACGACAATCATGATTTTGAGTTGGTTTTCAAAATTAAACAATCAAACAACGGGCTGCAATCCTCGTGTGGTGTATCTTTGTAACATGCATGAAATAAATTCGTTCAGTGACTTTGGTTTCAACGAGACCATTAACGAAGCCATTGACTCCATGGGTTTTAAGACCCCAACACCCATTCAAAAACAAGCCATACCCATAGTTTTAGCCGGATCCGACCTTATCGCTTGTGCGCAAACGGGCACCGGGAAAACGGGAGCTTTTTTGCTTCCTCTTATTAATCAACTTAGTAACCAAGCTGAAGTTGCGGGTGTCAAAGCCCTCATTGTCGTTCCAACCAGAGAGTTGGCGTTGCAGATCGATCAGCAACTGGAGGCAATGGCCTATTTTACACACATCAGCTCGCTCGCCATATATGGCGGTGGCGATGGCTCGGGCTTCGATGTTCAGAAAAAAGCATTGACCTCAGGGGTTGATGTGGTGGTGGCCACTCCGGGCAAGCTGCTCTCGCACCTGAACTTGGGATATGTCAACCTGAGTAACCTCTCGTTTTTTGTGTTGGACGAGGCGGATAGGATGTTGGATATGGGTTTCATCGATGACATCATCCGCATCGCCAAATTTTTGCCCGCAAAAAGGCAAAACCTCATGTTTAGCGCCACAATGGCGCCCAACATTCGCAAGCTTGCCAAAAACATTTTAGTCAATCCCAAAGAACTGAGCTTGGCCATCGCCAAACCGGCTGCGGGAATTAAACAAGAGGTGTACCACGTTCACGAGGATGAAAAGGTAAATCTGTTGAAACACGTCTTGGATGCCAACCCAAGCTATACTCGAATCGTAGTTTTTGCCTCTACCAAAACGGTGGTCAAATACATCAGTTTTCGTTTGCAGGCCGACCGCTACGCTGCTAAGTCAATTCACAGCGACAAGGAACAACCCGAGCGCGAATCGATACTGCTGGATTTTAAACAAGGTAAACTACGCATTCTCATTGCCACCGACGTAATCTCGAGGGGCATTGATATTGAAAACATCAATCTGGTGGTTAATTACAATGTGCCCGACGATGCAGCCGATTATGTGCATCGCATAGGCAGAACGGCCAGGGCCGAAAACAAAGGTCAAGCCATTACATTTATTAACGGAAAAGAGCATCGCAAATTTCAGCGTATAGAGCAGCTTATTGAGCGCCAGGTGGAAATTATGCCTTTACCAGAAGGATTTAAAACGGGTCCAGAAAAATCAGACCGAGCAGACGACGAAAAATCCAATAGACACAAAAAACCGTTTAAAAAGAAAAACTTCAGCAATAAAAAACACCATGGAGGCAAACCATCTGCCGGGAAAAAGACGCAGTGAGGAAGAGTGGAAAGGGCAGTTAACAGATCACGAGTATTATGTGCTGCGCCAAAAGGGAACAGAGCGTCCCTTCAGTGGCGAGTACAACCTTCATTTCGAAGAGGGAGTATACTCTTGTCGGGGTTGCGGAACACCGTTGTTTACCTCGGCTGCCAAATTCGATTCACACTGCGGTTGGCCTAGCTTTGATGACGAGATTCCGGGAACCGTCATCAAAAAGCGCGACCTGAGTCACGGTATGATAAGAACCGAGATCATCTGCGCGGCCTGTGACGGCCATTTAGGACATATATTCGACGATGGCCCTACCCAAACGGGATTGCGGTATTGTGTTAATTCTGCATCTATTCGCTTTCATTCAACCGATTGAAAAATCCGAAGTTTATTTGAATTCCCGTGTATGGATAATCGAGTAAACCTTGAACTACCTGAAAACTCAATCTACCCCCCAATCGGCTGGGTCTGAATTGGACGTGCGATAATATGGGTCTGTCGCCAATTTCCAGATACCCCCAATAGCCGCTAACTCCTGCGCTAAAACTACCTATTGAGCTGTGCCAGGTGAAATCTGATCTGAAACTGGCTCCGTCATTTTGCCGATGTCGCAAATCGTACATCTGATAAGCAAAAAATCCGGCCGCGACATTCAGTGTAGAGTGGTCAGACACGTGGTAATTCCAACTCAATTCGAAAGTATATCCCGGTGTATCAGTGAATTGACCAGCATCCAAGCCACCGCCAGAGGCCGTTTTGAAACCTGCCTGTGCCTCGAGTTGGTGCTTGAAACGGTTGCTTGTCCAGATCACATGAGCGAATCGAATCCAGAGATCCCCAACATTAACGCCTTTGCCGTCTTCATCTCGGAAAAAATGCTTGTCGCGGTGTGATGTGGTCATCGAATAGCGCTGAAAGGCAGTTATTCCCCATTCAATACGATGGCTGTTGGCCCATTTTCTGTAATATCTCAGCTGAAGGTGTTGGGTTTGAAGTTCAGGATTGTAGAAAGCTCCGGTGCTTATCTGTAATTCCTGTCGCTGATTTTGTAAGGTTAATGCAGGAATGTACGGGGGTAAAGCGGTTGGACTCAAATGTTTTTGGCCCAGTTTAATGTATTGCTCCCATGGGGTAACGCCGTCCCAGTTGTGTTTTTGGTTCCACCAGGAGTAGTCCTGAGCAGTGAGGTCGAAAAAAATAAGACAACCTAAGCTGAAAAGACTTACTTTTATTAATTGGTGCAAAAGTATGATGAAATACAGGCGTACATGCGGATTTGGAATAATCGAGTACATTCAATCGTCGCTTATTAAACGTGTAATATCTAATAAAAGTATCAAAACATCCCTTGAAAATGGAAGTTTGACGAAAGTGAAGTAAAAAAGGGCAACATAGTATGCAAGCAGACGTCTTTCCAATAACCTAGTAGCCCGCGTAGCCTATGAGATGGTGGTTAATATATATCAGTCTTTTTCTATTCGCTGTACAATCTTACGGGCAGTCAGGTAATTGTTCGAGTAACACTCCATTCTTTACCGTTGATCTCACTGGAAATCCCAATGGCACCTACGTGAGTCCAGCTGTAAGTCGAGCAGGTACTTGTTGTGGAAATTCAAACCCTGATCGATGTTTAGAGTTTCAGATACGTCTGGATCCAAATGCTGTAGCTATTGAGTTTGATATTGCTTCAGGGGCTATACCACCCGGGGCATTATTCTACCAAATTGGTTGCGGCCCTTTAACCCCAGTGGGAGAACCCATTTGCTTAAATGGTCCTGGACCGCACACACTTACTTTCTGTAAACCGGGGAACAACGAAAATACATACAGCATACGATCGATTTCGGCCCCAGTAGTGAGTCCAGATCGCATAACGCGAGTTGGATGCACCTCAGTAATTGGAACGCAAGGCATCCAGCTCACCTCCATAACTTGGCGTGAGATTACCTCTGGAAACAACCAATACGCCAGTTATTTGTCATGTACATCGGGCTGTGACACGACCATCGTAACGCCTACGGGAACACCACCGCCTTTTGTTGATTATGTAATTTGCGGTATCCCAACAGCAGGCAATTGCTACCCACAAACTTACTTCTGCGATACCATTCGCGTAAGTTTTCAGCCCAATCTCGTTTCCAGTGTTAACCCCAATCCGGCTGTTTACTGTGCTGGTGATCCGGGCATTACACTAATTGGAAATGGGGTAGGAGGGTTCCCTCCCTACACCTATGTGTGGAGAAACGGCTCGGGAACACAGGTATCTACCGCCAAAAACTATTTCGCTACGGCCGGCAACTACACCTTCGAGGTGCGGGATAGCTTATTCCCGTCTTGCCCGGGCAATATTCAAACCGTAGCTGTAACTGCTCAGCCGCGGCCATTGGTATCGGCTGGGCCCGATCGGACTTTTTGTGCTACTTCCTCTGGAGTGGTTCTAAACGGTTTCAGTTCAAATGCATCCGGGGTTCAATGGTCGGGTGGAAGCGGCACATTTTCACCAAGTTCCACAACCGTGAATCCTACCTACCGTCCAAGTTTGGTTGAGATAGGTGCAGGTTCCGTTACATTGGCAATCGCAACTACTGGCAACGGGGTCTGTCCGCCGGCCAGAGATTCTGTGCGTGTTGTAATTGTACCTGCTGTAAGAGCCACCGTATCAGGAGATACAATGTTATGCCCGGGAGAGACCACAACGTTAAGTGCAAGAGTTACCGGCGGGACAGCACCTTATACATACAGCTGGAATACGGGTGCTACATCGGCATCCATAAGTAACCTCGGGCCTGGAACTTATATCCTAACCGTTACGGATGCTTCAAATGGAAGTTGCTCATTTACCGATACCACAGTGGTATACGAAGCGCCACCTGTTAGCGTGAACATTGCAGCAGATACCCTTCGCGCTTGTAGGTCTGGTGATTTGGTGAATGCTTCTGCCAATGGATCAGCCAATGTAATAAGTTACTTGTGGTCAACCGGCGATGGGGGAGCCAGCGTTCAGCTTCCAATTGGAAAACACACGGTGCGAGTTACAGATCAATACGGATGTACTGCCACAGATAGTGTTGTGGTAGCGCTTCCCGCAACACCACTTGGGGTAACTTTTACGGCAAGTGATCCCAATTGTTTTGGCTCAACAGGAACCCTTTCAGCTCAAGGGGTAGGTGGTTATTCGGGTTACTCTTATAGTTGGAATACCGGAGAAACGACCAAGTCGATTACGAAAACAGCGGGTACCTATTGTGTTGTGGTGACCGACCAGTTCGGATGTAATACCGCAGGTTGTGCCAATATCCAAGAACTTCAGCCATTTGTTACAGCCATTTCGGGTAAATCCATTTTATGTGCAAATGAAACTACTACTTTAAGCACTTCTACTTCAGGGGGTAAGCCAAGCTACAGCTACTTGTGGAATACCGGAGCAACTACATCAAGCATTTCTGGCGTGGGTCCGGGTACGTACACCGTTGTGGTGACCGATAACAGCGGTTTCCAATGCCAAGCTTTTGATACCTTGGTTGTGACCCGTGCTAACGACATTTTTGTTAACATAACATCAGACACGCTGTTCGCTTGTAGCAATTCAATTTCAGCTACTGCCTCGACTAGGGGAGGTTACAACTCTATTACGTTTCTTTGGAGCAATGGCGACGGCACTCCAACGACACAAGTGGGTCCGGGCAAACATTTTGTAACGGTAACCGATAGCTTGGGCTGTAAAGCCAGTGATACGGTTATCGTGGTAGTTCCAGCAGGAGGATTCTTAAGTGCTGCCATCGATTCTATAGCACCGCTTTGTTTTGGAACAACGGGCACCATTACGGCCAGTGGCCTAAACGGTTACGGCGGCTACACCTATCAGTGGGCCAGTGGTGAGAGCACCCGCGCAGTGATCAAAGGGGCTGGTACATGGTCTGTAACGGTAACGGATGTAAGAGGCTGTGTTGCACAGAGCTGTCGAGTAATCCAACAGTTAGATACCATGACGGCTGTCATTCAAGGACCAGCGTTGGTGTGTGTGGGATCAACAGGCACGATCCGTGCTAACGTGAGCGGAGGAAAATCGCCTTACAGCTATTTGTGGAGCAACGGATCAACCACGCAACAAATTACGGTAGGTCGCGGAACGTATACCGTTCTGGTAACCGATGCCAGCGGTCGCAGTTGCCAGGCCACGGCCAGTTTCACTATCAACGAAGCAGCTCCGGTTGTAGCGTCTATTGGACCTGATACGCTATACGCCTGTTCACCCTTATCGGTACTTACTGTAAGTGCTACCGGTGGCGCAGGCACACAGTTTACGTATACATGGAGCAATGGCGACGGCACACCAACGACACAAGTGGGTCCGGGCAAACATTTTGTAACGGTAACCGATAGCTTGGGCTGTAAAGCCAGTGATACGGTCACTGTGGTAGTTCCAGCAGGAGGATTTTTAAGTGCTGCCATCGATTCTATAGCACCGCTTTGTTTTGGAACAACGGGCACCA
>DASUEB010000149.1:0-3068 GCA_036275295.1 Luteibaculaceae bacterium | reverse complement strand
AGCCTAGTTACCAAACTCACCAAAAGGGAGGCAGAAACCCTAACGCTGCTCGCCAAACATCAGAATCAAGTGATCGAGCGCGAAGTGGTGCTCAATATGATCTGGGGCAACGACAATTACTTCAACGGCCGCAGCCTCGACGTTTTCATCAGCCGTTTGCGAAAATACCTCAACCAAGACCCCCAAGTTGAAATTCAAAATATCCACGGAAAGGGATTCGTGTTAAAGGTTACCATTGCGCAGTAGCCAGTCATTCCATATAAACTGTAAGGCAGGGAATAAAATCGCCCGTATGGAAAATCTGTAAAGCGGGTAAGTGCCATCCGCATTCAAAACAGGTGAATTGCTCCCATTGTTGTGCCGGCTCATGATTGCCGCTGCTCAAAAACGTTTGTGTTCCTTTAGCACAATTTGTATTTTTGATAGATAAACATCCCTAATCTTCGCACAGTATGACGAAAAAAATTACTTCGGCCATTCTATTCACTTTTCTTGTAAGCTCCGTTTTTTCGCAAACCTTTTCGAAGTTTACTTCGGGCACACAACCATTTCAGATCCTGGGCAATGAACATTTGATTGACGTTGTTCAACTCGGCAATGGGGGTAAACGAGCATTGCCCAAAGCCCTAACAGCCCAAGGACTGGGCCTGTTGGATAGCATCCAGTACTCCTTTTATGGTATCACGCTTTACAACACAGTAAACGGCCAACAAAACGCATTGGCGGTTGATGCGTTTGCATATCCAATGAGTCAAGACTTTCCAGCTAAAAAGGTGAACTACAAACAGGTGTTGGAGGGTGCTTCAGGGAATGAAAAACTTAGGATCCAATTCGAGGTGCTGTTCGAAGATCTGCCCGACACCATGGTTTATCAGTACATTATCGACTATCAAATACCCAGTATCGGGATGCATTACGGCAACGCCCCGCTGCGCAATAGGGTGGATAGTGTCTTGGTTGGTATCTCTGCTGTGGATGCTTTTGGGGAAGTGCCGTTTTTCTACCTGCTTCAGGGAAGCCCATCAGAGCCGGAGATTTATTCAGATTTGATCCAACCATACGCGTTTTTAAACAATGCACCCTCAGAAAATACGCTTTACACTTTTTCCGAATTGGATAATGGCGTGGTAGACCAAGTTAGCCCGCGTTTTGATGTGCATAATTGGGAGAACGGCTTGCGTTTCAACGGGCATGGAAAGCTTCAAGGAGCGCGGTTATACAACATGCAAGGCCAAATGCTTACTGAAGCAAATCTGGTGGGTGATTTTTTGTATTTCAATCAAACCAATTCATTACCTACCGGTATTTACCCCATTCGCATCCAATTCAAAGACGGTAAAGAAGGTGTAATTAAACATTGGAAGAGGTAAGACGTTTAATGACTCTCTGCAAATTTTCACAGCGTAAGTAGATTGCCGAGTGAAGCGTAACCCGCAAGCTTACGGGGAAACAATCTTCATGGCGAAAGAATAATAATTAGCATTACAAATTTCAACCTTGTAAAAAAATCTCGGAAAATTTGGAAAATTGAGAGAACAAACGTGTATTGCTTGAATAAAGGTGAATTATTCCATAGATAACTGGATTGGAACTCGAGATCCATTGGATTCAAGCATTGAATATTTCGATCCACCCGCTGATTTTCCCTCCGAAATGGTGGTAGACTGCGTTTTGGTGAAAAAGTTAAAATCCCAGTGTAATCGCGATGTGCAAGTTTATAATCAGAGTGAATTCACTAACTTAGATGACTTATTGTTTCGCTCGGTAGAAATAAATGGATTAGGTGGGCAATTATCAATGGCTGGATATTCAGCTGGCGTGTTGCGTGCCAAAACCATTACCATAGTAGGAAATACCGAAGTGCCTTTGGGTAAGGAAATAGAATTTGTTACGCATGAATGTCCAATGTAAAAATGTAAAGACATGAAATTTTTAAAGACACTTGTTTTAATGGCCATCCCTTTTGTGTGCTATACCCAATCAGATACTTCATTTCATGTGGTTGATTATGTGCCCGATAAACATGTCCTAAATTTACAAGACACGCTTTTTGTTGACGTGGACGGGGATGGCGATAAGGATGTAAAGTTTTATCACACCACGACTTCGACCGGCTGGCAGGCTAATCTGGGTACAAGTGAATTAGACGATTACGGAAACCTAGTGGACACCTCGGAAACTCGACTTTTGACTAATTTGACCTATGGTCAATTCTCAGGATTTGTGACATATGAAAAACGGTATTTTATTTATCGCACAAGTTTTGAGGGAAAATATTACTATGGTTGGATCCTTTATTATTCAGAGCCATTTAATACCACAACGGGACTGACGCGAAAGTTATTTGTCGATAAATACGCCTTCTGCAAGATCCCCAATTACGGTATTCGGGTAGGTCAGACCTCCATAGAGCAGTCTACCGGGCTAACGGATTTGACAAAAAACGAGTTTGCCATTGAATTGGTTTCTGGCGAAAGGGGCTTGGCCATACTCGCGCCAAAGGGCATCCAAAAGGTAGAAGTCTACGACGTTTTGGGCAAGAGAGTTTACGAAGGAAATGGGAATGGGCTTCCGGTTTACGAACTTCCAACACTGGCGAAAACGAGTATCCACGTGATTCGCGTTGAACTGGAGGATGGCGTTACAGTGAGCAAGAAGATAGTGATTGATTGAACCATTAGTGAGTGGGCGGCGGTTTTTCGTTAGCCTAAAGGTTTATTTTCTTGCTCAAAGTTCGGGAGGGACGCTAGACAGTTGAGTTTAGCCTGCTAAATCATAGATGGAAAGCAAATCTGGTGGGTGACTTTTTGTATTTCAACTAAACTAAGAGATTGTCTACGGGTATTTACCTCATTCGAATCCACTTCCAAGACGTTACAGAAGGCGTAACTAAGCATTTGCAACAGAAACCACGGTAGAAACACATTTCAAGGTCGCCCCAACGGGCGGCCTTTTTTCTTTTTTGAATATTCGTCGATCGCAACCTAAATCTTGTCACCTTTCACGTTTCACCTTTCACGTTTCCCTATTTTTGCTCCCTAGCAAGGATTGATATGAAGCGCCCCGAA
>DASUEB010000148.1:0-10747 GCA_036275295.1 Luteibaculaceae bacterium | reverse complement strand
GGGTGATTTTTTTCATACTTACATCTGATCAAAGAAACTCTGGGTTCCAGGGACAAAACCGGCGTTTCTCACTTCATTTTTAATCCCTAGGATGTCGGCGATGGTGAGTACACAATCGGCATTGGTTCCAACGGGGTTTGATTCGTTGCCGATGGATACATTGGCCGGAATATTGGGCCCAACCATTTGTGCGAAGATGCGATCTGTATTGGCATCGCTGTGGTCGAAACCGCGCAAATCGTTTTCGTCAAGGACCGGGTTGGGATTTAGATTTCGGCCGTGCTCTGGGCAAATTACCAGTGCGGTTTGGCCTGCCATTTCAGGTATGGTTTCAATGGCTTGCCATAATCGAGCCACCTTGTGGTCACTCTTGTGCAACTCCTTTAGGTAGGTGGTGAAATTGCCGTGACAACTGTCTACTCCGGCATTGAAATTCATCACCGTTAGGGTCGGTTTAAACTCTCGCATAACCTCAATGGCACAGCTTACCTCATCGCCTGCAAGTGAGTTTTGGTACATCCGCTCCATGAACTTTTTGATCTGGAATTTTTCTTGCTCGGTATTGCCAAGCCGATCCAGAACACCCCCGAGGTTTCTGTAGTAATTGTCTAAGAAATATTTCATCTTGTAGATGTACTGCATTTCCTCATCTGGGTGGTAGATGTTGCCGCCAAAAAAGGAGTTTTTACCCGGATTTCCGAAGGTTACAGGCGGGGCAAAGAAGTTAGCTCCGTATTTGATCCCATAGTTGGGATTTAGTCCGTAATTGAGTAGGGGAATGGAATTGCCAATGTTTTCACCAATAAACCAAACTTTTGAGGCTGGAGCGCCCATATGGCGGCGCACATACTCAAAAAGGGTAGGGAAGACGGGTTTTTGACGCAGACCTTGCCCTAAGGCCGATTGCCCTTGAATCATCGATACATAACCTGCGTAATGCCCGCGTTGCATGGCGCGAACCTCTCTAAAGGTGGTTCCCATGCGCTCTAAGGTGGTGCTCAGTATTTTGGGGATCGGAGTATCACCGGGTAAAACACCGTTGTTTCCGTAGATGATTTTTTGGGTGGGCGGGGCGCCTTCAAACATGTTGTACATGATGTTGCCCGGGTTAGTGCCGTCGGCTTGAGGCTGCGAGTCTTCGAGATAGCGCTGCAAAATCGATTCCTGCTGTCGAACACCTCCACCAAACATGACAAACAGCACATGTTTGGCCTTTTGCTCACCTGAGGCCGCAAACAAGCGACCCGAAGGAAGTATGTAGGGGGCTATTACGGTGCCTGCACCGAGAAGCCCCGCATTGCGTAAGAATTTCCTTCTGTTCATCTCAATAAAATTGGTATTCGTTCGACAATGCAAAGGCCGTGTACACAAATTCTACAGTTACCTCTGGGTTGTTTTTGATGAAGTTCTTAAACCATTCGCGCTCGGCCTCAGAGATATTGCGCACAAAAAACCGCTTGTATGCTTCCTCAAGAAACTGGTCCGTGTTGTTTCGCATTTCTGCATTGGAGGGCAATTTGAGGTTAGGCTCGGCCATAAATTTGGCTACGATCAATTCATGGGCCACCTCTTTATCTCCCACCGAGTAGATCGCGTCGACCATTTCCGAGAGTTTCTTGGAGGAGATGGCGGTTTGGAACAAGTTGGAATACAAGATCGAGATGTATTGTTCGTCTGTTTTTTCCTTGTTTTTCCCGTAACTGGAGGGAACGGCATTAAACGGGTCTAATTCGTATACCGAATTAAATTCCTCTTTCTCTTTACATGCACCAACGCTCGATATCAGCGCAGCGGCAATTAAGATTCTAGCGATAACTGGGTTTAAACTGCGCATATTCGTCGGTAATTAGAATGGCTCTTTGGAATTTGGGATAATCGTGATCGAAGTAGTATTGTTGCATGTGTTTGGCGGCCTCAGCGCTGCTGGGTGCTCGTTGAAGCAGTTGCCGATACCCTTTGCTGATCATACCCTCGTAAAACTCTCGCGAATTCACCAAGGCGGCGATGTACTCCGCCTTGTTGCTGGCCGAGCGTCCCAATATAACCCTACTGCTGTTGTTCTCAACGATGTCGAAAGCAGCGTTAAATTCAGCACCCGAGGGAAATCGCCCAAAAAGGTTGTCGAAGGTCGCATTGACGAAATTGAAAGTTTGCATGTTAATTTTGTCGTATAGCTGATTGTCTAGCATGTAGGCTACCATGTCTTTCACTTCAATCAGTCCTTCGCGATACCATTCTTCGGCATTGAGCACGTTGGTTATTCTGGCTAGTTGAGCTCTGCTGACACGGAGCGCGGCGGAATCGCCTGCCATGCTGTCTTGCCGTATAGCAGCTTCCAAGCCGGGAATGAATTCGTTGAAATCAACCAAATCAGCTGATTCTAACAATTCGTCTTTCATGAACTCGTAAAACCAGAGATAGTAGGCCGTTTTGTATGATCCTTCACCCGCGCGGGCCGTGGTATCGGTTTGAAGTCGAAGTGCGATGGTGTGCCGCGATTCAAAGCTTAAATCATTGGCGCGTAAGAATGCAATATCAGCTTCAAGTTCCGTATCCAGCGGCTTTCGACCCACCATGTCAATGTACATCCGGTTGAGGTAGCCCTCTAACTGAAGCGTGGTAATCTCATCGTAGTAAGGGATTTGGTTGGCGGTGATGACATCGCGCTCCGTTATCTTGGTGCAAGACATCATCGACAGCAAGGCCAACAAGGCCAACAGCCCCAACGGTGGATGTTTTTTCATGGGTTTGGATGTTTCGTTACTAGTGGTAAGACGCAAGTTACATCATTTAGGTTTCCTCTAATGGAGTGAATTTGCTATTTTTTTACGGCCTTTTCGATTAAACCCGCAAAAACGACAGCCAATCCGAATACCGAAGCGCTGAATGTGTTGTGTTTTTGGCATTCCTTATTGCCTCGGACGCTAGATGAAACACTCACCTCTTCAAGGGACTACTCATCACACCCGCCTTGAATGAGCGGATACCAACAAGGGCTCTCGTGTATGTGAAGCGGACCCTAAACAAAAACACCCCGTCCGTGCCCGTGGCGCGGTTGGGGTGTTTTGATTAATATATAACCTTGCTAAATGGGTTCTATCAGGCCGGAAGTCCTTGTTTTTTGCTGAAATTCTTGCTAACTACCCATTCTTTGGTGCCGTGCGAGTAATCATAGAATCCTTCGCCTGATTTGGCACCCTTTTTGCCCGCCATGACCATGTTTACCAGCAGCGGACACGGGGCGTATTTGGGTTGACCAAATCCGTCGTGCAACACGCGAAGTATCGATAAACAAACATCGAGTCCGATGAAATCGGCTAGTTGCAGCGGACCCATCGGATGCGCCATACCTAGCTTCATTACGGTATCAATTTCTTCAACCCCAGCAACGCCTTCAAATAAGGTGTAGATGGCCTCGTTGATCATAGGCATAAGAATTCGGTTGGCCACAAAACCGGGATAGTCATTTACTTCAACCGGTACCTTTTGCAAGTTTCTTGAGGTATCCATCACCCATTGGGTAACTTCGTCGCTCGTTGCATATCCGCGAATAACCTCAACGAGTTTCATCACCGGAACCGGATTCATAAAGTGCATTCCAATTACTTTGTCGGGACGCCCGGTTACTGCAGCAATCTGCGTGATAGATATAGAGGAAGTATTGGTGGCCAAAATAGCGTTTGATGGAGCGTGTTGATCCATCTGACGGAAGATTTCTAGCTTGATCTGAGTGTTTTCCGTAGCTGCCTCAACAACTAAGTCGGCTTTGGCAACACCCTGAGCCATATCGGTATAGGTGCTAATCCGAGCTAGTGTCTGTGTTTTGTCGGCTTCTGTCAAACTCCCTTTCTGCACTTGGCGATCCAAATTTTTGCCTATGGTTTGCAAAGCCTTCTCCAACGCACTGGCTTGAATATCAATTAGCGATACCTCATAGCCGTATTGAGCAAAAACGTGCGCAATGCCATTACCCATGGTCCCTGACCCGATTACACTGATGTTCTTCATCGATTTTTTATTTTGAGCTTCGCAAAGCTAATGGTTTCTTGGTAATTGGTTGTTTCATCGATGTCCAAATAGCCGCGTCCGTGAGACAAGCGAAAAGGAGTTATTTTCCTTTGCCCTGAACGATAATAACCACGGTGTAGAACAAAATCTTTACATCGAGCGCCATCGACATGTTCTCGATATACAACAGGTCGAATTTTAGGCGTTGGATCATCTGGTCTACATTTTCTGCATAACCGTATTTAACCTGTCCCCAACTGGTGATACCCGGTTTTACCTTCAATAAATGAACGTAATGGGGTGCGCGCTCGGTGATCTGGTCGATGTAAAATTTTCGTTCAGGTCTGGGGCCCACAATCGACATATCTCCTTTCAAGACATTAAAAAACTGCGGAATCTCATCGAGTCGGGTTTTTCGCAATGCGCGGCCTATGGGCGTAATTCTGCTGTCGTTCGCACTGCTCAACTGCGGGCCGTGTTTTTCAGCGTCGGTGTACATGGTGCGAAACTTGTAAATTCGAAAGGGCTTTTTGTGCAAGCCAATGCGCTCTTGACTGAAGAAAATGGGCCCCTCGCTGCTGATTTTAACCAAAATCATCAATGCCACATACAGCGGTGAGAATAGGGCAATGAATACGGTGGAAAAGACCAAGTCGAAGGCTCGTTTGAGCGCAAACTCCCACGAAGACATTAAAGCGGGATTGATCAGAATGAGCGGGGTACCAAAAATGGAGGTCATCTTAACGGTTCCTGCTAAGATGTCGTACATATCAGGAATGATCTTCACCGCGACGGGGAGGTCTTCTAGGGTGTTGATGATTTTGTTGATGTAGTTGTGCTCCGATGAGTCGATGGCTATGATAACCTCTTCAATTTCGCGGCTCACGATGAGGTCGCGCAGGTGTTCAAGTTTGCCCAAATGGGGCACTTGCCGCTCGTCGAGTAGTCGATCACTGCCGTTCATACTCACATAACCCACAAATAGGTTACCAGGTGAGTTGCGCAGCGACATCATTTCGTCATAAATTTCAATGGCTCTCGCGCTGCCTCCAACGATCAAGGTGTTAAACCCAATCTCACGGCGGTGAATTCGTTTAACGGTGTGACTGGTCAGCAGAATGCGCTCCAGAAAAAACAAACTGAAGTGAACCAGAAAAAGCGTCAAGAAGCTGTCGTAATAACTGCGGTAGTCGGGAATTTCGTCGTCGAGGATCAGCGCAAAAAAGATGATAGTTACGCCAATGATGCTGAGCAATAGACACTGGCCCAACTCCATCAATCGGTGCCTTCTGTAAATGTTGCTGTAGTTACCCGCAATGGCATACAGCGTGATCCAAAAAGCGGGTATAACCACCAAGGCAAAAAAGAAATTGCCATCGAAATGAACCCCTACCTGATAACCGTATTTACTCGGCTCCAGAACTTCTTTTCGGTAGACGTAAAAAACGGTCCAAGCAGCCGCCGCCGAAAAAATATCTAGAAAAAGGTACTTGAGTATCTGTCGCTTCGGATTCATTACTGCGGATAAACAAATTTGATATTGTCGATCACACAACTATCGCCGTTTGGATGCTCTCTGGCCATGTCAAAATACACGTCAAACGTAGCCCCAAAAGCTTGTAGGTTAACAAATTCGGAAAGATTAATGTATCCTTTTTTCCACTTGCCTTGCGTGGGTTTGATACCAACGATTACATTGTAGGTACTGCCGTTGGCGTTGGTTCTACCTACCAACCCCACACGTAAATCGGCGGTGGTATTGAAGTTGAGTTCAAGGAATACAGGCACACCTCGTGGCAAAGTCAACCTTTTGTTGGTTTCCACCACGGCTCTGAATTGATTAGGGGTCAATACCATTTTTCCCGAACCATTTCCTTCAAAGACCTCATCTGTTCGGGTAGTGGTGAAAATGGTGGTGTCTGAATTAGGCGATTTAACCATTTGAACACCGGCATCCTCAAAATTTTCCTCACTGGTGGTCACATCTTCAAAATAACCTACCACCGGGTTAACCACCAGGGTTTGGTTAGAGCTCAGTTCCACGTCTTGTGAATAAGTGGCCCACAGCGGATAGTCGACCCGTTGGTCGGAATTCAAATTTCTTAAAATCCCGCCGCGAATTTTCAAATTGTGTGCGCCTAAGGCCAAGACAGGAACCTCGCATGGCAGATCGTAAATTCCCTGCAATTGATCGTCGATAAATACCCAAGCTTCCGTAATGTTTTGGCTCTCGGTGCCTTGAAGCGGACTCGATCTTTGAAAGGTTATAGAATCAATTCTCAAATAGGCTGGCACGGCCTCCTCCTTGTCGAATGATGAGCAAGAGGTGGTCACAATCGTCAATAAACCCAATAAACAAGGGTATAATAGGTAAATTCTTCTCATAAATTAAGGCCGCAAGTTACCATTCCTGTTTCTAACTGACCGCGGTTGACGCGTAAAATTCACCTCGATAAGCAATTCCGCGGAGCCATCATGGGTTGATGGAGCTCAGCATACCTGCTGGCATAACGAAAATCACAAGGGTTTAGTATGTGTCGGAACCAATGAGGGAAAAGTTGAATTTCATTTTCTCTAGAATTTGATAAGCTACTTCTAAGGCCGAAGTAGCTTGTTCTGCGCTAACCACGGGTTCGGTATTATCGGCAATCGAATGGTAGAAACTCAGCAGTTCCTCGCGAATCGCGTTGCTGGTTTCCACCTCAGGTTGATCAAATATGATTTCTTTGGCGGGTTTGTCGGGCCCTAAGTCTATGGTGATCGAAAAAGGACTGGTGTCGGCATCCACGTTTTTCATGCGCACCACCTCGGTTTTTTTGTCTAAAAAATCTACGCTGATGTAGGCGTCTTTTTGGAATAGCCTTGATTTGCGCATCTTTTTAAGGGAGATGCGCGATGCGGTTAGATTTGCTACGCAGCCGTTGTCGAATTCGATGCGCGCGTTGGCAATGTCTGGGGTTTCGCTTACCACGGCTACACCGCTAGCGGATATCCGGCGGATACTGGAACGCGTAACCGAGAGAACAATGTCGATATCGTGGATCATCAGATCCAAAATAACAGAAACATCGGTGCCTCGGGGGTTGAACTGCGACAGTCGGTGTGTTTCAATGAAACGAACTTCGTTTAAATAGGGCTGCGCCGCTTTAAAGGCTGGATTAAATCGCTCCACGTGTCCCACCTGAACCTTTACACCCGCCTCGTGGGCCAAACGAGTGAGATTTCGAGCCTCTTCGACCGTGTTGGTAATGGGTTTTTCAATGAAAACGTGTTTTTGGCGCTTGACAGCGGCTGATGCACACGAGAAATGACTGAGCGTTGGGGTTACAATATCAATGGCATCACATTGGTCGAACAGTTCATCCATCGATGAAAAGGCGGTAATTCCGAATTGGGATGATACGCGGTCGCGTGTTTCGCCGCTGGGATCGTAGAAACCCACCAGCGTCCACTCAGGGATGCTCTTAAGTTGTTGGATGTGAATGCTTCCCAAGTGACCGGCACCCAAAACACCAATGCGCATAGTTTCAAAATTTACACAAAAGTAAGGGCCCGATCATACAGAAGGGGCATCAGTAAAGAATCTTATTAACCGAAGTCGTTTGAAAATTTGACCCTGTATTTTGCGGATTCGATCAGATTATATGGCAAATTGCGTCATCGAATTATGAGAGACGACTACCGACATAAAGGCTTGCGCCGACAAATGATTCACGATCTCGCCGAGCTGGGCATTACCGATGCCAAAGTCCTCGATGCGATCGATCGGGTTCCCCGGCATTTGTTTATGGACAGCGCCTTTGTTGAACTGGCCTATCAGAATAAAGCATTTCCCATTGGAGCGGGTCAAACCATTTCCAAACCACACACCGTGGCTTTTCAAAGTTCATTGCTGCAGATCGAGCCCGGTGAAAAGGTGCTGGAAATAGGCACGGGGAGCGGATATCAGACGTCGGTGCTGGTAGAATTGGGTGCGCGGGTCTGGTCGATTGAACGGCAGAAGTACTTGTTCGATAAAACGCGCCTCATTTTAGCCAAGCTCAATTACCGTCCATACCTTTCTTATGGGGATGGATTCAAAGGCCTGCCGGGATATGCGCCCTTCAATAAGATTATTGTAACCTGCGGCGCCCCGTTTATTCCCCCTGCGTTATTAACACAATTAACGGTCGGAGGCCGAATGGTCATTCCGGTCGAACAGGATGGTGTTCTTCGTATGAAGGTGATTGACAGAGTGACAGAGGTCGATTTCGAGGAGCAACTTTACGGCGAGTTCAAATTTGTACCCATGTTAGAAAAACGTCAAGGTAAATCGGTATGACGTTTGAATTTTTCTTTTAGTTTTGAAAGCAAACCATAAATAAACAAAGCAAAATCAAAAACCATGAAAAAAACAATCCTAGCAGTTGCAGCTCTGGCTGTGTCTCTAACAGGTTTTTCTCAAGACCTGATGTCAAAAAAAGGTGAAGCTATCCTTCCTGAAGCCGGCGATTACGCTTTGGGTTTTGATGCGGTTCCCCTTTTCAACGCCCTGAAATTCAATAGTGCTGCTACCATCGGAGCAGGGTACCCAAATCAGTACATGGGTGTTATGGTGAAGCGCTTCACCGACGCTAAAAATGCAACTCGTTTCGGTATCCGTTTCGGAGTGGGTTCAGATCTTACCATTGAAGAGGTAGAAAAACGCACTGCTGGTGCTGTTGATGGTGACAACCTAGTTGAAAACCGCTTGACCTCAAAAGGTTTTGACGCAACTTTCTCTTACGGTAAGGAAATGCGTCGCGGAAACACCCGTGTTCAAGGATACTGGGGTTACGAAGGTATGTTGAACCTAAACGCTCGTCGCACAACCATTGAGTACGGTAACGACTTCAACGACCTACCCAACACAAACCCTTATGTGGGTGGTAATCCACTTTACGGTAACGACGATGCGGTTTACCTAACTCAATCTCGCTCAGGAATCGGTTTCGGTTTGGGTGCCAGAGCTTTCATCGGTGTTGAATACTTCATCGCTCCCAAAATCAGCATCAACGCTGAGTACGGATTTGGTGCTATGTTGAACACTACGCCAAGAGGCGAAAGAGACGTTACTACTGTTGACGGCGGCGTTGATACCGACGAAACCATCGAGGGAACCGTACGCACTTCTTCTTTCAACTTGGCTACCGACATCACCCAAGGTGCTGTTCGCATGATCTTCCACTTCTAATTTACAAAAGTGAAAACCCTAAAAACCGCTCGAGTAGAGCGGTTTTTTTTTGCCTTTCTGGAAGCTAGCCGGCTTCAACCACGGTGGAATAAGCGCTTACAACAACGCACATAGCCACCTTTTGTGGCGGTAAAGTAGTTTGAATGTAAATCCTAAGGGTAGCTTTGTGGTCTCTCTCCAATCGGTAGAGCTGTGTTGCGGCGGCTTATTGTTTAGCGGCTGGGGTTGTCCAAGGATTGGAGAATCGCGCATCTTGCACGAAACTACTGTCGCTTAACGTCTTAAGGAAGGCGATGACCGCGCGGGTTTCCGACGGATTCAAAGCCGATCCACCCCGATGAGAAAAAGTCATTCGGGGATCGGTATGAGGCCCATCGACCACACCTTGGTTGTAGAAATGCATTACCTCCTCAAGCGTAGCAAATCGCCCATCGTGCATGTAAGGCGCCGTAAAAAGCAGGTTGCGCAAGGATGGAATTTTAAATCGGCCGGTATCCAAAGATTTACCAGACAAGGCTGCTTTTCCGATGTCTGCATTGGCCAATGAGCGATAATCGTCTAGCCCGTTATTGGCAAAGGTTCCTATACTGCCCCTCGCATCGCTATCGGTTGGATGGCAGTGCAAACACGCTCCCTTGGTCATGTCATTGACCAGCACAAAACCCATTTTTTCCTCTTCATTGAAAATTTCTTTCCCGGCAATCACTCGGTCGTATTTCGACTGATTCGACAACAGCGAGCGCATAAATTGACCGATGGCATCGGCAATGAGCAGGCTGTCGATGGGGCGATTGCCATAAACGCGCCTAAACAGGGGAGGGTAGAGGGAATGGGAGCTAATCCGGCGCGCTGCTTCAATCCAAGGAAGGTTTAACTCGTTTGGATTCGACACTGCAAATAAGGGGCTGTGTTCGAGCACATCGGTTTTCCCATCCCAAAAAAATGAGTCGTACCACACTAAGTTAAACAGAGGTAAGGTATTCCGGGGCTGACGGATGCCGCTGATGCCCGTATCGCTTGGGTTGGGACTGCCAAAAGCATACTGTTGTTGATGGCAAGAGCCGCACGACATGCTTGAATCTGCACTCAACACGGGATCGTAAAACAGCCGCCTACCCAGCTCAATCCCCTCCAGCGTTATTCTCCTATCGTGTTTCGCCGGAATAGCAGGAAAGAACCGCATTTTGGGTTGGGGAAATTCTTTTGTCAGACTCCAGCCCAAACCCAAGGTTGCAGCTAGAATGAGATACACCTTGTTCCGAGATGGAAACGCTGTCATAGTTTTAAAAGTTCGAAGCGCGATCTGGCAATCTGTTGGGTTTACTCTATAACAATGCTTTTGCTCTCTGTTTTGATGTTCGATTTAATAACCACCTGATATCGGCCTGGGGGGTAGTTGTCTACCCGCACAAAAAACTTGGTGGGAATCCGCTCGTGACGGCACATCAATTGCCCCAATTCATTGTATATCCTAAGTTCTTCGATGATGTGGGCACCATCTTGTTTCTGAAGTTCGATATGCAACGT
>DASUEB010000147.1:0-9239 GCA_036275295.1 Luteibaculaceae bacterium | reverse complement strand
ACGATGTTGTTGATGGGACGAACCCCTATGGTGCGCAACCTCTTCTGCAACCACTCGGGCGATGGTTTAACCTGTACTTGGCTGATATAAATACCGGCGTAGCGCGGACATCGCTCGGTGTCGGCCACTTGAACCTCAATGGGCCCGGACTTTATTCCAACCGCCAAGGGCATGTTTTCTCCTCTGTATAATCCGTATTCGGTTCCTTTGCGTAGGCGATATGTCGTTCCTTTGCGCAGGCGGTATGCCGTTCCTTTGCGAATGTTGTAAACGGCCAGCAGATCGCGGGCTACCCCGAAGTGACTCATAGCGTCAGCGCGGTTGGGCGTGAGGTTGAGTTCAAGCAGGTAGTCGTCCTCCAGTTCAAAGTATTGTTTGGCTTCCGATCCCACGGTGGCCTTGGGGTCTAGCACCATGATGCCGCTGTGATCCTGACCTAGTCCAATTTCATCCTCGGCACAAATCATGCCATGGCTTTCAACGCCTCTAATTTTCGATTTTTTAATGGTGAAAGGCTCACCGACGCTGGGGTACAAGGTAGCACCCACCAGGGCTACTACCACCTTTTGTCCGGCTGCCACATTCGCCGCTCCGCATACAATTTGCAGACTTTCGGGCTGACCCACATCCACTCGGGTAACGCTCAGTTTATCGGCGTCGGGGTGTTTGGTTTTCTCCAAAACTTCGCCAATCACCAGTCCTGCCAGGCCGCCTTTCACGGATTCTATTTTTTCGAGGCCTTCCACCTCCAAACCGCTGTCGGTTAGAAGTTCGGCAATTTCCTCAGGAGTAGTAGAAAGTTCGGTTGGCAAATAGGAACACAACCAGTTGTAGGATATCTTCATGGCGTATTAGGGCAGAGAAAGGCCAAAAATAGTCAAATCCGCCGTGCTGCCACTAAAATTCCGCGCTTACCGCTGTGCCGCTTGTTGGATGTCGTGCAACAAATCTTCGGCGTCTTCAATGCCCACCGACAGTCGGAGCAGGTTGTCTCTAATGCCCATCAGCAATCGGCCTTGAGGCCCAATCTTCACGTGCGACGTATACCTTGGCGATGTAAGCAGCGATTCAACACCCCCTAAACTCACTGCAGGCTTAATCACACGCAGGTTTTCCATGAATTTAATAATGCCGTTTTCGTCGGCTTTTAACTCAAACGAAAGCATGCCACCAAAGCCGTTCATTTGTTTTTTAGCTAAGGCATGGCCGGGATGGTCGCTCAGACCGGGGTAGAAGACGCGATCGATGAATGATTCTTTGCGCAATTGCTCCGCCAGCCAGAGGGCGTTGCTGTTGTGGCGGTCGATGCGAACCCCGAGGGTTTTGATGCTGCGCTCAATCAATCCACACGTCGCACCGTTGATACAGGGTCCAAAATTGACGCTGAACTCCTTGAGTTGGGCGATGTGTTTTTTGGCTCCCACTACCACACCAAAGATCAGGTCGCTGTGGCCACCCAAGTATTTGGTTCCGCTGTGCATAACCAGGTCGATGCCCCATTTGATGGGATTTTGATTGATGGGAGAGGCGAAGGTATTGTCGATGATAGATAGCAGGCCGTGTGTTTGTGCAAAGCCAGCTATCGCCTCCAAATCAATGATTTTAAGCAGCGGATTGGAGGGTGTTTCGATGTAAATTCCTTTGGTATTGGGTCGGTACGAGGCGTACAAGGCATCGCGATCGCTTACATCGATAAAGCTGAATTCAATGCCGTATTTGGGCAGTTCGGTCTGAATAAAATGATGAGTTCCGCCGTAAAGCTCACTCTGAAAAATGAGGTGATCGCCCTTGCGAAAACAACCCGTGAGGATGGCGGCGATGGCCGACATACCCGAGGCGTATAACATACCCGTTTCAGCGCCTTCCAAAGCCGCTATTTTCTCAACCACTGCCGCTTGTGCAGGCATATTGTAATATCTTGGGTATTGGCACTCGCCGTCGTGGGTGTAATACGCGGTAGTCGATTGGAAAATGGGGCTATTCACCGGTTGAAATTCCTTTTCGTGAATCGTTCCGGCGTGAATGGCAAGGGTAGATGACTTCATGATAAACTGGAAAAGGCAAAATTAGAGGAAAGGATCGATGGTTTGTCGCCACAGTCGGGGCTGATTGTCGATGATTCTGTAAATCCTGACCACCGGGTTTTGGTACTTACGGTCGGCAAAAAACCAATAGGTTTCTTTCTGATTTACCGTTTTCTGGAAAAAATAGGTATAGAAGGTCTGGCCATTGATGCGAATCACGGTGTCGGTATCTATCACCTTGCAGTTTTCGGTGAGAAAACCTATTTGTTGAGCCGGGGTGGGCTCGTAAATGCCTATAATCGACTGGTTGATCACCAGTAACGGCGGCAAGCTCATAAACGACAGGGTGTCAAGGTTTGAACCGCGCCGTTGAACAAATTTCCATGCGCTGTCGCCTATCCAAATCGGTCGCCAAACCAAGGTGTCGAGTAATACCTCCGATGTTTGGGTGGTGTCGTATTCGGCCAGGTTGAATGGCAATCCCTCCTGAAGAAAGGCAATGGGATTGATTTGTGTCGATAGCGTGATGTCATCGGTGGGTTTTGAACAAGCGATGAACATCGAGCATAACCAGATCCCAAGCGATGTGTATAGCAGTGCTTTCACGGTTTTAAGGGATTGGGTTCAGTCAAATAAGGAGTGAATGATGTCGTCTTGTACCATTTGGGGCAGGGTAACCCTCAAGCGGGGTTCGTTTTGCATGGCTCGCTCAATAGCCGTCATGGCTTCTTGGTTGCGAGCCCAGCTTCGGCGGGCAATGCCATTATTGACATCCCAGAAGAGCATATCGGCGATCTTTTGATCGGATTCGCGCGAGCCGTCGATCAACATGCCAAAACCTCCGTTGATCACTTCGCCCCATCCCACACCGCCGCCGTTGTGCAGCGAAACCCAAGTGGCTCCTCTGAAGCTGTCGCCTACAAAGTTGTGCACGGCCATATCGGCAGTGAACGACGAGCCGTCGTAAATGTTGCTGGTTTCGCGATACGGACTATCGGTGCCGCTCACGTCGTGATGATCGCGACCCAAGACGATGGCTCCTTTGATGCGGCCCTCCCGAATGGCTTGGTTGAAGGCGCGGGCGATGGCTATCCGACCCTCGCTATCGGCATATAATATGCGGGCTTTGGAGCCTACTACAAGCTTGTTTTTTCCGGCTTCGTCAATCCAGCGAATGTTGTCATCCAGCTGCTGAGCGATATCGTCGGGAGCTGTTTTGCGGAGTGCTCGAAGCACATCGCCGGCTATGGCATCGGTAATGGCCAGGTCGCTGTCTAAGCCGCTGGTACATACCCATCGGAAAGGCCCAAATCCGTAGTCGAAACACATGGGGCCCATGATGTCTTGCACGTACGATGGATAGGTAAATCGATTGCCATCCATCACATTGGCACCGGCTTTACTGGCTTCCAGTAGGAAGGCATTGCCGTAGTCGAAGAAATACATACCGCGTTTGCACAGGGTTTGAATGGCATCAACCTGCCTTTTTAAACTGCGGTGTACCGCTTCTTTGAAGCGATCGGGTTCGCTGGCCATGCATGCGTTGGCCTCCTCCAAGCTCATGCCAACAGGGTAATATCCACCCGCCCATGGATTGTGGAGGGAGGTTTGATCCGATCCGATGGCAACCTCTACCTGTTCAGCGGCGAGGCGTTCCCACAAATCGACCACATTTCCGATAAAAGCAATGGAAACCACTTCTTTTTGCGCCATGGCATTTTTGATGCGCACCATCAATTCGTCGATGTTGTCAATCAGCTCATCAACCCAACCTTGTTGATGGCGTTTGATGGCGGCCAGCGGATTGATTTCAGCGGTTACCGAGACGCAACCGGCGATATTGCCGGCTTTGGGCTGTGCACCGCTCATACCCCCGAGGCCGGAGGTTACAAAAAGCTGACCCGCAAATTGATCGCTGCGCAATCCCTTTCTTCTCAGGGCGTTCATAACGGTTATGGTGGTGCCGTGTACAATGCCCTGCGGACCAATGTACATATACGAACCCGCTGTCATTTGGCCATATTGCGTTACCCCCAAGGCGTTAAATCGCTCCCAATCGTCGGGTTTGCTGTAATTGGGAATCATCAGACCGTTGGTAACTACCACGCGCGGTGCCTGTGCAGAGGAGGGGAAAAGACCCATGGGGTGGCCGCTGTACATCACCAAGGTCTGGTCGTCGCGCATTTCGGCGAGGTATTTCATGGTGAGCAGGTATTGCGCCCAATTCTGAAAAACTGCGCCATTACCCCCGTAGGTAATCAGCTCATACGGATGCTGGGCCACGGCGGGATCGAGGTTGTTCTGAATCATCAGCATGATAGACGCCGCCTGCTTAGATTGCGCGGGATATTCGTCTAATGGCCTCGCATGCATGGCATAGGTAGGTCTGAATCGATACATGTAAATGCGGCCAAAGGTGCGGAGCTCTTGCAAAAACTCGCCGGCCAATTGCGGGTGCAAAGCGGGGTCAAAATACCGCAGTGCATTGCGTATGGCCAGCTTTTCTTCCTCGGTCGATAGGATGGCCTTGCGTTTGGGCGCCCTATTGACACCGGCTTCCATCGCTGGCGGATCGGGTAATCCCTTGGGAATTCCCTGTAAAATGGCTTCTTTGAACGAAAGGGCAGTGGCTGTGTCCATGTTATCGACTGTTTGAACCTTTGATTGAACCTTTTTTAAATCCGTAAGGACAGTGGCGGCATCCGTTCTGACAACAATAGCCTCTTTTGCGGAGGTATTTCTCGGTGAATACAATATACCCCTCTGGCGAGTAGTAAAAATCATCCGCGTCCAATTTGGACGTGCGGTTGAAACCGCTCATGTCGTCTTTTTCTTCGGTAGTTGCCATTACTTGGCGAAGATACGCGTAGCATCGCAATAGTGCTCATTCGCTCCCCTTCGGTTGATGTTTTTTTCAAAAAAGCTGCCCGATAGGCATGTAAAACTGTCTTCGGCATGCGGGTAATAAACACAAAATCTGCTGAATACCCAGATTCAATTAACATCCGGCCCTTGTGTTTTCTTGATCAATTGGTTATTAGTGATTTAATTTCATTCACTATGATTATTTGGGTTGATTTCTGTGATGTGTTTAATCGATGAATAAATATAATTAGTCTACATTAAATTGATTTTGGTCGATGTTTTTAGGTTTTTGGTTGTTTTTGAAATTCGGTTCAGCTAAAAGGGTATGGTTGGTTATTGAATTCTTCAGGGGGATGGGCGTAACTTTAGGAGGCCGGCAGCTTATATGGCCGGTTTTTAAACCATTAAACCCTCAAATCATGAAAAAAAGAATCTCTTTCGTCCCGTTCTTGTCGCAGTGGCGAGCACGGGCATGGTTGTTGCTGTGTTTACATCCTTTTGGCGCTTGGGCGCAAATCGATTTAGGTCACGGAGCCCGATGGCACGGTATTTCGAATGAAACGGTGCTCCAACCCGGTCAGACGGCCTTTTTGTGCTGGGGCGACGACGGGGCGGCCAATGTCAAGGAATTCACCTTGAGTTTGTTCCACGTGTCGGGATTCAAAAACAACCTATCCGAGCCTGTGGTCGATGAACGGCTATTGTTTTATTCGGCGTTCTGCAGCGGTTTTGAAGACCAGAAGTTTTTCTGCCGCGATTTTGCCCTTTGTCCCCGAACGGGACGGTTTCGCATCGAGATCAAAGTCTCGTTGGGGCGCAACTGTCCGCGCCAAACCCGCACCACCAAAATTGAATTTACTGTTTTACCCGAGTATCAGGTGCCTATTGCCATTCCGTCTAGTTTGCCCACGGTATGCCCCAACAAACCGATAGAACTTTCGGTTCGCAGCGATTTGCCCCAGCAAAATGGCGCTTTTTGGTACGATTCCCTGACCTCGTCGGCTCCTCCAATTTACGAGGGTTATGCCTACAGCACCACCGTTCCGCCAGGCGGCACGGTAACGAAATTTGCTGCTCATTTCAAGAGCTACTTGCAAGAGATCAAAAACTATGCCGTATCGCCTACCAGTTATTCTTATGTAACCTGCAGGATTAGCGGTACTCGGGTTCCGGTTACAGCCGTTGGGGCCCATTTTAACGCACTGCCGCCCCCAGCGCCTATTTTTAGGGCAGTTTGCAACAAAGATCCCATCGCATTTCAGATCGAGAACCCCCTCGCTGCTTACGACGGCGTTTTCTGGTACGATCAACCCACGGGATCGGCTCCCATTCACGATGGATTCAGCTATTCGAGGAGTTTTCCCAACGCCTATGAAGTGTTGTATGTGGCGTATTACAAGCGCTTGGGTCCCGATTGCATGTTGCTGAGTGCCGCCAAATCGGCGGTTACGGTGGTAAACGTTTCCCAACTGGTTCAGAATGCGGTGAATCAGCTCCCGACAGGGGTTCCGGTCAACTCCTATACCATAACCGATTACCGCGATGTCAATGCCAATCTGGCTTGCGATGAACCGGGACAGGAGAATACCTATTGGATCAATTTGGAGAATGCCGATGTATTGGGCGATCTCAGTGAGTTTCAACAGAACCTGTTGGCCGTCATGCAAACCCTGCCCAAACCCGCGGGCATGTCGGTAAATGTTTCGGTTCAAGATGCCTATTGGCGCTCCAAACACCCGCAAACCGGGCAGTATCAAACCCACCAAAGTTACCTGGAGCGCAATTTTCAGAAGATTGTTTGCGCCGATTTTATCGCGCCTCGGGGGTCGACAGGCAGCAGAACCTACGAGCGATGGAGTAGGGTTTTTGTCGACCTCGTTTATGTCGATCCCCTCACGGGCGATACCATGGGAGGCCGAGGCATCGCCTGTCAGGAGCGCCTGATGGGCTTGGTAAAGGTCAATACCCGACACCCTCAGGAATCGCCAACGGAGTTTTGCACGAACCTCACCCTGACTCAGGTTCAGTCGATTGCTCCGATCGCTGGACTGTCTTTGGGCGATTGCGACCACCTCGAGCTCAAATCGGTGTGTCCGGGATCTGTGCATACCATCGGTCCCAATGCCGATCAATTGCGAATCATGTATGTGGCCGGCGGCGGTACCTTGGGTGTTTTGGGCACGCCGCCTGTTCAGCAGGCCACGTGGTCGCCCGTCGATGGATTGTCGAATCCCGCCATTATTCGCCCTAACCTGACAGCCGATCAGGTTCAAACGGCCGATTCGCGCTACCGACAATACAACCTGCGCGTTCGCTACGCCGACGGGGTTCAGGCACAGCATTGCACCGTCATCTACAAATGCGAAGCCTGTGGGATCAAACCCACCAAGACCCCCGTCGATGAATGGCTTTCAACCCAATAAAACTCATAGCTATGAAAACACTTCGTATTTTATTCGCATGGACTTTCGGCTGGGCATCGATAGGTGCTCTGCACGCGCAACTCAACTTTCGGTGGGAGGGTCATCAATCGATGCCCTATCAATACCTGAGTCAATGGGATGAACAATATCCTGCGCTCAACAGCGTAGTCTCGGTTCCGCTGGGTTTTTCCATGTCTAGTTTCGGGTTCACCACCACGCAAGCTACCGTTGGAGCGGGCAATGTGGGCGTTGAATTCGGGAATCGCTCTTTTTTGTACCTGATAGGAGTTGATCGGGTTCCCGTGCTCTACGACGAAAGCCAAGGCAGTATCAAAATCAAACGATTTGCGCAAGCCAGTGACCCCTATATCATTTTCGAATTTGATCGGGTGGCTTTTCAAGACCGGCCGCTCGAACACATGAGCTATCAAATGGTCCTGTACCGCAGCGGAAAGATTACCTATCACTTTGGATTTAATAGCCTGAGTTCCGATCATCCTTCGCTTACCGAAGGCGTATTTTGCATGGTGGTTGAAGACTATTACCCACCCGAAGAACCCGGAGCCGTGGTAGCTCATTCCTGTGTTGCACCGGTGGGTGATCCGTTGAATCCCGAATTGGATCCCACATGCAATTTCGAACGCCGTCTGATCTATCCGTTTGCCAATCAGCTTTACGTGTTTCAAGCCGGTGGTCTTTCGGCGGGTCTATCGGAGTCGGCTTTGGGCCGCATGAGGATTTCACCCAACCCCTTGGTACAAGGGATGCCGTTGGTGATACACAACAGCGAGGCTGCGCATTACACCCTCGCCGATCCAACCGGAAGGGTGGTGGCGGCTGGAGTTGTAAACCGACGCGGTTCGGAAGCAGAGATCCACACCGATGGTATTTCCGAAGGGCTGTATGTGTTAACACTGCGCAGCGAGAATCAAACCTTGAGTGTGACCCGGTTGGCCGTGGTGAGCAAATAAATCAAGAGTCAATAGCCCTTCAGATCAGAATTTTTAGGATCTGAAGGGTTATTGCCTCATCGCACTCCATTTCGCTCAGCGCCGCGCTGGGAAGCAATTTAATCGAGGTGGGCAGGGCGCAAGGGTTGTCCCGTTTTGGCGACCACTTTGCCACCGCAAAATGCGGCAGTCGGTAGGATGGAAAAGCGGCGCGGCACCGAAAAGCTTTGTTTCTTTGCAGGGCAATGGATTCAACCTTTTACTCCGCGCAAATGAATGAGCTTTTCAAGCGCAGCGTATTGCAGCGCTTGAGCGCCGATGCCTTATTTCCGGGAGTTGAGGTCTTTGTGTTGCGCGAAGATCTGATACACCCCGAGGTTAGTGGCAACAAACTCCGCAAATTGGCTGGGTATTTGGAAGAGCTCGATCGAGGAGGGTATAGCGGCATATACACGGCCGGAGGTGCTTACAGCAATCACATTGCCGCCACAGCGGCGGCTGGGAAGCTTTTTGGATTCCAGACCGCAGCTATCATCCGGGGCGATGAGCTCAACGAGCAGTCGAATCCCACCTTGCAACGAGCCGCGGAGCACGGCATGCAGCTGCGTTTTGTCGATCGAGCGCGCTACCGCGAACTGGCCACAAGCGAAACCTTACCGCGGGAATTGCAAGTCGAGGGTCGTTGGCTATGGGTTCCAGAGGGCGGCCAAGGCGAACGGGGTGAAAAAGGGGTAGCGGCCTTGGTTGAAAATCTGAATGGTGACCATTTCGATAGCGCCTTTGTAGCCTTGGGAACGGGCACTACCTTTTGTGGATTGTTGGGTACTGCGGTGGCCGATAAGCTCGTGGGGGTTTCGGTGGTTCGCGATTCGGCGATGTGGGAGCACGTGCAACGTCGCGCTCGTCAAAAAGGGGTGGGCCCTGAAAAATTTTCGCTGCTGTTCGACCGAGATTTTGGGGGTTACAACCGGTTTAAT
>DASUEB010000146.1:0-12353 GCA_036275295.1 Luteibaculaceae bacterium | reverse complement strand
GAACTCAGCGCGGGCTATGTTCCCTTTGGTAACAGAAAATCGTACAACATCCGCCTCAACATGAAGTCGGCTATTCTCAAAGACCTCAAACTCGAACGCCGCCGCAACCTGAGCGATCAGAATTTGTTGTTCTAGGGGTTGAGGGTTTAGAGGTTGAGGGTTTAGAGGTTGAGGGTTTAGGCGTTTATCTGCCTTGTAGTTGTTTCACTTTAAATCAAACACCCTAACAACCACAAGTCACGTATATCCTATCACGTTTCACATTTCACGTTTCACGTTTCACATTTCACGTTTCACATTTCACATTTCACGTTTCACATTTCACGTTTCACGTTTCACATTTCACGTTTCACAAAAAAACCCCGCCGTTTACACAGCAGGGTTTTTCTATGAGTTGATATTTATTATTTACCGGCTTTGGCCTTGGCAATGAGTTTATCGTTCATGCTTACGTAATCGTCGTTTTTGTCAGCTTGTGCAGCTTTTTTCGACAATTCGGCGGTGGCGATAGCCCCTTTGTAATCCTTCAAGCCGTGTTGAATCTTGGCTTTAAGGTGAAGTACCCAGTAGGCTTCGGGACGCAAATCAGCGGCCTTTGACGCATATTCCAAAGCCTTGTTCAGGTCCTTGTTGGTGTCAAAATAGTAAGAAGCCGCGTTGTAAAACGGACGGTAATCGGGCTTTGGATTCATGAACGCATCAATAGCCGCCATTACTTTGCTGTCTACATCCATTTCCACCTTTACATCTACCGCAGTTTTAGCCCAGCTTAGGGTTAGGTTTCCGCCGTTCAAGCTGAGGTTTTCGAAGGCAATGGTAAACGTCTCCACCGACTGACTCAGCGCACGTGGCGTTACCTTGAAGCGAGCAGCTTCCTTGGTCGCGTCGTATTCATCGCAAACACCCCAGCAAGTAAGATCTTTGTAAAGAACCACGGTCCACTCGGTTTGACCAGGAATAGTGTACAAGGCATATTCTCCTTTGTCAACGGCCACCCCGTTGAACGTCAATTTTTCGTTAAATTTAATTTTGGTGCTGGCATTAGCACCGGTTCTCCACATCTTATCGAAAGGTACCACATCACCAAAAATGGTGCGGCCTTTTGCGCTTGGACGGCTATAGGTTACTTCTACTTCAGCTAGACCCAATTCCTGCTTGATGGTTGAAACCGGTGAAGGCTGTGGAGTTTTGATCTGAGCTGTGGCCACTGTTGCAGTGAACAGAAAAGCCGAAGCCATAAGGGTAATTTGTTTTCTCATAATTAGGTTTTTTCAGTCTGCGAAGATTGGAAAATTCTCAATGCCGAGGCAACCAAGGGTACTTGATAAAGTCTTAAATTTTGTTTAATTTCGCCCAATAACATCCATACTAATGGCATTGCGTAAGAGCTGTTTATTCTTTGTTATCGTTGTAGCGGGTTTCATTTGGCCCGTGTTTTTGAAGGGGCAGGTAAGCAGCAACAGTCCGGTTTGTGAGGGAGCCACACTTACTTTTACCAACTCCACCAACGGAATTGGTTACATGTGGTCAGGCCCGAACGGATTTTTTAGCACCTCAAAGAGCCCAATCATCACCTCAACCACATTGGCCAATGACGGTATATACACGGTTGCCGTGATAAACGGACCCGGAGACACCACCTTTATTTCTACCACCGTTCGCATAGTAGACGTGCCCTCGCGTCCTGCGGTAAACGGCACCTATACCGCCTGTACAGGAAGGCCTTTTACCCTGTTTGCAGCCGATTACAACCCAAGCAACGGATTTACATACAGTTGGAATGGACCTGCTTTCACGTCGAATCGAGACAGTCTCTATTTGGTCAACCCATCAGCGGCCAATGCGGGTGCTTATACGGTGAGTGCCACCAATCAAGGATGTTCCGGACCAACGGCCTCATTCAACGTAAACGTTCGTCCAAAACCCTCTACCCCAGCGATCATCACGCAGAACACCTTCTGCGAAGACGGTTTCATATCGCTTTCGTATTCTGGTCCCGGTGGCTTCATTCCGTTTTGGTCGGGCCCCAACGGTTTTACTTCTACTCAGGGTAACCCAAGTATTACGCCGGCAGCTCAGGTCAACGCAGGTGAGTACCGACTGACCCTAATCGACCCTATTGGAAACTGCTCCAGTGATACAGCCAAACGAACGCTTACGATGATTGCAGCACCACCTGCTCCAAGCATTGTTGGCGACACTTCCCTTTGTCCCGGCGATACCCTGAGTTTAAGAGCCGTTCCAACAGGAACTGCAACAGGCTACCTTTGGCTAACACCCAACACCTCAGTAACCACCCAAACGCTCGTTATCAACAACGTGGGTGCTACAGACGACGGTTTGTATTCCGTGACTTACAACAACGGACAGTGCAATAGCAAACCCAGACAAGTAATGGTGCGGGTAAATCCCAAACCCATGGGGCAAGCCATCAACGCTACCAACGGAACGGTATACTGTGAGAACAGCACGCTGGAGCTCACCACCACCCTTGGTCCCAATGAAGGGGCCACTTGGATCGATCCCAGCGGAGGTATAGATACCAACGCGGTATTCACATTGAGCAATTTAACCCAAGCCGACAGCGGCTTGTATCGTTTGGTCATTCGAGGTTCGGGTTGTAGTTCCGACACATCAAATATCGCCATCCAAATCAACAAAACTCCCAGAGCACCCGGTTTGTCAACCAATGCTCCCGTTTGCGCCAGAACCCAACTGCTGGTAACGATTGACTCACTAGAGTCAGGCGTTACGTATGAATGGAGACTACCCGATGGAAGTACCATAACCGATACCATCATCGACATTGCAGAGCCAATGACTTCGCTTACGGGCAATTTCACATTAAACGGGGTGCTGGGGAACTGTGTTTCTGCAGATACATCCATCTATGTGCGAATCAAAGGCCGTGTAGAGCCCTTTGGTCCGTTTTTTACCACACCCATCTGCGAAAACTACTTCTACACCTCTGATGCAGGCGGATACGAGGAAGCAGAATACATCTGGTCAGGACCGCAAGGATTCTTGACCAACGAGCGATATTTCAACATTGACAGTATAAAAGTAGAACAAGCTGGTAACTACACCATCAAGGTGAGAAATAGCTGCGACACGGTAAGCTTTACGCAAAATGTAGTGGTTGTGCCCTCTCCAAAAGTGGAAATAGTAGGACCTAACACCATTTGCTTTTATGAAACCCGCAAGCTGGATGTGGAGTCGAATGAAGCCGTTACTGTGCTTTGGACCGACAGCGTTACATCATTAGAGCGCATCATAACAGAACCAGGAGATTACGGTCTTACCGCGTTCAACTTCTTGAATTGCTCCACCAAAGTAAAACCCTTTACGGTGGAGTTGCTTTGCGAACCCAAATTCTTTATCCCCAACGCCTTCACTCCCGACGGAGACAACCTCAACGACAAATTCGAAATCAAGGTCGAGAATCTGGTGGAATACAATCTCGAAATTTTCGACCGTTTGGGTCAACTGGTATTCTCCTCAACCGATCCATATTACACGTGGGACGGTAGGGTTCGAGGCAACGAAGTATTGGGCGGAATCTATGTTTACAACTTCGAATACAAGGGATTTTACAAGAACGAATTCTTCGAAAATCGCCTCAGCGGTACGGTGATGGTTCTTACCAAGAAATAACTTGCTTTACGGCCCATTTCCATCATCTACAAATCATTCAACTGAATATGCCCTCCTTTTAAACGAGAGGGCATTTTCATATGTAGGGGCATAGAACAAAGGCTGACCGCTGTTCGAAGGAGAAATGCAAAGGGATACGTGATTTGTTTTCGGATCATGTCATGCTCGGTCGGTCCATCCGCCCGCCATGTGGTAATCCGCACAAAAAAATAACGTGGGATTGATTTAAAGGCCTACGGATGGTGCCGGAAAGGGCACAATCAGATTTTAATCCTTTAGAAAATATTAGAATCTCTTAACCTTAACAGGTGGGGCTCAGCGAGCAATGAAATCGTTTGACTTCAACATACCACATAAAAGTGGCAAAAAAAATCCCGAATCACGCACGAGCCGATTTGCGAGCCATGGGTGATTCGGGATGTAGAGATGATTATTAGTGAATGCCTTTCGCGGCGAGATAGCGCTCTGCATCTAAGGCAGCCATGCAACCCGTTCCGGCCGCAGTTACTGCTTGACGGTAGTTTTTGTCGGCGGCGTCGCCACTGGCAAAAACGCCAGGAATATTGGTTTTGGTGGTTCCAGGCTGTACGATCAAATAACCGGTTTCATCCATGTCTAACCATCCTTTGAATATATCGGTATTGGGTTTGTGGCCAATGGCGAGGAAAAATCCAGTTACCGGAATATCTTTCACCTCTCCCGTTACATTATTTTTTACCCGCACCCCTTCTACCATCTGATCTCCAAGCACTTCCTCGGTCTCGGTATTAAATAACACCTCAATATTCGGTGTGTTCTCCACGCGATGTACCATGGCTTTCGACGCCCTGAATTCGTCTTTTCTTACTAGCATGGTTACTTTCTTGCACAATTTGGCCAGGTACGTAGCCTCTTCACAGGCGCTATCACCTGCTCCAACGATGGCCACCTCTTGATTGCGGTAGAAAAATCCATCGCACACGGCACAAGCCGATACACCCCCGCCACTTTCACGCAGACGAGTCTCAGAGGGAATTCCTAGCCATTTGGCCGATGCTCCGGTAGAAATAATTATCGAATGAGCGTTTATTTCGTGTTTTTCATCCACCCAAACTTTGTGTACCGGACCGCTAAAATCAACCTTGGTAACCCATCCACTGCGAATATCTGTTTGAAAACGAAGAGCCTGCTTTCTAAATTCCTCCATCATGGCCGGACCGTCGATACCGTTTGAGAAACCGGGGAAATTCTCAACCTCGGTCGTCTCTGTGAGTTGACCGCCAGGTTGCAACCCCTCTATCATTACCGGGCTTAAATCGGCACGGGCGGCGTAAATAGCGGCTGTGTAACCCGCCGGACCAGAGCCTATGATTAAACATTTAACATCTGATTGTGTTGTCGATGACATATCTGTATACTTAAAGTGTTGCGAAATTACGTCATTGTTTCAGACTGGGGTTCGTTTATTAACCATTGTTCACAACTCATTGTATCACCAACGTGTCAAACGCCACGCCATATCCGGCCCAGACACCCAGTCCGCCATTCACATTGCTTCTCACATTCGAAGGTGCTGCAAAAGGGCTGCCGGTACTTCCAATGGAGTAGTAAAAATCGCGGAAATAGAAGTAAACCCGCTCGTCGATGGTGCCCAACTTAATCACCACGGTATCTCCGCGTTTGAAATATCCGGCTTCAATGTTGTTGTCGTCTTCTTTCTCCGATTCAGGCAATCGACCGCGATTGTAAGCGAAAGGAAAAGTAAGTCCGTTGAAATACTCGTCGTCGAAAGTTGAGTTGAAGGGTGCAATGAAATCCGGATCTTTCACCTGACCAGCCGACTCTCCGAATGTGTAACTATTGATGCGCCTGGCAAACCATCGATAGGAATTTTTTTCGGCACTGGGATCCGATAATTGAGCAAAGATGAATCCCAAACTGTCGCGATCTCCATCGACTTTAAACCACAGGCTATCGAGCGCAATGGGCTTGGGAATAGTGGTAGTTGAAGTCAATGTCTTGCCTTCCGTTTCCACCAAGAGCTCATACGTGGTGTTGGGTGCGCCGATGAGTCGAATATCGGTTCCAACAAAAACACAGAAATTGATAAAATCGCTGGGCAAACCAAACTGAGCCTGAGCTTGTTCCCTCAAGCTATCGGGGATTTCGCTCAAGCAAAAACGTGTTAAGGCAATGGTATCCTCACCCACTCGGATGCGAACAGAGGCATCGGTTACGAAAATATTTCCAAGGGTCTGACTGTTGACCGGATCGTAATAAGGTATAGATCGAGTTAGGATAACCGTGGGCAGGGCGCCCGACTCGATAAACCCTTCGACCACAATCTGCGATTGGCCGGGTGGCAAGTCAATGGTTACTTCCTGTTCGCAAGAAGCGAAAAGCAGTGCTGAGCAGAGTATGTAATAAAATGTTTTCATCAAAAACTAAAATTCCAAGTTACAGAAGGTAATACAGGGAACAAACTCACTTGTTTGAGCACCACGCGCGAAGTGCCTTCTTGCACGGTGCCAGTAAAATCGTTGTAAAGGAAATAGGGGTTTCTTCTGTTGTACAGATTGTAGATAGAGAAGTTCCAATTGGATCGTACCTTCTTGGGTCGCTCCTCATACTCCCCCGTCTCAGGGTTTTTCACAGTTTTGGTGGTTTTACATTGATAGGTAGCACTCAAATCCAATCGGTGATAAGCCGCCATGGTGGTAGCATTGCGCGGGCCAAACACATCAACAAATCGAGCCTCTTGAACGCTGTAATAGCGCGAGACTGGGAGCGTTATGCGGGCTCCTGTGCCGAAAATGAAAACCGAGCCAAACGACCATTTGGCATTGAGGTTGTAGGTTAAAGCGACACTGAGGTCGTGACGGCGATCGTATTTGGCGGCAAAAACGGCTCCGTCATTGATCTCATCGAAGCGACGCGTGGTTTTGCTCAAGGTATATCCTATCCAACCGTTAAAATCGCCGTAGACCTTTTTCAAAAACACTTCCAAACCATAGGACTCACCCGAGCCAATGATCAGGTTGTTATCGACATTATCCCCTAAATTATCCTCAGGTTGTGCCCCGTTTCGGTATTCAATGAGGTTCTGAAGGTCCTTGTAGTATACCTCAACCGAGGTTTCGTACTTGTTGTTGCTGAAATTCCTGAAATACCCGGCGGCAATCTGATTGCCAATCTGTGGTTTGAGCAGTTCCGAGCTGGGGATCCAGATATCGGTGGGCAGGTTCAGCGGTGAAATCGATGCCAACTGGATAAACTGTAGGTTGCGGGTGTAAGAAGCCTTTAAACTCTGGGATTCGCGCAATGCATAACGCACGCTAAGGCGGGGCTCCAAACCGGTGTATGCCACAACTTTCTCAAAATCATCGTATTTCACCGATCCGGTGGTGCGGCCCAACAAATCTTTCTGATAGCGAGTAAAGGGGCCGACTTGAATAAAATGGCTCAGTCGGAGTCCGGCTGCAACCTTGATGCGCGAACTGAGGTCGAATTCATCGCTGACATAGACGCCACTTTCGTGTCCGTATATCTTGTCTTCACCCCCCAAATTAAACTCGGCATCTCCGCTGCGCGCATTGGCTATGTTGGGGGTAAAGATGTGGCGGGTGTGAATGGCCCCAAACTTGATTACGTGTTTGTTGACAGGAAAATAGCTAAATGCCACCTTGGCTGTATAATCGCGGATACCGGAGTAGAAAGTAGCTGAGAATTGATCAAATCTGGATCGAAATTGAAAGTTATAATCGCTGAAAGTCAACGAGGTCGTCAAGAAAAGGCGGTCTGAAAACAGGTGGTTCCACCGTGCCGATACCGTGGCATTGCCCCATGGAATGGTGAAATTGAGGTCGGATCGACGATTGACAAAACTAAATTTGTCCTTTCCGTAGTAACCACTCAGGTAGACTTGATTTCGATCGTTGAACTGATAATTGATCTTTCCATTGAAATCGTAGAAATAATACCCCGATCCAAAGGCGTTGGATGTCTTGGGAATAAACGGTTTGGCCAATACATCAATATAGGTGCGGCGTCCAGAGAAGATAAACGAACTTTTATCCTTTTTGATGGGACCTTGAATGGTGAGCCGCGATGCAATCAGTCCGATGCCACCGTCGACTTGAAACTTTTTACTGTTGCCTTCTTTCAGGTTGATATCCAAAACCGATGCCAAGCGACCGCCGTATTGTGCGGGCATGCCACCTTTGATCAATTCCACATTTTTTACCGCATCGGCATTAAAAATACTAAAGAAACCAAACAAATGCGAGGCGTTGTAAACAACCGCATCATCCACCAAGATTAAGTTTTGGTCGGGTCCTCCTCCTCTTACGTACAATCCGTTGTTGCCCTCACCTGCCGACATGACTCCGGGCAACAGTTGAATGGTTTTTATCAGATCAACTTCACCCAAGAAAGCGGGCAGCGCCTTTATTTTCTCGATATCTAAGTTAATGCGAGACATCTCGGTGCTTTCAACGTTTTTGGTTGCGTTGCCCGAGATCACTACCATCTGAGCTTCAATGGCTTTGGTGGTGAGGCTGGCATTGAATTTTAGATCTGAGGTGAGTTTGATTTCTTGCTCAAAATTGGAAAACCCAATGTACGACACCCGCAAGGTATAGGAACCTGCTGGGGCGCTCAGACTGTAAAAACCATAGGTGTTGGTCACCGTTCCCAAGTTCGTGTTGATAAGCTGAACCGTTGCCCCGATAAGGCTTTCACCGTTATTGCCATCGGTAATAACACCGCTGATGGTGTACTTTTTTTCCTGTGCTAAAACACTGTTTGCCAATAAAATAAATAGCAATTGAAACAATACAACCCAACGGAATCGCAAATGGCGTTTCATTTTTTCGAATTAAGTATATCTTTGCGCCACAATAGCCGCACGGCTAATGTACGTAAAACAAGCAATCGGGATGTAGCTCAGCTTGGTAGAGTACACGTCTGGGGGGCGTGTGGTCGCAGGTTCAAATCCTGTCATCCCGACAACCCAAAAATCCCAAGGCAAATCCCGCATCAGCGGGATTTTTTTTTGCCCTCCTGTCGCGCGAATGCATTCGCAAGCGACCAGGAGGGCAAAAAAAAGGGAGCGCGACAGCGATCCCTGCCTTAGTATTTTTGGGTTGATTCACCCCCCTCAACTCAGGATCACCGGAGGTAATCCTCACTCCTGTCGCGCGAATGTATTCGCAAGCGACCAGGAGGGCAAAAAAAAGGGAGCGCGACAGCGATCCCTGCCTGGGGATTTTTGGGTTGATTCACACCCCACTTCAGGATCACCGCAGGTAATCCTCCTCCTGTCGCGCGAATATATTCGCAAGCGACCAGGAGGGCAAAAAAAAGGGAGCGCGACAGCGATCCCTGCCTGGGGATTTTTGGGTTGATTCACCCCCCATTTCAGGATCACCGGAGGTAATCCTCACTCCTGTCGCGCGAATGTATTCGCAAGCGACCAGGAGGGCAAAAAAAGGGAGCGCGATAGCGATCCCTGCCTTGGGATTTTTGGGTTGATTCACCCGTTCAATTTAGCTTCAACGCTAATTTTGGCATTAAGGAGTTTAGAAATAGGGCAATTTACCTCCGCATCTTTTACTTGTGCTTCAAACGCCGTTTGGTCCAATCCGTCGGCCATCACATGCACTTTTAAACGAGATTCCACAATAGTGCCTTCTTCAAATACAATGGCGCAGTCGGTTTTAATTTCCTTGGGATCCACTCCAATACCTTGCAAATTAAAGGCTAACTTCATCGAGAAACAGCCAGCATGCGCAGAGGCGATAAGCTCTTCTGGGTTGGTTCCCGGTTGATCGCCAAATCGCATACCAAAATTGTATGGGGTATCCTTCAAAACTCCGCTTTGGGAGCTGATTCTGCCATTTCCATCTTTTCCAGTGCCTTGCCAAACGGCAGTTGATCGTCTAATTATAGCCATTACACATTTTTTTTGAGTAGGAAATATATAGAAAATTATCGCTTGGGAAGCCAACTGGCGGATCAAAACAGCGACGGTACCAGGCGGCATTTACAGACCGATTTTAACCCTCACCACTGATTGGGTCTGTAATACAAGGAATGGCCAAAAGCCAGCTTTACATCACCACGAACTCGGTACGGCGGTTTTTTGCCCTTCCTGCCTCATTTGCGTTGGTAGCTACAGGCATCGTATCGCCGAAACCCGCATGCGACATTCTGGAAGCGGGTATTCCTCTGCCGATAAGGAATGACTTCACCGCAAGCGCGCGATCGACCGAGAGGCGCTGATTGGCCACTGCGTCGCCTTGATTATCGGTGTGACCGCGTATTTCGACCTTCATTTGAGGATTTTTTAGAAGGTATCGACTAAAGTCGGAAAGAATAATCAAGGACGAGGCTTCGAGTTCAGCACTGTTCGTCTTGAAGAGGATATCCCTCAAGGTATAGGCTTTGTTTTTGTCAACCGGGGCAATCGACATATCGTCGGTGCGAACCACTCCTCCCCTGCTGCGATCGGTATGCACAATAGCAGCCTCGAAAGCAGCCCCCTCCTGCTCAACGGATAACAACAACGGACTTTTGGCCGCTGCTTTGCGTATTACCGCTGCATAGGCGCCATCATCAGCGGAAACACCAACCTCTTGCATAACCTTACCTAAGGTATCTTTCACCATTACCTTGGTTTGCGATCCTGCTCCATCGATACGTCCGGTGATCAAAATGATTTCTTCCGGCCGGACCTCCTCCGGCAGCTCCATATAATAGATGTCGTAATTCTCTGTATCTTCTGGTGTGTTACTGCTGTATATAGCGTATTTGCCATCGGCACTCACCAATAGGCCGTGCTCGTCGGCATTGGTATTGATTTGAATACCCGCATTGGTAGGCGGTCCCCAACCATCAGCGGTGCGCACCGATTTGAATACATCAAATCCGCCCTCGCCTTTCCTGCCGCTGGTGCTAAAATAGAGCGATATGCCGTCGGAGTGCAAGAAAGGTGCCTTGTCCTGACCGTCGGTATTGAGTTCGGCTATCGGCTGTGCGGCGCCCCAGGTTCCGTTGGCCAGTCGGTAAGTATAGTAAAGATCTATGCCCTTGGTATCGTCGCCAAACTTGGCAAAAATAAGCATTGAGTCGGGCCCCCAAGTGGGTTGAGATTCCCAGCTGCGTTCGCCGTTGATCTGGGGACCCAGATTTTCAAGCGCCTGCCAACGGTAGTCGTAAAGCCCTTGAGCGGTATCAACCAAGGTTTTTTTCAACTGAGTGTAAAAGAGGTCGCAATTCTTATATCCGTCTTCACTGGGGATACACACCGTTAGCACCATTTCCTTTCCGTTCAGCGAGAGCGCTGCCCCGCCGTAATTGCCTCCTTGATTAAACGGAGCGGGCAAAGGAGTACCCATGTCAAAGTGAAGCCCAGCGCTGTTCGCGGCATCAACCTGTTTCGACAAACTGAAATACTCCACGTATTTGCGCTCGGCGATACCGCGCTGCTCCTCTACTACCTTGCGGGTAAAAAGCAGTTTGGCATTATCGGGGCTCAATACCGGGAGATATTCGCTTTGCGCGGTAGATGGCGGACTGAGTTTTTGGGGTGCAAAACGGGGATCAACCAGCTTTTTTCGCTGCTCCATTTTGACTTCGTAACGCAACTGCTCGAGACTTCGTTTAACATCAGACTGCCTCGCTTCGTGATTGGGATCAGACGGATTTTTAGCGTAGGATAAGTACGACTCAAAGGCCTTTAACGACTCATTTAAGTTGCCCTCAGCGTAATGGGTTACACCCAGATAGTAATAAAGCAAGGGATTGATCGATGGGCATAGGCTTTCAGCCTGTTTAAACAAATTCAAGGCCTCGCCAAATGAAGGATCTTGCTTTTTGTTCTCCCGCCGATACAACAGAAGTCCAAGCTCGTAGGCATATTTCCCACTTTCGCTTGGGTTTTCGAGTACCTCTCCAAACGCGCTTATTTTTTCAGCGATGGGCTGCTCACCGGATAGTATTTTTTCAAAACGCTTTGCATCCGCTGGTTTCCCAGGCCAACCACAGGGGTCTTGCGCCCATCCCATCGAAGCCCAAACCCATTGAAGGACAAAAAGTATGCCAAGGCCTGAAAAACGCTTCTTCATCGTTCCTTACTTGGGGCGTCCAAACAAACCTCGGGCGCGCTTCTTGGCTTCCTCCTTGGCTTTATCTACCTCTTGATTGGCTCTTTCTTTGGCGGCCTCTGATGCGGCATCAACTTCCTTCTTCAAACGCTCTTGTTCTTGTCTGGCTCGCTCCTCTGCCTCCTTCCTCAGACGCTCCTCCTCTGCCTTCAAACGATCTTCTGCTTCTTGCTTTTTCTTGTCGACCTCTCCCTGCAATTTGGCTTTGGCAGCATCCACCGCTGATTTCCCTTTCTCCTTGAGATTCGTTCGGATTTTGGGGTCGGTAACTGTGTTGGTCATAAATACCTCCACATCGATGTATTCACTTAGGGTCACCTGCTGACCAACAGCTGCGCTGGCGCGAGAGGCCAAACCGTTGATTACTTCATTGGCCGCTTCACCAAACTCTTTTCGGGGAATCACCAAGTTTAATACGTAGTCAATCTTCTGATCTACCGCGGTACTTCCTGCGATGCGTGCGTTAATGGGACCAAATTTGGTATCGAAAGGTTTTACAATCAGTTTACCGTCTGCAATATCGAACATCACCTTGGTATCGGCAATTTTCTGCTT
>DASUEB010000145.1:0-15574 GCA_036275295.1 Luteibaculaceae bacterium | reverse complement strand
TTACTTATGCAGAATTAATCGAAAAGGGTATACCTCTGCGGTTGCGTTAACCTGATGGCCGTTGGCATGATACGCAGCGAGGTGCACCGCGCAAGTTAAATTCTACTAAAAACATGGGGTTAATTGGAGATTTAAAAAGCTTACCTTTCACATTCCCATACAGGTAATACGTGTTGGGATAAAACGGTGATTTAATCTCAAAAATTAACCAATCCATCGAAACACAGCCCCTGATCTTCCTGATATGAAATACATTTCAGGGTATGGAAACTGAGAAAACGTATTTCTACAAGTGGCTGAGACCTGATTCAGATGATCGGGTTATGGAGCGACTCAACGCGCTCAGTTGGTTCGACAAGAATGGCATTTACTGTTCGGTACCCATCCCAGGCAAGGCCGTGCCCACCTTGCAGGAAATGAAAGACAATATTGAATGGTGGGAACGCGAATTTGCCGGGCAAAAAGTTTGGTGGTTGACGGTGGTTGATCCCAATGCCAAGGGAAGCAAGGAGTCGAGAGACTTTATGAAAGATATTTTACCCCGCTACGTGCATGGTTTAGCCCTGATCAATCACTCTGCTTTGGGGAGAATGGCCGCTAATATTTTCTTCGGACTCCACTCTCCTACTTACCCGGTGAAGATGTTCTCTGATTCCACCAGTGCCAAAGAATGGTTAATCGCGCAAAAATCACTGCATCATGTTGAATCCAGATAAGGTAAACTCAGGTCATGAGTGGCTGGCGCAGGTTGAGCAATGGCTTAGGGTGCAGCCTTTTTCCAATGGCGCTGATACGCCCTATCATTCTGCCGAGCGCTGGAACGCAGTGCACGATAGGATCAAGCATTTAATTGTATTGGAGAATCAGCACCGCAGTCTAAAAGTGCGGATTGAAAAATTGCTTGAAGTCATCATCAAACACAGCCAGCTCAACTTCGACGAAGAAGCACCGATCACGGCGAATTTCGACGAGTTAGACGGTATATCCCTCGGCATCAACACTCTTGCTGAGGAGTTTGCCTTTCACCAACAAAAAATTGAGCAGCTCAACAAGGACCTTCGTTTATTGCTCTACCGCAGTTCGCACGACTTACGAGGACCGGTGAGTAGCATCCACGGCCTGGTTGAATTATTATCGGTAACCCAACAAATCGACGACCAAACCCGCGACGACTTTATGGAACTCATCGAGACTTCCTATAGAACCCTAAATAAACTGGCCAATTGTTCGATGGTAGTACAGTCTGAAATTCAGAAAGTTCCGTTGCATTTTCCGTTATTTATGCAGGAATGGCTTCAGTCGTCCGCAAACCTATACACCAAATTCGATGTGAAATTGCAGTTGGACAATCGGACCGAGACGGTTCACACCGATCCCAATGGACTTCGTTTGATTTTAAACAACCTATTGGAAAACTGTGAGCTACATGCCTTTGAGAACTATACCCCCGGTAATACCTTGGAAATTGAGGTAAAAGACTATGCCAATGAACTTCAGATCCACTTCAAAGACAACGGCTTAGGACTGAGTGATTTAATTGCCAGTCAGGTGTTTACCATGTTCTTCAAAGGCGGACATCAAAGCAAAACCAGTGGCTTGGGATTGTATACCAGCAAGCGAATGGCTCAGGTCCTAGGGGGTGATTTGACCTTGGTTAGCGCGCGCTTTCCAACTGACATGTGTTTACGCATACCTAACAGCAACTCGGATGGTCTTGCTCATTGACGACAGCCGAATCGATCTAAAGGTTAATCGCACCATTCTGGAGAAAGGGGGCGTAGAAGCTCCTATTTTGACCTTCGACCTTCCCGAACAAGGATTGGACTGGATTCTTGACCACCGCTCAAAACTACCTAACTTATTGGTTTTGTTAGATATTAACATGCCTTTAATCAATGGCTTTCAACTGATTGACACCATTCAGCGGCATGACCCTCATTTATTAGACCACGTAATGCTGTACCTTCTAACCAGCAGTAACGACAGCGAAGATTACATCAAAGCATCGCAATACACGTGCATCAAAGGACTGATTCAGAAACCGCTGAACTTGGAAAAACTCAAGAAACTCATGCACACCCATGCCAAACCTCAACACAATCCCTTTATTGGCTAATGGTCTGGTAGCGAGGTGCGCTGCGCAGCGCAATTTCCTCCTTCGATAGGGGGAGCGCCAGCAACCGTTGACGGTGTTTTAATCGGTTGCATCGGCGCGCAGGAAAAGTTCCACGAAAACAGGGATTTGCCCATTCGATTCTATTGAGAAACAAAAGTATTTTTCTACTTTGCCGACCTAAGCTTTCGCCTATGTCATCTCAATCCGTCCAAAAAGGGGCGTTTACCACGCTGATCAGTGTGTTTTTTTTCTGGGGATTTGTTGCTGCCAGCAACGACATCCTGATTCCCGTTTTCAAAGAAAACCTCCACCTCACGCAGTGGCAGAGTCAATTGGTGAGCTTTGCCTTTTACGTCGCATATACCGTGGGATCTGTGATTTACTTCGGACTGGGCGCGTTAACCGGCGGGGATTTGCTCAATAAGATCGGTTACAAAAACGGCGTTGCGCTGGGTCTTGTTATTTCGGCATTAGGAACTTTACTTTTTATTCCAGCCGCCCAAACCGAATCGTTTGGTTTGTTCATTTCGGGGCTATTCACCGTTGGACTGGGCTTTTCGCTGCAACAAACCGCGGCCAATCCGCTGGCCATCAACATGGGCGACCCCAAGACCGGGTCTCAGCGCCTGAGCTTGGCAGGTGGAATCAACAATGTGGGCACCACCATTGGCCCCCTGTTGGTTAGCTTAGCCATATTTGGCTCGGTAAGTTCGAATAATTCCATCGCCGACATCGGCAGCATTCAGATTCCGTACCTGATCCTAGGTGCTGCCTTTCTGTTGGTAGCTTTCTTGTTTAAAATATCCTCCATCCCGGATACGCTTACCACGGCCGATACAGCTGTTTCCGACGATACCCCATCGCGGAAAAGCGCCCTTCAATACCCTCAACTGGTTTTGGGTATGATTGCCATTTTTGTATACGTAGGAGTAGAAGTGAGCACGGTATCGAATTTGCCAGAATTTCTGAAGCAAAACAACGGCATGGCAACCGATGAAATTGCGCCCTGGGTGTCGCTTTACTGGGCCAGCTTGATGATTGGTCGATGGACCAGCGCGGTGGGGGCTTTTGGAGCCGAAAAATCAACCAAAGCCCTGCTTCGCTGGCTCGTTCCCTACCTGGCCTTCGGAGTCTTTGCAGGGGTGAATTACATTCTGGGGCATTCCATCTCGCGGTTCGCGCCCTATTTGGCGGTCATCTTGGTTATCATCGCCGCCGATCTGCTCTCCAAAGGCAGTCCGTCAAGACAGTTGCTATATTTCAGCTTGACCGCCATCACGGCGCTGCTCATCGGCATGTTCAGTTCTGGCATGATTTCTGTATTTGCCTTTATTTCGGTTGGACTGTTCTGTTCAACCCTATGGCCTTGCATTTTTACGCTGGCCATTGCCGGCTTGGGCAAACACACCAACAAGGGAAGTTCGTTTTTGATCATGATGATCATGGGCGGTGGAATCATCAGTTTATTGCAAGGTTGGATCTCCTCCGATGATTTACTGGGCATCCAACAATCGTATTGGATTGGTGTGCTGTGTTTTGCCTATTTGGCTTTCTATGCCGTTCGGGCCAAAGCCATCTTGAAAGATCAAGGCGTAAAAATTGAGGGATGATGGAGGTTGTTGCTGGAATTGATATCGGGGGAACCAATACGGTTTACGGGTTGGTAACTCGCGAAGGAGACATAGTTGCCCGTGGAAACCTAAAAACAACAGACTATCCAGAGCCACAGGCCTTAGTTGACGAAGTATCTGCCCGGATAAAAGACCTTTTATCGGGGAACAACTTGGTAGGCGCCGGTATTGGAGCTCCCAACGGCAATCATTTCCATGGCACCATTGAATTTGCTCCCAACTTAAACTGGTTTGGCATCATTCCGCTGGCGTCGTGGTTTGAAAAGGCGCTGGATGCTCCGGTGTTGCTTACCAACGATGCCAATGCGGCTGCGCTTGGAGAAAAAATGTTTGGAGGCGCCCGCAATATGCGCGACTTCTTGTTTGTAACCTTGGGAACCGGTTTGGGGAGTGGATTTGTGGCCAACAACGAATTGATTTACGGCCACGACAGCTTTGCCGGCGAATTGGGTCATGTAATTGTAGAGAAAGATGGCCGCCAGTGCGGTTGCGGTCGACGGGGCTGCCTGGAGACCTATGCATCGGCAACGGGGATCAAAAGAACGTACAGCGATTTGCTGATGTCAAAACACCGCCATGCCGAATTTGAAGACAAAGTAGCCGATGCGCGATTTATCTTCAACCGCGCCGTTGAAGGCGATCCGCTGGCCCTGGAGGCATTCCGATTCACAGGTGAGGTTCTGGGATTGGCACTGGCCAATGCCGTAGCTATTACCAGTCCGGAAGCCATTTTTTTATTCGGCGGATTGGCTCAGGCGGGGCATTTCATCTTCGAGCCTACCATCAACAGTTTTGAGAGTCATGTGCTCAACATTTACAAAGGCAAAACGCGGATCCTACCCTCCGAACTTCCCGAAAGCGACGCTGCCTTGCTGGGCGCTGCCGGATTGATGTGGCAAAAACAAGTTAGATAAAGAACTCATTTGACCAATAAGCGCCTGTCTTTTGCACATCTACCGACCTGGTGGGTTAATTTTATGAACCCGTGTTGTTAATAACACATATTGTATTACCTTTGCGCTCCTAAATAAATCATTTATGTTAACCCGTTACGAAACTGTTTTCATCTTAACTCCCGTTTTGTCTGACGATCAGGCAAAGGAAGCAGTCGCAAAGTTCAGAGAGTACATCTCTGCTAATGGAGGCGTGATCAAACACGAAGAGAATTGGGGCCTAAAAAAACTGGCTTACCCCATTCAGAAAAAAACCACCGGTTTTTATCACTTGTTCGAGTTTGAAGCTCCTGGCGATCTAATCAGAACCTTGGAAATTGAATACAAGCGCGATGAGCGTATTATTCGCTTCCTTACTGTGAAACTCGACAAGCACGCTGTGGCTTATGTTGAGAAGAGAAGAACATCTGTTAAACAAGACGCTTAATCCATTAAACTAAAGAGACATGGCTCAAGACGAAGTAAGATATCTTACCCCGATCAACATCGAGACTAAGAAAGAAAAGTACTGCCGCTTCAAAAAGGCCGGTATTAAATATATCGATTACAAAGACCCGAACTTCCTTTTAAAGTTTGTAAACGAGCAAGGTAAAATTTTGCCTCGCCGCGTTACCGGAACATCTTTGAAATTTCAACGCAAAGTATCTACAGCGGTTAAGCGCGCCCGTCACCTGGCCCTTATGCCTTATGTAGCTGATATGTTAAAATAAGGAGGACAAGATCATGGAAGTAATTCTTAAAACAGATGTAGCTAAATTGGGCTACAAAGACGAAATCGTAACGGTGAGAAACGGTTACGGACTTAACTACCTTATTCCACAAGGCTTTGCCATTCTTGCTACTCCTAGCAACAGAAAAATCTTAGCTGAGAACTTGAAGCAACGCGCTCACAAGGAGGCTAAAATTAAGGAAGAAGCTGCGGCAAAAGCGACTGCTATTCAGGCGATGACCTTGAAGATTGGCGCGAAAGCGGGTGAGACCGGGAAGATCTTCGGTTCTGTAAATACCATCCAGCTTGCCGATGCCATCAAGGCCAACGGAGTGGAAATCGACCGCAAAGCCATTGCTATCAAAGGCGATGCTATCAAAACCCTAGGTAACTACCAAGCCGAGATCAAACTTCACAAAGAAGTGAACATTGAAATCGCCTTCGAAGTAGTAGAGGGATAATCAACCGATCTTTTTAGGAAAGCCAGCTAACCAGCTGGCTTTTTTTTTGCCCTAAGCCTTCCCTAGTGCGCAAGCTGTGGATCGCTCGGAAAGCCACCATGCCATGGCTTGCATTGGGGCGGAAAGCAGTTCACCGGCGATAAAGAGATATCCGAGTCCTCCGGCACCCTGAAGCGAAATTTTGAACGATACCAAAGGACTGGGGCGGCGGGATAATTCCAGCACCTCCCGCGTAGCTTCGCGGGCATGCAGAACCAGAGCCAGAGAAAAGCAAATTGACGGCTGTCTGCTTACTCGTGGCGAAGAGCTTCTATGGGATCGAGACGAGACGCTTTGTTGGCGGGGTAGAAACCAGATGCCACACCCACTACAAAACAAAGCACCACCCCGCTGCCTATCCAAAGCCAAGGAATGATGAAGGCACCGCCAACGATGCTGCTCACCAAGTTGCCAATAGCAATGCCGAGTATAATGCCGAAAAATCCTCCCAGCTGACCAATGGCAATGGATTCGAGTAAAAACTGACGGCGAATTATGGCTGCGCTGGCGCCTATGGCCTTTCGAGTGCCTATCTCCTTTGTTCGTTCGGTTACCGATACCAACATGATGTTCATCAAACCAATGGCCGCGCCTAAAAGCGTAATACATCCAATGGCGATACCAATCATCCTGATAACAGAGAGTTCGCTGATCACCAACTCAGCCAAACTATCGCTTTTTGATATAAAGAAGGTATTGTCTTTTCCCGGTGGATCTTTTCGCACGATGCGAAACTTACCGGTTGCCTCACTGATGGCTGCATCGAGCTCAGTGGCTTGATCGACAAATACAGCCACAGAATACGACGTATTTTTCGTCTCGTATTGCACTTTGAGGTTGCTTACGGGGATCAATACCTGATTATCGCCACTAAAACCCAAGCTGTTGCCTTTTGACTTCAATACACCGATGACCGTATATCGAATAGCGCCAATGGCGATTACCGCACCAACAGGATCGACGGGTGCATCTTTGAACAGTTTTTTTTCGATGTCGGTTCCAATCAAACACACCGGTGCCGCGTTGTTCATATCGGTTCGCGAGAAATTGCGCCCTTTGCCAACAGAGTAGCCCGAAGTGGTGAGGTAATTATCGTCGACACCAATGACCCGCACATTGGGATTGGTTTTGTTGGAACGGTACTTGATAGTGGCGTTGCCCGATGCCACCGCCGAGACAGAAATCACTGCGGGATACGCAAATAAATCCTTGAAATCTTGAGTTTGTTGGTACGAAATAGGCTCTGACCGCAGGCGTTCGGTATTCCGATTGAAAGTCATGTTTCGATTCATGATGGAAAAGGTATTCGAGCCCATCAAGCTAAAATCGCTTTGGAACTTCTTTTCAATGGCCTCAATGCTGGTGAGGATCCCTACCAGCGCCATGATTCCGATGGCGATGATCAAAATGGTTAATGTAGATCGAAGCCCTTGGCTTTTGACCGCACGCAATGCAATCTTGGCATTTTCCAGCTGCATGGCGTCTATCTTGAATAACCGTTGTAACATGCGGTAAATATGGCAAAAAAACAGCAAGGTAGCCGGTGAAATATCACCAGCGGCAATACCCTGTGGCTGTCGGTTGAAAGGTTAATGAGTTTATGCTGGTTTGACGAGGGATGGCGCGGCGCCAATAGGTTTATAAAACCCCACATGGTTCACTGCGTTGAGGGCCGGGCAGTAACTTCAACGCCGAAATTTAGGATTAACGATCGATGATACTGGTTTTCACCTTCATATTTTGTAAATTCGCGGCACTGAAAAATCACCCGTAAACAACACCCTTATGGTATTTGACTTAGATATGATCAAAGGGCTGTACGCTAAATTTCCTGAGAGAATAGCAGCAGCTCGCAAGGCCGTTGGTCGTCCGCTAACCCTTTCGGAGAAAATTTTGTACGCACACCTTTGGGAGGGCAATGCATCGCAGGCCTACAAGCGAGGAAGCTCGTATGTTGATTTTGCTCCAGATCGCGTTGCCATGCAAGACGCTACGGCACAGATGGCTCTGCTGCAATTTATGCAAGCCGGTAGAAAAAAAGTGGCCGTTCCTTCTACGGTTCACTGCGACCATTTGATTACGGCTAAGTTGGGTGCCAAACAAGACTTAGAATTTGCCAATAACGAAAGCCGCGAAGTGTTTGACTTCTTGGGCTCTGTTGCCAACAAATACGGCATAGGTTTTTGGAAACCCGGTGCAGGGATCATTCACCAAGTAGTTCTTGAAAACTATGCTTTCCCAGGGGGTATGATGATTGGTACCGACAGTCACACCGTAAACGCAGGTGGTTTAGGCATGCTAGCCATTGGGGTTGGTGGGGCTGATGCTTGCGATGTAATGGCGGGCCTTCCATGGGAGCTTAAATTCCCCAAGTTAATCGGTGTAAAACTTACTGGGAAACTCAGTGGTTGGGCTGCACCTAAAGATGTTATACTGAAAGTGGCCGGTATCCTCACCGTTAGCGGAGGTACAGGTGCCATTGTAGAATATTTCGGCGAGGGCGCACTTTCGCTCTCAGCAACCGGTAAAGGTACTATCTGCAACATGGGTGCCGAAATTGGTGCCACAACCTCTACCTTTGGTTACGACCAAAGCATGGAGCGCTACCTCCGAGCCACTGGTCGCGCCGAAGTAGCTGATCTAGCAAACCAAATTAAAGAACACCTCACCGCCGACTCAGAGGTGTATCAAAACCCAGAGGCGTATTTCGATCAAATCATCGAAATCAATCTATCAGAGCTTGAACCGCACATCAACGGGCCATTTACTCCCGATTTGGCTACCCCCATCTCTAAAATGAAGGAAGTGGCGCAAGCCAATAACTGGCCTTTGAAAATTGAGTGGGGATTGATCGGTTCATGCACCAACTCATCATACGAGGATTTAAGTCGCGCTGCTTCGATCGCCAAACAAGCGGTTGACAAAGGACTTAAAACCAAGGCTGAGTTTGGCATCAACCCCGGATCGGAGCAAGTGCGCTACACAGCTGAACGCGACGGTCTTCTAGGAACTTTCAACGATTTAAACGCCACCGTATTTACCAATGCCTGTGGTCCTTGCATCGGTATGTGGGATCGCGTAGGTGCCGAGAAAGCTGAGAAAAATACCATTATCCACAGCTTTAACCGCAACTTCGCTAAACGCGCTGATGGCAACCCCAACACATACGCATTTGTGGCGTCGCCTGAAATTGTGGCCGCATTAGCGATTGCCGGTGACTTGGGCTTTAACCCAGCCACCGACACCTTAACCAACAACAAGGGCGAGGCCGTTAAACTGGAATTGCCAACGGGCGACGAGTTACCACAGAAAGGATTTGCCGTTGAAGATGCCGGCTACCAGGCCCCTGCTGCCGATGGAAGCAACTTGAGCGTTAATGTATCTCCTACTTCTGATCGCCTTCAATTGTTAGACTCATTCCCTGCTTGGGAAGGCACTGACCTAACCGGTCTCAAACTGTTGATCAAAGCCAAAGGCAAGTGCACCACTGACCACATCTCCATGGCGGGCAAATGGCTGAAATACCGCGGTCACCTCGACAATATCTCCAATAACCTGCTTATTGGTGCCGTAAATGCTTTCAATGGCGAAACCGACAAGGTTAAAAACCAACTCAACGGTCAATACGGTCCTGTTCCCGCCACACAGCGCGCATACAAAGCAGCTGGTATCGGATCGATCGTGGTTGGCGACGAGAACTACGGCGAAGGATCTAGCCGCGAGCATGCCGCTATGGAGCCCCGTCACTTGGGTGTTCGCGCGGTACTGGTGAAAAGTTTTGCCCGTATCCACGAGACTAACCTGAAAAAACAGGGTATGTTGGCCCTTACATTCGCCAATCCAAGCGACTATGAGAAGATCCAAGAAAACGATACCATCGACATCTTGGGCCTAACTACCTTTGCTGCGGGCACACCGCTCAAGCTGGTTCTGCACCACGACAACGGAACTCGCGATGAGATTACCGTTAACCACAGCTACAACGAACAGCAAATTGAATGGTTCAAGGCCGGTGCTGCACTTAACATTATCAAAATGCAACAAGCCTAAATAGCTCAACTTCAACGCAACAAAAAGCCACCTTCGGGTGGTTTTTTTGTGAATTTTAAATCCGATTTAGATATTTTTTCTATTTTGGTCAAAACCCTATTTATGAAAAAGTTAGTTGCATTAGCCGTAATTCTGGCCATCGGCATCTCCTTCGCCGACGCTCAAGTTAGAATCACAAAGAGAAAACACCTCAAAGGATATCACCTGGAGTTGGGAGGTAGAAAAAACAAAGCTGAGGCCATCAAATCATCCAAAGATGAAAAAGCAATTGAGGTGAAGGAGCATTCCAGCCAAGCCAGTCAATTGATCACCCAGCCCGTCATTGAAAGTCCCGCCATAGAGTTCTCAGAAGCTGCACCCGTAGTAACTTCATCGGCTGTTCAAGACAATCCACAAAAGGCCGTTAAACTAGACAGAACTGAGGCCAATCAGAAAAAAACCTTAGCAGGAAAAGGAGCTCAATGGGTGGCCAAGAAAGCCGTTCAAAAAGTGGAGAAATTGCAAAAGAAACTGGTAAAAAATGGCAATGGACCCAATGAGACCTTCGCCATTATTGGTTTCATTTGTTCTGTATTAGCTGTTTTGGCTTTCACAGGCGCCGGATTCCTGCTGTTTTTCTGCTTCCCAGGTTTGATTTTCTCCATTCTGGGACTTAAGTCTGATCAGCGAGTGCTGGCCATTATCGGAACGGTAATCTCCAGTATTTTGGTGTTTTTAACCCTAGTCGCTATCTTACTGGTGGCCGCATTTATCAGTACACTGTAATCAAATTCTGCAGTTGGGTGCATGGATAAAAAGGAGTCTGGCGCAAGCCGTCCTCACATCGCAAATGGTTTAAACCCCGACGTAATCGCTGCAAAATAGAACTAAACCCCACAAAAAAGGCCGCTGGAAAAAGCGGCCTTTTTTTATCCGGACAAATCGGAATTTATGGTCGATCGTCGAACGCATCGTTAATTACTGTTGGTGTAAGGTGAAATGGTATTTCTCCATGATCTGATTGCAAAGCAATTTTTTACAGGCCTCATCCACTTTAGCAGAGGCAGTGGCCTCATCAACCGCCTCGATCAATAGGCTGATGTGCTTGCCAATCCGCACATTGGTTATCTCAGAAAGTTGGAGGTTACCCATACTATTGGTTACGGCTTTGCCTTGAGGATCTAATAAGGCATCATGCGGCATAACATCGATTTCAGCTCTGAATTTCATGTTTTGTTTTTTGTTGGATCATCGATAAAAGAAGGTACAAAAGTACAATAATCGGCAAGCAGGCAAAACCCACTGCGCACAATAACAGAAGGCCTGATATCAAAAGACTCCAACGGGCTTCATTGCCGCGCCAATGGAACGCACTGAACTTGAGAGCCAGCAATGGGAGTTCGGCGATCAGCACCCAAGAACTCAATACAATCAAGACCATCAGCACCACTACCTGAACCCTTGTATCAAGCGCATGGTAACCCATCTGTACAAACAGCAGTGGCAATCCCAGCCAAAACAGGGTATTAGCCGGCGTTGGCAATCCGATAAACGATTGATGCTGGCGCTCATCGACATTGAACTTAGCCAGTCGTAGTGCCGAGAATAACGGGATCATCAAGGCCACCCATGCGGCATGAGTCCAATCGTGTGGTAGAGTTTCCAGCAGCATTTGGCGAGCAATCAGACCCGGCACCAGTCCAAAACTTACTACATCGGCAAGACTATCCAGCTCCTTGCCTATGGGTGAGGCCTGCTTTAACCAGCGAGCCACCAAGCCATCGAAGAAATCGGCTACCGCAGATACCGCCACCAGTAGCATCACCACCTCATTGTTTTGAGGCCCTTCAATCAATAGAATAGCGGCGCTGCATCCACAAAATAAATTGAGCAGGGTGAGTAGGTTGGGTATCGTAAACAATTTCATTCGACCAAAATAGTCAATCCGCTTATATGTTCTTGTCTGACGTAAAAAGCGATGAATTAACGCGCAAGGGAAACCCCTTATAACTGCAAGACGAAGAGTTCAATTTGAGTCTATATTTGTTGCATGAAACGAAACCACACCCTATTTCTGGCACCCCTTGGCGGGGTGATGCTGGGTTTGAGCTGGCCTCATATTGCTGATCTCACCCCCTTGGCCTTTTTGGGTTTTGGTTGTTTGTTTGCGGGCTTGTTATCGATGGCGGCTCAGCAAACCAAGGTCTGGAGAGCTTTTCTGAGCTTGTACACCGCTTTTTTTGCTTGGAATCTGATTGCTACTCATTGGTTGTTCCAAGTGGACGGCGATTTCGCTACGCGTTTCATTTCCGCTTTTATGCCTTCGTTTATCAATAGTTTTTTGATGGCACTGCCCTTTGTCACTGCCTTGAGGTGGTGGTCGAAGCGCAATGCGTGGGTTGTGCTTAGCTGGACTTCAGCCGGGTGGATTGGATTTGAATACCTGCATCTGCAATGGGACCTCAGTTGGCCGTGGCTCAACTTGGGAAATGTATTTGCCAATTCAACGGCACTCGTGCAATGGTATGAGTACACCGGCTCATTTGGTGGAACGGTTTGGATCTTGCTTACAGCCGCCTTGCTGGCTCAGTTGTATCTGCGTGGAAGCTTGACAAAGTTTTATGCGGCCGCAATAGGTGCTTTAATTGTAATACCCTGTGGCCTGTCGCTCATCATCGGAGCCAATACAGAGGTGTTGGGCCAAACCACCGAGGTCTTGATCATGCAGCCCAATCTGGATCCCTACGGGCAAAAATTCCGCGTCGATCCCTTGCGTCAGTTGCAAACGGAATTGGCCGAATTGGAAAAATCAATCAGTCCACAATCCGAGTTACTGCTATTTCCCGAGACCGACCTTCAGGAGGGAAGTGCCTTTGATACCGATCCTACCGGACGAATTGTACCCATCGGCATGTGGGAGGGGCAGCTCGACTCAACCAACAGCCTGTACATCATTCGCAACTTCCAACAAAAACACCCCAAGGTTAACCTATTGATCGGTGCATCTACTACAGGCTTGTGCAAAGCCAATGAGCCCTTGCCTATTGAGGCGCGACCGGTTGAGGGCACCAACCTCCATTATGTTAATCACAACAGCGCATTGTGGATTAGCGAAGAGCCCACGCGCTCTTACCACAAAAGCAAACTGGTGCCAGCAGCCGAGATCCTTCCATTTGCAACCGTTATCAAACCTTTGCTGGGCGACGCCATCTTGAACTTCGGGGGTGCATCCACCAGTCTCAGTACCCAAGCAAACCGGGTGGCATTTGGAAAACCTAACCAACCTGCGCGTTTTGCCCCTGTCATCTGTTACGAAAGCGTTTATGGAAGTTATGTTGGCGACTATGTAAAAGCCGGGGCCAACCTGATATGCATCATGACCAACGATGGTTGGTGGGATGTTAGCGCGGGTCACAAGCAGCATTTGGCCTATGCCAAACTGCGTGCCATTGAACACCGAAAAGATGTTCTGCGATCGGCCAATACGGGGATTTCGGCACATATCAATGCCAAGGGAGAGATATTGCAATCGCTGCCCTACGGCACTGCAGGGGTAATAAAGTGCCAGGCAGTGGTTCACACCCGAGAAACCCTGTACACCCGATGGGGTGATTACGTGGCGGCATTGGCCATTGTGGCCTGCGCCTTGATTTTTAGCTTCCAGATTCGAAAAAGTAATTAACACGCTAAAAATTGATGGGTTAAACCTATCAAACGCAATTAAACTAGTACCTTCGTGGCACTTTTAATACAAAAAGCATGGCTTCTTTTGATGTAGTAGTTATTGGCTCAGGTCCGGGTGGATATGTATGTGCCATTCGTTGCGCCCAGTTGGGCTTAAAAACCGCTTTAGTTGAAAAATACGATAGCTTAGGAGGCACATGCCTCAACGTGGGATGTATTCCTTCAAAGGCCCTCCTAGATAGCTCTGAGCATTACCACAATGCATTGGAAAACTTCGCCCAACACGGCATTGTCATCAACAAACCCGCCATTGATTTTGGTCAAATGATCAAACGCAAGCAGACGGTGATTGATCAGACAGTGGATGGTCTCAAGTTTTTGATGAAAAAGAATAAAATTGAGGTATTTCACGGCGTAGGGAGTTTTGCCACCAGCAACTCGGTTACGGTAACCAAAGTAGATGGCACCTCAGAGACACATGATTTTAAACACGCTGTTATTGCCACGGGTTCTAAACCCTCTACCCTCCCCGGTATTGCCATCGATAAAAAACGCATCATTACCTCTACCGAGGCCTTGAGTCTACCTGAGGTTCCGGGTACCATGGTTATCATTGGCGGTGGAGTGATTGGCCTGGAACTGGGTTCGGTTTATGCCCGTTTGGGAACCAAGGTGCAGGTAGTGGAATACTTCGACAGTATCATACCCAGTATGGATCGCTCTCTAGGCAAGGAGCTACAACGCGTAATGAAGAAAAACCTCGGGGTAGAATTCTTCCTTTCGCACAAAGTTCTTCAAGTTACCAATCAAGGCGATCACACTACCGTAACAGCCGAAAATCAAAAAGGCGAAACGGTGAGCTTCCAGGCCGACTACACATTGGTTTGTGTAGGTCGCAAGGCGTATACCGAAGGATTAAACGCCGGAGCTATTGGAATTGAACAAGATCAAGCGGGTCGTATCCAGGTGAACGAACATCTTCAAACCAGCGTAAAACACATTTACGCTATTGGTGATGTGGTTAAGGGTCCTATGTTGGCGCACAAAGCCGAGGAAGAAGGAACTTGCGTGGCAGAAATGATCGCCGGGCAAAAACCCCACCTCAACTACCTTTTGGTTCCAGGGGTTGTTTACACCTGGCCTGAAGTAGCATCGGTTGGATACACCGAGGAACAATTAAAAGAACAAAAACGCGAGTACAAGAGCGGACAATTCCCTTTCCGTGCGTTGGGCCGGGCACGCGCCAGCATGGACATCGACGGTTTTGTGAAGGTCTTGGCCGACAAAACAACCGATGAAGTTCTGGGCGTTCACATGATTGGACCCCGTGTAGCCGACATCATTGCCGAGGCTGCTATGGCCATGGAATACCGCGCCAGTGCCGAGGATATCTCGCGTATTTGTCACGCCCACCCCACATTTACGGAAGCGCTCAAAGAGGCGGCACTCGATGCAACCGACAAACGCGCACTACATATGTAAAAAGCCTTCAAGCGCGGGGAAGTCGCTCCGCGCTTGAGCTTTGTGAGTTAGAAGCCATTTAATATCAGTTGAAGTTTGATGAACTTTAGCAGAAGATCTTTTTGAAATCCATCAACAAGATTTGCCCTTGGTCGACTAATACAAGGATATTACGCCTTTCAAACACCCAACCCTGATCATGCAGATTAACGGGGTGATGATAATCGAAATCTATCATCCTTGCGTTGCATTACGCATTATTAGGGCATTGCGCCCATAGATCCCAATTATTTCAACTTGGTCAACTGCAATTGCCCCCACTTGTTGGATTAATACTTCCTTTCAAGTCAATAAAAATAAACGATTCGGTTTGGCCCATTGGACAGCCGGTTTACAAAGGCGAACAAAGAAAATTCTACCTACCAAAGAATATCCATTGAACTGCTTGCCCTTCAACACCCATGATTCGGCCCATATTAATAGACTCGCTT